>CASEAJ010000093.1 GCA_949285425.1 uncultured Porphyromonadaceae bacterium
CAATGAAAAAAACAATGTGAAAGGAATAAAATCTTCAAAAGTAAGTTGGAGAACTCCTATTCCTAGAAAAATCACAATGACTGCAATTGAAATAAAAACAACAAAAGAGGCCATCTCAAGTTTATTTTGAGACAACCTCTTTGACATATGTACAAACGGCATTGACCGCCTTTACAGCCACTTCTTGCGTTTGAAGTAGAAGAGTACGACTACAGCCGACAGCAACATGGCCCCTATGGAGAAAGCATAGCCCCAGGTCCAGTCCAGTTCAGGCATGTGGCTGAAATTCATTCCGTAAATGGATGCTATCAAGGTAGGCGGCATGAACACCACCGATATCACGGTAAATATCTTGATAATCTTGTTCTGCTGCAGGTTTACCAACCCGAGGAATGCATCCTGCAGATAGTCGAGACGGTCGAACCCGAAACGCGTATACTCAAACAACGAATTGATATCCTTGATAATCATGGTGAGCCGAGGCTGCAAGTCATCCAAAAAGAAGTTACCTTTCAGCATGTTCGAGACCACCCGCTGCTTGTCCATGATGTTCTGACGGATAATCATCACCTTTTCCTGCAGGTCCTTGATTTCTATCAGAATCTCTTCGCCCAAAGGCTTTTCATCGCTCGTGGTGCTCATGGATTTACTGAGCAGGGTAATCTGGTCAGTCACGTCTTCTATGATGTCGGCATCATATTCCACCCGCGTTTCAAGCAGCGACACCAACACGTGCTGTCCTGTAGGGAAACTCTTGGTATTGGCATAAATCTTCTTGATGGTTTCATTGAACGATTTCAGTTCTTCACTGCGCACCGATACCAGGATGTTGTTCTTCAGAATGAACGAAACAGGCTCCAAAGTGTAATTATCGAGCAGGAAATTCGAATTGGCCACCAGACTGTCATCCGTCTGTATGTAGCGCGAACTCATCTCGATTTCTTCCATTTCCTCATCTTCCTGAATATAGATTTTGAGAAAATCTTCCAGTTCCACTTCCGTTTCCTCCGACACATCGTTCAAGTCAATCCAAATGATGTCTTTCAAGTCGGTCCGTTTGATGGTATCAATGCTTTTGGATATTTTCAGCCTGCCGTTTTCGTGATAGAATATTCTTAATTCTGACATGATGGTTCGTTTAAGTGAAGTCCATCCCAAGCACCCAACAGGGGGTTCAGAACAGCTTCGGGGTTTTACAATTCCCCGGGATTCGCCTTATTCCGGGCATTTTACTTTTCCTCCTTCGGATCGGAGGAGTGAAGACTCTGCGCAATCATGTTCGTCAGCCTGACAAAAGCCTGCACATCCAACTGTTCCGGGCGTTTGTCGAATATCGGGTCGGCATACATGGGATGACCCTTTTCCACCAAAGAGCTGACCGAGTTCCGCAAGGTCTTCCGACGCTGGTTGAAGGCTGTTTTCACCACGGTCCTGAACAGGACTTCGTCACAATCGAGTTTCTGCACGTCGTTGCGTACGAGGCGAACAACAGCCGATTGGACCTTAGGCGGAGGGTCGAACACATGTTCCGGTACGGTAAAAAGATAATCTATCGTGTAGAATGCCTGCAAAAGCACACTCAGAATGCCGTATGCCTTTCTGCCTGCAGGAGAAGCGATACGTTCGGCCACCTCTTTCTGGAACATGCCGGAAAGCACCGGCACACGGTCCTTGTAGTCGAGCAGCTTGAACAATATCTGACTGGAGATGTTATAAGGAAAGTTTCCGATGATGAAGAACCGGTCGGAAAAAATTTCTTTCAGGTCGAGTTTCAGGAAGTCGGCTTCCAGCACACGCAATTGCGGATAGTGACGGTGCAGATAATCCACCGACTCGGTATCGAGTTCGACGGCCGTCAGATTGATTTGCGGATTCTGAAGCAGAAATTGCGTGAGCACACCCATACCCGGGCCAATCTCGAGCACATCGGTCCTACCGTCGAGAGGAAGACTCCCGGCGATACGTTGGGCAATGTCCAAATCCTTGAGGAAATGCTGTCCCAAGTACTTTTTCGCTCTTACTTCGGTCATATCGCTGGTGGTCGTCGGGCATAGGGGGTTGAATAATGAAAATATGTCTTATCTTTGCAAACGGTTCATGCCGTGGGGCATAAATCGCACAAAAGTAGTTATAATAGTTGGAATGCAAAAACTTTTCCGAAAAATAGGAGCTTTTATCCGTAAGATTGTCGACTTTTTCTACCCTCCTTTCAGCCGTTTCATGTCCGAACAGCTGTTCCGCTATGCGGTGTGCGGCGCGGCCAACATTCTGTTCGACTGGGCTCTTTTCTTCCTGCTTATCAACTACGGTTTTCACAAACAGGTAGTGCACCTGGGCTTCATGGCACTCGAGGCACATACGGCCACGCTGGCCATTACGTTCCCCATCAGCACCCTCAGCGGTTTTCTGCTGCAGAAATACGTCACCTTCACCGCCTCCGACCTGCGCGGACGCACGCAACTGGTACGCTACCTGCAGGTGGTAGGGCTCAACCTGTTCATCAACTATACCGGTCTGAAACTGTTTATCGAAGCATTCGGATTTTGGGAAACACCTTCGAAAATGCTGGTCACCGGCATCTGCATTCTAGTAAGCTATCTTTGCCAGAAACATTACACATTCAAGGTACAAAACAAGTGACACGACAGGTGGGCCGTACTCCTGTTCCTCTCCCGCCCCTTTGCCGGAATGCACAAACAGAAAAAAGGAGAAGGCAATTGGCCTACCCCCGTACATTTCTTTGGAGTTCTTCTCCTACAACTCGTTCGCAAGAAAGGAAAGACATTTCTGCACAAACCGACCGACAGCCTTCACAACTCCAGAGCAAAGGGCCACAAATTCACATTTCACGTTTGCTATTACGAATGTACATACCAATACCCAATGTTATGGTAAAAAGGTCACCCGGCATAAATGCCTTGGAGTCGCAATTCAGCAAATAGGCGGCCCGCAGCCGCACCGGGTAATACGAATACAGCAGATGAGGCAACCGTTTCGACATGGACAACTTTCCTTCAAGATTAAACCCGAACATACAGGAAACATCACCGCACAAATCGAAATTTTCAAATTCAGGATGTTGTTTTTGAAAAGGTTCAAGAGGTTCAACTAAGCAGCCTCCTACGCCGACAAACGGAGTCAAAGCCCACTTTCTGGCATCAACGGACTTGAAGCCCAAATACAATCCACCGTTGAATGTAGAGGCACTTCCGCTCCACACCTCATTAGTATTGCTGCCCTGCACACTACCCCGAAGATCAGCTCCCATCCCGTAATTGCCCGTAAATCCAAACATAAAACGTTTGTAAGTCACTTCCATCTCAAAGCCTATTGTGGCATAGCCGGACACCATATCAGCCAAAGCACCGGTGTGCCCCGAATAACCTGCATTGATGCCCATGCCAAACCCCCAGTCGGCAGGTTTGACTTGGAAACGCAATTTTTCACGCACATAACGTCCATATACCGATTGTGGATAAGATGTCAGAAACTCATTGCACTTCTTGTTAATATCCTCCTGTTCCTGGCTGAAAACAGACTCTCGGGATGTAAGAATACTTTCCATCGTGAGTGTAAGCACGGCCTTGTCTTCTGCCGAAAGAGAAGCTGACTCTATTCTTTGAAACAAGGCTTCACG
The DNA here is from genome assembly GCA_949285425.1 of uncultured Porphyromonadaceae bacterium. Taxonomy (GTDB): domain Bacteria; phylum Bacteroidota; class Bacteroidia; order Bacteroidales; family Paludibacteraceae; genus QVMH01. The sequence continues at coordinate 3,638 of CASEAJ010000093.1, forward strand.
ATAGAGTTGCGCCTTCTCGTAAAGTTTGGGCCATAACTGATCAGCCGGCGGTTTGATAGCCGTAGGGTAAGTCGTACTGTCATTGTAAAAACAGGCTATCTCCCGCACAGCCATATCATACATTCCCAACCAACAAGCCAATGTAACCTTTTCTGCATAATAAAAGGCAATGTATTCAGTGTCTTCCACATCATTTACAAGATACAGAAACACATCCTCTACTTTGGCACTATTATCATCCATAAAGGCATCCAGCAACATGCTGCGCCCCCTCGATATCAGTTCGGACCGGCCTGGAGTATATTTCATAATTTCCGACGCTATATTTTCCTGTCCACGAACAGATACGGAGGACGCACCCAACATTAAAAGGACGACAAAAAAGCCCACACCGAAACGAAACAGGGCTGTAGCTTGTTTGATTACGATGGCAAATACTCTCATTTCTGCAAATTTAACAACTGATATAAAATAAAAGTGCGTGCGAATCCAACCGGTAAAATAGATTTTCAACCCTACTCGGCTGTCAGTTCAAAAATGCGGCTGGCATATTCGTAGTGCAAAGGCATTTCAAGACCCGTTTCCATAAGCACAAACAAATGTTTGATTCTATTTTGTTGTCTTCAAAACTGTTTCCAAAAGCAAAAAAATGAATCGGAACAAAATTATAAAATTTTCCCACACACATAGCAAACAAAAGATGATTTTGCCATCACACTGATTATCCGGCAAAGAAACATAGTCCACATCCTCTTTTATTGTCTTATGAATATTTTGACTATTTTTGCTCTCCAAAACAACCTATTACATTCAAGTTTTATGAACATAACAAGAAAACTGTTTAGCACGCCTGTTCTTGCTGCGCTTTTCATGCTGACAGGATGCAATGGAAACGAACCGGACCCAACTCCCAATCCGCATGAAGGCAAAGCCCTGACAAAACTCACCATCGTGAGTGAAGACAGCGAACACACCGGAAGTAGTATCTTCACGTTCAACTACGACGGACAAAACCGTATTTCATCCTTCACATGCCGACAAGAAGCTGACGAAACCGTCTACGTCAACTACCTTTTTCAATACACCTATGCTCCAGGCAACATTGTTGTCGACACATACATCTGTCTCGACGAAAACGGCAATCCTGCCCCAGAAGAAGGAAGCTCAACTGGGACATCCCATCAAGTTGCCCGCATGACTGCCACACTCGACACCGAAGGTCGCGCCCTACGCTCTACTTACACCGAAGCATTCGAAAACGGGCTACCGATGGAAGGCTACGAACCGCATGAATCACAATACACCTACGATGCGCTCGGACAATTTATACGCGACGAATCCATTCAAGACGGACAACCTTCCGGCGACGCCATGACGATGAAATGGGAAAACGGCGACCTGCTCGGCTTCAGCTACACCACAAGCGAGAGAGAAGCAACGTTCCTCTATACAGAACACGCCAACAAGGGCTTGACCGACATCAACCAGATTCTCTCCTGGTATGACGACATGGAACACGTAGTATGGCAACTTGCCGGTGTACTCGGCACACGCAGCAGCCACTGTGCACTGCCCACCTATTGGTGGGGGGATGACCCGTTCGAAACACAGACTGCAGACTATCGTACCGAAACCGACTCCGACGGCTATCTTACCTCCATTCAGGGCACAAATGCCAAAGGAGAAAAGCTGACCGTCACACTGGTTTATTAAAACCCAAATCGTCAATACATAAAGAGCTATAAAAAGACAAGTAAGACCGGTGCATGCACCGGCCTTACTTGTTGTTCATTCTTTCCTATTCACTACGGAAGAGAAATTTTCCTTACTTGTTCACACGGAACTTTTCATCGCCGTTGAGCAGGAAACCCACAATCTGACGGGCGGCAGCAATGCCGGCGTTGATATTGGCTTCGGCCGTCTGCGCTCCCATTTTCTTAGGAGTCGAGAAATAGCGTCCGGCAAATTTTTCCATCATTTCATCATGATTTCCGGGCATGATGTCGGTCACGTATTTCACATCGGGACGGGCTTCCATAAAACGTACCAGACCCGGCTCGTCTATCACTTCCTTGCGGGCCGTATTGACCAGCACGGCACCTTTCGGCATGTCGGCGAGCAAGGCTTCGTTGATGGACTGCTTTGTTTCGGCCGTTGCCGGAATGTGCAGCGAAACCACATCGCAAGTGGCATAGAGTTCCTTGGCCGACGACAAGGCTTTCACCCCATCTTTTTCCATTGCTTCGGCCGGGCAGAAAGCATCGTAGGCATAAATATCCATGCCGAATCCCTTGGCCACGCGTGCCACGTTGCGTCCCACGTTGCCATAGGCATGAATGCCCAGTTTCTTGCCTTTCAGTTCCGTACCCGAAGTGCCGTTATAGAAATTGCGCACGGCAAACACCAGCAAACCGAACACCAGTTCGGCCACGGCATTCGAGTTCTGTCCCGGTGTGTTCATGACACACACTCCGGCTGCCGTAGCGGCTTCAAGGTCCACATTGTCATAGCCTGCACCGGCACGAACCACAATTTTCAGATTACGTGCAGCAGCCAATACTTCGGCATCCACCTTGTCGCTGCGGATAATGAGTGCATCGGCATCGGCCACCGCTGCGAGCAACTGCTGTTTTTCCGTATATTTTTCGAGCAATGCCAGTTCCATGCCGGCAGCCTCTACTTCTTTTCTAATGCCGTCGACCGCTACTTTGGCAAACGGCTTTTCTGTTGCAACCAATACTTTCATAATGATTAATTGTCAATGATTAATTATTAACGTTTTGTTTTCTTTCCTTATCGGACGATTGTGCTTTTTTAGACTTAATAATGGATGTAAGCAATCTCATTATTTCAACGCAATCTGTATGTACGGAGACATACTCTGTCTCTGACAAAAAGCCGGAAGCATGTAACAAATCGAGCCAATAAAGCGACTCGGATGTCTCTTTTTGGGCGACAGCCAACTTATGGATAAAGTCGGAGCCTGATTCGGCATATATGCCTTCGGCTATATTAGCCCCTATCGAAGTGCCTGAACGAAGCAGCTGTTTGGACAGGCAGGACTCGTTTCGTTCCTCGACAAGAAACCTATATAGATTGACCATTCGCAAGGCAAACGCACGGCTCTTGTCCGCGACCACGTTATATCGGCCCTGCTCGCCCATGATAATTAATAATTGATAATTAATAATTACTTTCAAATTCCTTCATGCAGTCAACCAAAGCCTGTACGCTTTCCAACGGGCAGGCATTGTAAATGGAAGCACGGAAACCTCCTACCGAACGGTGGCCCTTGATACCTACCATGCCACGTTCCTTGGCAAATTCCATGAAAGCAGCTTCCTTGTCCTTGTATTCTTCGGCCATGACAAAACATACGTTCATGATGGAACGGTCTTCCTTGCGGGCTGTTCCGACAAACATTTTGTTGCGGTCTATTTCATTATAAAGCAATTCGGCCTTGGCCAGGTTCATCTTGTACATGGCTTCCACACCGCCGAGTTCCTTCACCCACTTCAGTGTTTCGTGCATCACATAGATGGCAAACACGGGAGGCGTGTTGAACATGGAGCTGTTGTTCACATGCGTACGATAATCAATCATGGTCGGTATGGCACGGTCAACCTTGCCCAAAATGTCTTCACGTACAATGACAAAAGTCACACCGGCAGGACCCACGTTTTTCTGGGCACCTCCGTAAATGAGCGCATATTTCGACACATCGACCGGACGGCTCAGAATGTCCGACGACATGTCGGCAACCAATGGCACCGGACTGTCAAGGTCGGTGTGGATTTCCGTTCCGTAAATCGTGTTGTTCGTTGTAATGTGGAAATAGTCGGCATCGGCCGGAATGGTGTAGCCGGTAGGAATGTATGTATAGTTGGCGTCTTCAGAAGAAGCTACAATTTCAACCTCGCCGAAAAGTTTGGCTTCTTTTGCGGCTTTCTTGGCCCATACGCCGGTTTGCAGATACGCAGCCTTCTTGCCCAGCAGGTTAAAGGGAACGTAACAGAACTGGGTGCTGGCACCACCGCCCAAGAACAGCACTTTGTAACCTTCGGGAATGTTCAACAGTTCTTTCCACAACTGTTCCGTTTCCGACATGATACGGTCCCAACCCGGAGTGCGGTGGGATATTTCCAAAACTCCGACACCGGTTCCGTCGAAATCTCTAATGGCGGCAATGGCTGATTCAATTGCCGGTTGGGGCAGTATGCACGGTCCCGCGTTAAAAATATGTTTCTTCATACGACTAAATAAATTATATTATGATTGTTGTTGTTTCACTTTGTCTGTACGCTGGCTGTTCCGACTTCCATTTTGTCGACAGATTTCAGCTTTTTCTTAAGGACGTACAAATATATCCCTATTTTTTCATTCTTTTTTCAAAACGGGCCGAAAATTTCGTTCAAGCAGGCGAAATAGGTCACTGAGCGGGCCTCTTATCGCAGCAACACCGCACCGGCACATGTATGAACAGCCGCAGAAAAAGCGAACCGGCGATAAACATCCCGTGCATTCATCGGTATGAAATCGTGCGGCCGACAGCACGATGTTTCCTTTTTATGCCTTTAAAGTTATCGTCCCACATACGTGGGACACGTGTCTCACATATATGGGACACGTGTCCCATATATGTGGGACGTTCTTTTCACCTAGGTGAAAAGAGAACTTCAAAGGCATGAACACACGACCACATTGGGTTTGGAGCAATGACATATAGAAAAAGCCACCACCCTCTTTGTCAGAAAAGCAAAAAACGCCACAAAACCCCATAACCGATTTGGGATTATTCGTATTTTTGCAACCGGCATACAAAAACAAGACACACAATGACTGACACGGAGAGTTTATTGAAGAAATATTATGCGGACAACCGCGAGGCTTACGAAATACTGCTCACACACAGCCGACAGGTGCGCGACTACGCACTGGAACTGCTGGAACGCCACCCGGAGCTGAAGGATGTTGACCGCACGTTCGTGGCCGAAGCAGCCATGCTGCATGACATCGGCATATTCATGTGCAACGCACCGGGCATACACTGCCACGGCACACACCAGTACATCGAACACGGCTATCTGGGCGGCGAACTGCTGCGTGCGGAAGGATTGCCGCGGCACGCCCTTGTGTGCGAACGTCATACGGGCATGGGGCTCAGCCTCGACATGATTGTGAAAAACGACTATCCGCTGCCGCACCGCGACATGCGGCCGCAAAGCCTTGAGGAAAAACTGGTGTGCTATGCCGACAAGTTCTTTTCCAAGTCGCACACCGACCGCATGTACACGCCCGAAGTAGCCCGTTCGAAAGTGGTCCGGTTCGGCGAGGAAGAAGGCGAACGCTTCGACGAGTTCCGGAAAATATTCGGTTGAGTTGGGAATACCATCCGCCCTTCACCGCTATAATATGCGGTAGGAAATACCCACCGTCAGCATCTGCTTCATCTGCAACTTGGCCTTTTCCTGTTCTGGCAGAATGACTGTGTTGTCGAAACGCGGGTTAAGCATGAGACGGGTGGACAGGAAGCGGTTAATGGCAAACTCGGCCACAATTTCCCAGTCTATTTCCACTTTCGTATAATTGGTATAGAAGTTCAGCTTCGAATTCAGTTTCAATTCGGGTATGGGGCTGTAGTCTTTCATTTCCACCACCAGCTTGCTACCTATTTCGGCCAACCGGTTCTCTCCCTCGGGGATACCAAACTCGGTAGGTTTGATAAAGAAGCCGTACGTGGTAGTGGTGTCGGTGAGGTAAATGTACTTGAACGATACGGGCGAAAGGTTGACCGAAAGCCATTTATACTTGTATTCCATACCGACACCTACATTGAAGCGGATAGGTGTAAGGAAACGGGCTTTCATTTCATAATTGTTAATGCCTTTCGGGTTGTCGAAGAAATTGGTCTGAAAATCGGCATTCATGCTGTAATAGAAGTCACCGGTTGCCTTGAGCCCGAACTTGCTGTTTATCTTGAACACATCATCGCTCGGCATGGCCTTACGTCCGCCCTTGGGTCCGATGGTATCACCGGTCACCGTGTTGAAGCCTGTGCGCCATTCAAAACTGTTTTCCCAACGCATTTTCTTGTGGTTGTCATAGTTCAGGTAACCCGAAAGTCCACCCAGCAAGGAAAAGAAATTGTAACCACCCTGATGCCAGTTTTTCGACACGGAGGTCTGCGAAAACTGAAGCAGCGAATTCAACCGACCATCCCATGGGCTGAACTTTTTGCGCCGCACCACAATTCGGTTGGAGTTCACAACCGGAACATGCTGGAATTCATTGATGGCATATTCCTTAATGGGCTTGTTTTCTATCCGTTCGTTGTCGGTCCATGTCACCCGGGGCAAGCGGTCAAACGTAGTAGTGTAAAGCAACACATTGGTACGCGTAATGTAGTCACGGGCATCATGCCGCAGGTCTATCAAAATATCACGCGGAGTAGGCATGGCAAACGTGTCAAGCGGTGCGCTGAGCGTACGCGGCCTTGCCCCGTAAAAAAGCGAATCGGTCTTGTTCTTCCTCCAGTCGAGCGGCGTTTCCTTACCCATGAACACCAGTTCGTTAAACAGCGGATTGTGCCGGTAGATATTTGAATCGAGCAATACCGGCGTGAAATGAAGTTTGGCAAGAAATGCCGAATCGACCACAATAGAATCGGGAATCATGGAACGGATGACCTCTCCCTTGCGCAACAAAGTCATAAGGTCGGTCGGTTCGGCAGATTTCTTTCTTTTGGCCATCCGGGTGCTGTCGGAATACTGTTTACCCTGCAGGGTATCATTTTTTTGGCTGTCGGAAAAATAACGGTCCAGGTCAATGTCGGCAATCCGGATACGTTGCAACGACCTGCACATTTCCTCCATGGACAACGTGTCCACTCCAAGCGAGTCGGCATGCGTACGGGAAAGTCCGAGACTGTCGGGAACAATGCTGTCGTTCGAAAAAACGGTTAAAAGGCTGTCGGGAGAATAAGCCTGCCGCAAACTGTCGGCTATCGGTGCATGGGCCGGCACACTGTCCGACATCTGCGTGTCCGCATTCAGCAGTTGAGACAAATTGCCCGCCAACGTTGCAACAATAAGCGTGTCGGCCGACCGGCGAAGTGTCGTCGTATCGGCTGTCAACAAACTGTCGGCTGGTTGAGATTGTGGCTTCTCTGCTGCAAGCAAAGAACACGACAACAGAAAAGAAAGAAAGACAAACACCTTTAGCTTCATTATGGGTAATTACGCAATAAAAAATTTGAACATTCCTATTTCCGATTGCACACAGGCTGATGCATCATATAGCCTTCAAGCAAGGTTGCCAACGTGTCCGGTTGAAGTTTTTGCACCAAACGCACATGAGGTCCGTGTTCATCAGGTTGCCAGCCGTTGGCACCCGTTTCATCGGTCAGGAAGAAACGGCCTCTCTCGGCATCGAAATAAGAGGCATATCCTTTGATAGCCGCCAGCACCGCTGTCTGGTCCCAACTGTTACGCCCATTCGGGTCACCCTCGCTCATGCACAGGGCATAGGCATCCTTCACCGGACTGTTTTCTACCGGCGATGCTATCAACCGTTTCCCGGTGAGAACCGGAAGTCCTATCTCAAATCCGCTAAAGACTATTTCGGTAGGCCACTGTTCGGCTACGGCAGCCGAAGCCTGCACATCGCAATACACGTTATACTCCCTTCCTGCCGGAAACTCACCGGCCATGGACACCAGTCTGCGCACCTTGCGTGCCACCAGTTCACGTCCGTCGAGCGGACTGTATTCATCGGCCTCAGACAGCAACAGACCTTTCAAATTCGTAAAGAAACCAATGGTACATATCACCACACTGCTGTCGGGCTGTGCGCTCAGCACTTGTCTGTACAATTTCACGGCATCGGGTGCATCGGCAGTCGAAGCGGTGCGATGGAGATAACGGGCCGGCAAAGCCTCGGTCCATTTGGTGCGGTGACCGCTTGTCAGCGAAGGTGCGTCAACGCCTTTCGGAGCCCCCACCGGTATGTCGGGCCGGCCAAAATAGGCATTCAACACTTCTATGCAGGGCACTACCCTCCAATCGCTGTTGGACGCAAGGGTGGCCAATATGTTCACTTGTCCGCTGTCGGCCAAAGCATGCATGACAGCCATTGCACCCACATCATCGTAGTCGGGACCAAGATCCGTATCCAGAATCAGATTAACGGGCTGTGTCTTGTCACACCCGGCATTTGTTGCCGACTGCCTGTTCGCACATGCCACCAGCAAAACCAGTCCTGCAAAAAAAACTATCTTTTTCATAAACTTCCGCTTTGACTTATATAAACATACAAAAGCTACAATTATTTTCCTCTATCCGTATTTTTCCCAAAAAAAGATTCCTTTTTCTCTTATTCCGCTTCAAACTCTGCAGGCAACGGCTTGTTACCCACCTTGGCCCCCAATTCCTTTATCCGTTCGGCCGTGCGCACCATGTTGCCGTTGCCGGTTTTCATCTTCTTGAAAGCCTCATCATAGGCTGCGGACACACGGTCTATATTCGTCTTTATCCTTTGCATGTCTTCCGTAAAACCGATGAACTTGTCATACAACGCACCGCTCAGTCGGGCAATCTCCTGTGCATTCTTCGTCTGGTTTTCCTGTTTCCAGATGGAAGCTATGGTCCGCAGCGTGGCCAACAACGTAGTAGGACACACAATAACGATTTTCCGCTCCCATGCGTAAGAAAACAAATCCGTATCACCCTGCAAGGCTACAGAAAAAGAAGACTCGACAGGCAGAAACATAAGCACAAAATCGGGGGTATTGACATTCAAGGCATTCTGGTAGTTTTTCTCGCTCAGCAATTTCACATGCGAACGCAACGAGGCTATATGTTCACGCAAAAACCGGTTTTTTTCTTCTTCATTCTCCGCCGACACCATGCGTTCGTATGCCACCAGCGAAACTTTCGAATCGACAATGATGTGCTTGTTGTCGGGCAAATGGATAATCACATCCGGACGTTGCACCTGATGGTCGGCACCCTCCACCACTTCTTCGCGTTCATACTCCTGTCCCTTGACCAGTCCCGACCGCTCCAGCACCCGCTCCAGCACCACCTCTCCCCAATTGCCCTGCTTCTTCACATCGCCCTTAAGCGCACGGGTCAGGTTGTTGGCCTCTTCACTTACCCGCGTGTTCAGTTCCGTCAGCTTGCGCACTTCCTCACGCAGGCTTATCTTGTCCCGCAGCTCCTTGTCATAGGTTTCGTCCACTTTTTTCTCAAAAAGCTGTATCTTTTCTTTCAACGGGTTCAATATCTCACTCAAGCTCCGGTGATTCGACACGGCAAATTCATCCGAACGTTCCTTCAATATCTTTCCGGCAATGTTTTCAAATTCGACGGTCAACCGCTTCTGCAATTCCTCTATCTCCTTTTTACGTGTTTCCAGTTTTTCAAGCAAATGCCCGTTATTCGTGCGCAGAGTTGCCAGTTCAACCGCCCGTCCGGCAGCCAGTCTGGCCTGTTCTTCCAGCTCGTTGCGCACATGCTGCAGTTCCTCCGCACGCAAGCGAAGCGTCTCCTGTGCCACGGAGCACCGACGTTCGGCATCGGCCTTATCAGCCATCAACTGCTTTTCCACGGCTTCAGCCTCACGCTTCCACGCCGACAAACGGTTCGACATGAGCAACCAGGCTATCAGAAAGCCGACCCCTCCCATTGCGAGAGCAAGCATGTATTCCATAAAACAACAAATGCAGATGAATGTTCAACAAATTCTTTTCAAAAAGGCATATATTCCTCACACAAAGTCAAAACAAGGTAGGATGATCTTCTTCGAACTTCTTGATAACAGCGAGCATCAACGTCTCACGAATGAAACGGGACCGATTCTGTACCTTGTATTTCTCGATATAGCGCAGCAATGCCCTGTTTTCTTCGTCGTTCAACGTAAAAACATATTTATGCGTCCGCAAAGAATTCTTTGTTTTCCGTTCGGAAATTCGCCCTTTTGCCATAATATCCGTTTAAACTCGCCACAAATATAGCGAAAGTCGAAAGTAGAAGCAAACGAAAACGAAGTTTTCAGACAACATTCCGCCTAAAGGGATAAGGAACATCAGAACTTCACATACACTCCCGCCTGGAGTGACTGCCCGCCCCTGAATGCCGGATAAAAATCGAACCAGGAGAAAGTTCACCGCTTCGCCTTGAAAAATTCCTTCACCAGGCGGCTGCATTCATCGGCCATGACTCCGGCTGTGAGTTGGGTTTTCGGGTGCAGGGCATCGGGAGCAAAACGCCGGAACCCCCGTTTGTCGTCAGAAGCACCATAGACCAGCCGGCCCAGTTGCGCCCAGGCTATGGCACCTGCACACATGACACAAGGTTCGACTGTAACATACAGCGTACAGTCCGAAAGATATTTGCCGCCAAGAAACTGCGAAGCGGCCGTTATGGCCTGCATTTCGGCATGTGCAGTCACGTCGGTGAGCGTTTCGGTCAGGTTGTGCCCGCGGGCAATGACACGGTCATGACACACCACCACTGCCCCAATGGGCACTTCATCGCGCCCGAGTGCCTTTTGCGCCTCGAGCAAAGCCTGTTTCATATAATATTCGTCCGACATCATTGTTATTGTATTGGAGACGGTGTATCAGAGCGCCTTGCATCTTCCCCATTCTGATACACCTTACCGGAACATGAAAGAAGATGCATTTTGATACATCCTCTCGAAAGTTTCTATCGTTTTTCCATTAAAAAAAGATACTCTTTATATTTATCATCATGATTGATCCATTCGTTCGTCCAACACATGTTTCCCATCACATTCCTTTTATAATCAATCTCCAACGACTTCAAAAGTTTCCCTTCCGCAGACAAAATATCGTGCAACTGTTCTTTGGTGGCACGTCCACCCGAACTGTACGAAAGCAAAATATAACGGGCTTTTGTCGCCTTTATCAGTTTGTCGATGGCTTCCATAGCGATAAAGCGTCCCGATTCATCGTTTTTCCGATATTCTTCAAACACGGATGCCGACACGCCGTCACGAGAATCCTCCCGACGGTTTGCCTTGCCGAAAAGAACGGGCCGGTCGTTGAGTATGACCGTTTTCCAAATGTGGTAATACGATGCATAACGCACCCGGCTGGGCGGCATTTTTTCATTGTTCGAACCATAGGGCGGATCAAAATAGGCAAAATCGAAAGTCCGCTGCGACACGGTAGAGAATATGTCATCTCTACACACACAATTGTTCGATTTTATCCGAAAACGAGCCGGCAATTTAAGCACCAAGTCGTTATACGAACGAGGCGACCATTGCGAGAGATAAGCCACATAATGCCCCAACGTGCTGTCCACTGCATCCAGGGCGTAAATCAAGCTGGTCAATATAACGCATTTATCTTCCCAAGAAAGTTTGATGCGGTCTATCTCATCGCGTATGGCATCCAGTTTCCGGGTATTCTTCCGTTGGAAAGGGCGTTTCTGCAAGGCATCATCTGCTCCATAGTGCTCGGTAAACCAGCCATCATAGCCCTCCAATGCGTTCAAATGGTCGATGATTTCCTGATAATACCGGTCTTCTTTCTGTGACTTCAGATAACAAGTGGCGAACACTTCGGACCATTCGGCAACATCATTAGCCGTAGTGTCATAACCCATTTGAGCAAAGGCCTGCGACACACGGGTGGTTCCGCTGAAACCGTCGAGCACGCTTCTCACCCCATCAAGGTCCGAAACGATGTGCTGTATGTAGGGAATGAGCTTCAGTTTGGAACCGGCATACTTAATGCCCTCCGTCTTCACCGGCTTGCAGCGGAACCGTACCTCACCATCGAATCGCAATCCGTTCATCGTCTCCCTGTCTGTCAAGTCCGCATGCTGCATCCGAAACGTTTCATGAAAATTCCACTCCTTTTCACTCGTTCACTTCGTCTTCTTCGACCACGAGGTTTTCAATGATGAAGTTCTGCCGTTCGCTGGTGTTCTTGCCCATGTAAAACGAAAGCAGGTCGGTCACAGCGTCACCCTTGCGCAGGGTAACCTGGTCAAGGCGTATGTCCTTGCCTATGAAATGGCGGAATTCATCGGCCGAAATTTCACCCAGCCCTTTGAAGCGGGTGATTTCAGGATTGGCTCCGAGCCTGGCGATGGCAGCAAGGCGTTCTTCTTCCGAATAACAGTAAACGGTTTCCTTCTTGTTACGCACCCGGAAAAGCGGCGTTTGCAATATGTACACATGCCCTTTCTTGATGAGGTCGGGGAAGAACTGCAGGAAAAAGGTAATCATGAGCAGACGGATATGCATGCCATCGACATCGGCATCGGTTGCTATGATGACCTTGTTGTAGCGCAAGCCCTCAATGCCGTCCTCAATGTTGAGTGCAGCCTGCAACAGGTTGAACTCTTCGTTTTCGTAGACTATTTTTTTTGTCAGTCCGTAGCTGTTGAGCGGCTTTCCCCGCAGACTGAACACGGCCTGCGTGTTCACGTCGCGGCTTTTGGTAATGGAACCGCTGGCCGAATTACCCTCGGTAATGAAAATGGCCGAGGCATCGGTGTCGCCTTTCGGGTCGTTGTAGTGCACGCGGCAGTCGTGCAACTTGCGGTTGTGCAGGCTCACCTTCTTGGCCCGTTCGCGCGCCAGCTTGGTGACACCGGCTATGGCCTTGCGTTCCTTTTCCGATTCAAGTATCTTCTGCAACATGATGTCCGACGTTTCCTGGTTGCGGTGCATGTAGTTGTCAAGTTCCTTTTTCAGAAAGTCGGATATGAACTTGTTTACCGTAGGTCCGTCGGGGGCCATGTCGCGCGAGCCCAGCTTGGTCTTGGTCTGGCTTTCGAACACCGGTTCTTCCACGCTGATGGCCACGGCAGCTATCATGCCGTTGCGTATGTCGGACAGTTCGAGGTTCTTGTTGTAATACTCCTTAATGGTGCGTGCCACCGACTCGCGGAACGCACTCTGGTGCGTGCCTCCCTGGGTGGTGTGCTGCCCGTTGACAAACGAGTAATATTCTTCGCCATACTGGTCGCTGTGGGTGAAGGCTATTTCAATGTCCTCACCTTTCAGGTGTATGATGGGGTAAAGCGGTTCGCTGGTAAGGTTTTCGTTGAGCAGGTCGAGCAATCCATTGCGCGAATGGAAACGCCGTCCGTTGAAGTTTATGGCCAGCCCCGTGTTGAGGTAGGCATAGTTGCGAAGCATGGCCTCGATGAAATCTTCCTTGAACGCATAGTTCAGAAACAGCGTATCGTCGGGCACAAACGCAATGTAGGTACCGTTCTTCTCATTAGCCGGACAGTCGATGATGTCGGTGTCGGACACCAGTTTGCCTTTTTCAAACACGGCACGCCTCGTCTTCCCGTCGCGGAAACTCTGCACAATGAAGGTTTCAGAAAGCGCGTTGACGGCTTTCGTCCCCACACCGTTGAGCCCTACCGATTTCTTGAAAGCCTTCGAGTCATACTTGCCCCCGGTGTTCATTACCGACACGGCTTCCACCATTTTCCCGAGCGGGATGCCCCGTCCGTAGTCGCGCACTTCCATGGTCCTTTCGTGCAGATGAATGTCCACCTGCTTGCCCACCCCCATGCGGAATTCGTCAATCGAGTTGTCAAGCACTTCCTTCAGCAGCACGTAAATGCCATCGTCGGCATGCGAACCATCGCCCAGCTTGCCTATGTACATGCCGGGACGCCGGCGGACATGTTCCAGGCCTTCAAGTGTAATGATGTTACTGTCGTCGTATGCCGCTGCGGGCATGTTTTCGTATATTTCGTCCATAACGGTCTACTTTTTTTATTTGTCGTCTTGCAAAGTTAAACATTTTCCCTAAAACCCGAACCGTTGAATCGGAACGTTCAGAACTTTTACGAAAGGTGGGTTCTATAAAATATTGGGGTGTTCAGTGCGCTTGCGCCCCTTTGGGGCTTACGTTGTTTTTGCTTGTCCCTCTGTCGTAGGGCGTTGCCCTACGCTGTGCGCTTACAGCCCTTCGGGCTTTTGTGACAGAGGTTCTGTCATGTTCCGGCGATGCCGTGCAAGTATGGAACAAGCCTGAAAGGCTTGCAGCTTATAGCATAGGGCATCGCCCTATGAATGAGTTTATGATAAAAAACCGCAAGCCCCAACGGGGCG
>CASEAJ010000094.1 GCA_949285425.1 uncultured Porphyromonadaceae bacterium
GCCTGAGTTTATGCATCATCAGAAGCAGATTAGAATTAAAAGCTATAAAAAGAAACAGTTCAGCAAGGCTAGCCTTGCTGAACTGTGATAAATAATTTATTTTTGTCCAATAACTGTAACGGTTATTTAGGACTAGTCATTTCTGCTTTTCTATTAATCTCTTCTTCCCAAAAATATCATCACGTAATATATCAACGTGGCCAAAGAGCCCAAAGCTGCAACCACATAGGTGTAAGCTGCTGCTTTCAACGCATCTTTTGCCTGTTCATGCGTTTCGTAGTCGGTTATTCCTGCCGAGTCAAGCCACGCCAATGCCCGTCGGCTGGCATTGATTTCGACCGGCAACGTAATGAACGAGAACAAAGTAGTCATGGCAAACAAAACAATGCCCGCCAGCATCAACTGAGGAAACACGTTTATCGTCAATATGCCGGCCAACAACACCCAACTCATCCACTGTGAAGCAAAACTGACCACCGGCACCAAAGCCGAACGCATTTTCAACGGCGCATAGGCTTCCGCATGTTGCACAGCGTGCCCGCACTCATGAGCCGCAACGGCAGCCGCCGCAATGCTGTTGGAAGCATACACACTCTCACTCAGGTTCACCGTCATGTTCTGCGGATTGAAATGGTCGGTCAGATGTCCCGATGTGGAAATGACACGCACATCGGAAATGCCGTTCTCGCGCAACATTTTCTCGGCCACATCGCGCCCGGTCAAACCTCCACGCAACGGTATTTGAGAATACTTTTTAAACTTGGACTGCAAACGAAACTGGACTATCCAGCTGAGCAGTGCAATTGCAATAAACAGAATATACACCATAATAATTGTCTTTTTTAAAGAAACCTGTGCAAATTTCCTGCCACTCCGCCAAGCGAAAAGCCTGTTACACAAGCATCCCGGGCAATCAAAAGTCATCGAGAGCGGTTTACCCGCCCTCAAAACCTTATCTCAATATGGTCTGAGCCCGATCCGGACCTACAGAAACAATCTTTACAGGCACTTGCAGTTCTTTTTCAAGAAACGCCACGTAAGCGGCAAAATTAGCAGGAAATTCTGCCTCGCTCTGCACTTTTGTCATGTCGGTTTTCCAACCGGGCAATTCGGCATAAACGGGTTCAACCCCTTCGGCTATATCAAAAGGAAGGTCGCGCGTTTCCACACCGTTCACCTTGTAGGCCGTACAAGCCTTGATGGTGTCAAAGTCGTCGAGCACATCGCTCTTCATCATAATCAGCTGCGTCACCCCGTTAATCATCACGGCATAGCGCAATGCAACCAGGTCAATCCAACCGCAACGACGGGGCCGTCCGGTAACGGCACCGAATTCGTGTCCTACACTGCGCATCTTTTCGCCCGTGGCATCCAACAACTCGGTCGGGAACGGTCCGCTTCCCACACGCGTACAATAGGCTTTGAATATGCCGTACACTTCGCCGATATTCTTCGGAGCCACACCCAGACCGGTGCAAGCGCCCGCACACACCGTGTTGGACGATGTGACAAACGGATAGGAACCGAAATCAATGTCGAGCATCGTACCTTGCGCCCCTTCGGCCAGCACCTTTTTGCCGCTTTCCAGTGCGTGGTTTATGACGTGTTCGCTGTCAATCCACTCAAACTGCTTCAGACATTCAATGCCTTCAAACCATTCTTTTTCAATGGCGGCCAGTCCGTCGCAAGGATAGCCATACTGGCGCAGGATTTCCTTGTGCCGGTCAGTTGCTGCCTTGTACTTGGCCTCAAAGTCATGCAGAAGGTCGCCCACACGCAGTCCGTTACGGCTTATTTTGTCCGTGTAGGTAGGGCCGATGCCCTTGCCCGTTGTGCCTATCTTGGCCGAGCCCTTGGCCGACTCGTATGCAGCATCGAGCAAACGGTGGGTCGGCAGAATGAGGTGCGCCTTCTTCGATATTTTCAGACGTTCGGTAAGCGGGTGCCCCGATTTAGCCAAGGCTTCCACTTCGCCCTTGAACAGAGCCGGGTCGAGCACGACCCCATTTCCTATGATATTGACTTTTCCTCCCTGGAAAATTCCAGAGGGAATCGAACGCAGCACAAACTTATTTCCTTCAAACTCCAACGTATGTCCGGCATTCGGACCTCCCTGGAAACGGGTAACCAGGTCATAACCCGGTGTCAGTACGTCAACTATTTTACCTTTGCCTTCATCGCCCCATTGGAGGCCCAACAAAACATCTACTTTCATATTTATCATTTATGTTTTCAGTTACTTCTGGTTTTCATCGCTCCGGCGGCGTTTTTGCTTGCACCTGCTGCACAGCCCATAGACGTACAGCGTGTAATAACACGGTTCGAAATAGGCAAAACGCTTTGCCTGTATGGCCGTCCGGATGGACTTGTCGGTAAATTCCTTCACCTTTCCGCAGTCAATGCACACCAAATGGTGATGCAATTTGTCGCCAAAGGCTTTTTCATACCGGGCCTCCTGCGTTCCGAAACGGTGCTTCACCACCAACTGGCTTTGCGCCAGCAGTTCCAGCGTGTTGTAGACCGTCGCCCGGCTCACCCGATACTCGCCCTGCATTTCCTGATAAAGGGACTCGGCCGTAAAATGTCCTTCCGAGCGGTAGATATGCTCCAACACGGCATAACGCTCTGGGGTTTTCCTGCACCGGTTCTTTTTCAAGAACTCCGTAAACAGGTCCTTCGCCTTGTCCAACGTGCTTTCCTCTTTCATAACATATCCGGTGTCTGTCAGGAGGTTTCGCACACAAACAGACGAAACCGCACAAAATTACAACAAAATACCCATACCAACCTATAAAAAATCCAAAAACGACACTTCTTCCTCAACCTCGTGCACTATGTAACGCTGTCCGGTCAACGAGGAGCCTTTCAATTGCTGCAGCTCCGCAACAACCCGGTCGGCCGTTTCCCGTCCGCGCCGGCTTATGCTGGCCAGCGAAAGCGCAATGGCCTTATACAGGAAGTAATTGTCGGTTGCCGACCATTCCATCCCCTTGCGGAGCAGCAAGCCGGCCTCTTCATCGGTCAGCGAAGCGTAAATGCGTGCCGAAAGCGTGAAGGCGGTCACCCGGCTCCAGTCGTCGTCCGCATCAAGCAGGTCCATGCACAGCTCACGCGCCCGAGGCATTTTAGAGAACAGGTTCATGCACGCCTGCTCCACCAGTTCTATCTGATGAAAGTCGGCCACCCACCGCCGCGCATCGTCAAGCGAGCAGGTCTGCTCGGGCTCGAGCAGCGTGGCCAGTATCATGGTTTCGCGAATGCCCAACGTCCACAGCCTTTGTGCCAGGTCGTGATTCTTCTCATAGCGGCGGGCTATCTCGCGCAAGGACAGCACCGACACCCCGTAATTCTGCCGATACACCACACCGTGACTCGTCATGTGCTCGGCCACCACACCGTTCATCGCCAGGCGTATCCTGCGCCGCACATCGGCCACCTGCTGGTCAAGTGCCGGGTTTGCCATATAATATTTTCTATCCATCTTCTGCATAAAAAAAACTTACACCGAATATACCTGTGCAAATTTAGCGAAAAGTCATGACGTACACATCCGAACGGCCACGAAATTTCCCGACAACCGCATCCGGGAAAGCCGTCCGGAAAACGGCTATTTCCAATCATCCGACGTCCGATTGGGGCTGAACGGTCTTGTCGAATGCAGCTCATCCTATGCCTCAAACACCGCCGGCCGCCCCGCAGACACGTCGGACCATGCAGGCGACAGGCAACGGCCTTATGCTTCCGACGGCATAAAGTCGTGTATCCGGCAGCGTAATGTTACACTTCCTGTCTTGTACTGAAATAGCTTGACAACTTTTTGGGGCAAAAAAAAGAATATAAATGAAAAAAAGTAGGCCCAAAAGAGTGTTCAGCCAGACATTCAAATTATCCGTTTTATGTGATTATTACAGTAGCGGATTGAGTCAATATGCAATAGCGAAGAAATACGCTTTGGATAATAGTATCTTGCGCAGTTGGCTGAAAAAGTATCCGGTAGACTCAAAAGAATTATCTTTGCCGGCAACAACGCTAGAAAGCTATAAGATGTCCAAGCAACAAAGCGAATTGTCAGAAACGGAAAAACTCCGGAAGCGTATAGCGGACCTGCAGCGTTCGTTGGAACTGGAGAGAATGCGAAGCCGTGCATTTGAGAAAATGATAGAAATAGCAGAACAAGAAGAAGGCATCAGTATATTAAAAAAAGATGGTGCCAGACGGTGACGGCGTTACGCGAGGAGTACCCGTGCACGAGCGTGGAGACTCTTTGCGGGCTGTTTGGTAAAAAACGCCAATGGTATTATGCCAATCGTAAGAACGAAGTGTCGGAAAGACAACGGGTTAAACTTCTTACCGATATGATGGATTATTACCGCCTGTGTTGTCCCCGGATAGGCGGGGTCAAACTGTTCCATCTGCTGGAAAGGGATTTGGGACGGGAAGTGACCCGCGGGCGGGATTCGTTTCTGAAAGTTTACGAGTCAAAAGGCTTCAAACTCAAGCAGAACAAACGTAGGCGCACTACTGACTCGAAGCATGTCTACAAGAAGTACCCCGACTTGACACGAGGGGAAACGGCCCTGTATTCCAATCATATATGGGTGTCAGACATTACGTATGTATGGATATTGGGAGATGTCCTCTACCTGCATCTGGTTACCGACGCTTATTCCCACGCTGTGCTGGGTTGGTGCCTGTCAGACACACTGGAGGCTTCATTTACGCTTGAAGCTTTACAGATGGCTATCCGGACGGCTCAGGGCGGGAATCTTTGCGGAACCATACACCATTCCGACAGAGGCTCCCAATACGCCAGTGACGCTTATGTGGACTGCCTTTTCGACCATCACATACGGATAAGCATGACGGAAAGGTATGAACCCACGGACAATGCCATAGCCGAAAGACAGAACGGCATTTTTAAGGTGGAATGGATATACGAACAGGAAATGTACAGGAATAAAGAACAGGCATACGAGGAAATTGAAAGTATGATTGATTTTTACAACCATCGAAGACCCCACATGAGTATCGGTATGAAATGCCCGATGGAGGTCTATAAAGGAGAAGTGCCGGGAAAAAATCTTTGGAAAAAAAGCCCCTGATTCTTGACAAGTCACATCCGATGGAGTACATTTGCACACCGAGAATAAGGTGACCGACGGTTTTAGGCCATCGTCCACTTCAAAGCGGTCCGGGGCATCGAGCCCCGACCCGCTTTACCGAGAATAAGGTTCCCTCTGATATTGTCCATTGTCCGCTTGCTATGACAAGCCTTCCCGTTCTATTGAACAGAGGATGACAAGTAATACAGTGCTACCAACTATTGTTTGACAAGTGAAGTCGTTTAACTTCTCAAAAAGTGACAAGTGATTTTAGGAATAGACATCCGGCAGCACGAAGTTCTTTTTTCACATAGGTGAAAAGCATTTTTCACATAGGTGAAACATATTTTTCACATAGGTGAAAAGCTTGTTTCACATAGGTGAAAAAAGAACTTTATGCTGCCGCACACACGACTTAGCCGACAAAGACGCACTTGTTACCTATATTAAACCCCAATTATCATTAAATCGAAATCGGTCATTAGAACGTTCGGCCATTGTGTCGTTTATCGTGTCGTCACTTTTTGCCGTCCTGTGCCGAAAAAGCGCCAACCGTTTTCCGGCACAGGACGCTTCCGGCAAGTTTTTCTTGCTTTTTTGAGAAGTTTCCGCATCTTTTGCACGAAAAAATTTGCACAATCGCAAAATGCACATTATCTTTGCACCCGCAAAACGATGGTGGACGTAGCTCAGCTGGTTAGAGCGTCGGATTGTGGTTCCGAAGGTCGTGGGTTCGAGCCCCATCTTCCACCCCGCAGCACAAGAGAGACAGATTATCTGCCTCTCTTTTTTTTATTTCCCCACTACATGGAAATTGTTTCGGGCAAAAAAGGCACCGCCTTGCAACACAATTACAGGAACAACCCCGAATTCCAATCTTTTTTCACGCAAATCGCCCGTTTTTTCCGCCGAAATGACAAAAAACAAGCCCTCTTTTGACAAAATAAGCTACATCCGGCAAAACAATTCAAACAAGTTTGATTGGTTTTGCACTCATTTGCATTATCTTTGCAAGCAAAATAAAACTTCAACCAACAATTTTTTACAAAAGCCAATGAAAGTATTAAAATTTGGCGGGACATCCGTAGGTTCTGCCGCCCGCATGAAAGAAGTCGCAAAACTAGTGTGCGACGGAGAAAGGAAAATTGTTGTTTTATCGGCCATGTCCGGCACGACAAACAGTCTGGTGGAAATATCCGACTACTTCTACAAAGGCAACACGTCTGGAGCACTGGAAAAAATCAACTCACTCGAGCAAAAGTACATAGCAACCATTGCCGAGCTGTTTTCTACCGACAAATACAGAAACGAATGTGCCGGCATCGTACGGTCGCATTTTGAATATATCCGTTCGTTCTCGAAATCGGTGTTCACCCTTTTCGAGGAAAAGGCCATTCTGGCGCAAGGCGAACTGCTGTCGACTGCCATGTTCCACCTGCATCTGCTGGAAACGGGACACAACAGCGCGCTGATACCCGCCCTTGACTACATGCGCATAAACAAGAATGCCGAACCCGACACGGCCTACATTGCCGAACACCTGCCCAAACTGTTGGAAGCCAACGGAAAGGCCGAAATTCTTATCACACAAGGCTACATATGCCGTAACTTCTACGGGGAAATCGACAACCTGCAACGGGGGGGCAGCGATTACAGCGCATCGCTCATAGGAGCCGCCATTCACGCCGAAGAAATCCAGATATGGACAGACATTGACGGCATGCACAACAACGACCCGAGGGTGGTGGACGACACCAAGCCCGTGCGTCTGCTGCACTTCGAAGAAGCTGCCGAGCTGGCCTATTTCGGTGCCAAGATTCTGCACCCCACCTGCATCCTGCCGGCCAAACTGAACAACATACCCGTAAGGTTGCTCAACACCATGGATCCTTCGGCTCCGGGCACCCTCATATCCAACCGCATGGGCACAGGCAAGATAGAAGCCGTAGCGGCCAAGGACAACATTACGGCCATAAAAATCAAGTCGGGCCGCATGCTGCTTGCCTACGGATTCCTGCGCAAGGTGTTCGAGATATTCGAATCGTACCGCACCTCCATTGACATGATTACTACATCGGAAGTGGGCGTTTCCGTCACCATCGACAACACCAAACACCTGGACGAAATTGTCAACGACCTGAAAAAATTCGGAACGGTCACCGTCGACTCCAACATGGTGATTGTCTGCGTCGTGGGCGACATGCCCTACGAAAACGTAGGCTTCCAGGCACAGGTTGTCAACGCATTGAAGGACATTCCCATCCGAATGGTTTCATACGGCGGAAGCAACTACAACATATCGTTCCTCATCAAGGCCGAAGACAAGGTCCGTGCGCTGAAAGCACTGAGCAAAGAACTTTTCTAACCCAATTTCGTGAATTGAAAATCGGAAGCGTGCCGCCGCAGCGCGGTCTCGCTTTCAATTTTCAATTTCAATACGTACACAATCAATAACACAACCCATTCATGCTGAAAGCAAGCTACCCCACCGACAAGTTCCGGAACATCCCCACCCCGTTTTACTACTACGACATGGACGTGCTGCGCACTACCTTGCACGAGATAACACAACAAGCAGCGAAAAGCGATTTTCATGTGCACTATGCCATGAAGGCCAATGCAAACCCCTCCATATTGAAGGAAATACGCATGGCCGGACTCGGTGCCGACTGTGTGAGCGGGGGTGAAATACAGGCTGCCATCGATGCCGGAATCACATCCGACAAAATCGTATTTGCCGGCGTGGGCAAGGCCGACTGGGAAATCAACCTGGCACTCGACCACAACATTTTCTGCTTCAACGTGGAGTCCGTCCCCGAACTGGAGGTCATCAACAACCTGGCCGGACGGAAGAACAAGACGGCGCAAGTGGCACTGCGCATCAACCCGAACGTAAATGCCCACACGCACCACTACATAACCACCGGACTGAACGAAAACAAGTTCGGCATCAACATGAACGAGCTGGACACGGTGATTGAGCTGCTGCCTTCACTGGAGCACATCACACTCATCGGCATCCATTTCCACATCGGTTCGCAAATCACCGACATGACCTCGTTCCAAAGTCTGTGCGTACGCGTAAACGAAATACAGGAATATTTCTTCTCGCGCCACATCATGCTCAAGCATATCAACGTAGGGGGCGGGTTGGGTGTTAACTACGAACATCCGAACCATTTTCCCGTTCCCGATTTCGAGGCTTATTTCAAGGTGTTCCGCCAGCACCTGCATCTGCAGCCGCAACAAACCCTGCACTTCGAGCTGGGACGTTCGGTGGTGGCACAATGCGGCAGCCTCATCGCACGGGTACTGTATGTAAAACAAGGAGCCACCAAGCAATTCGCCATTCTCGACGCCGGCTTCACCGACCTCATACGCCCCACCCTATATCAGGCGTACCACCGCATTGAAAACCTCAGTTCCGACGAAGAGGAAGAACTGTATGATGTTGTAGGTCCCATTTGCGAATCGTCCGACACTTTCGCCAAAGCCTGCACGCTGAACAAGGCGCACAGGGGCGACCTCATCGCACTGCGTTCGGCCGGCGCCTACGGTGAAATCATGGCATCGCAATACAATCTGCGCAAACTGCCGAAGTCGTACACGAGCGATGAACTGCAACGATAAACCGGCCAAAGAACGAATTCACGATCCAACATTGAAACGACATGGAGTTTTTGGGGTATTATTTCAGCACGGTTGAGCTGATACTGACCACTGTACTTTTTATAGTGTTCGTCCATCAACTATATTTCTACTTCCGGTACATGACCGTGATATGCCATGTCAGCAAAAACCGGGAACCCGTACAAAAAACCGATTCTTCCGGCAAGAAACCGCCCGTATCGGTCATTGTCATTGCCCAAAACGAAGGGAACTGCCTGACAGAATATCTGCCCAAGATACTTGAACAAGACTATCCTTCATTTGAAGTCATTGTGGTGAACAACGCATCGGACGATGACACGGAACTTGCCATCAGAGCACTGAAAACAAGGTATCCGCAACTGAAAAGTACGTTCGTACCCACCGGCACCAAAAACATTTGCTCGCGGAAACTGGCCATCACACTAGGTGTAAAGGCTGCGCAACACGACGTACTGCTCTTCACCAACGCCAACTGCTATCCACAAAGCAACCAGTGGATTGCCCGCATGGCCAGCCACTTCGAATCACAAACCGAATTCGTATTGGGCTGCTACAGCAACATACAGCCCGAGCACACCACCGGCAGCCGTCTCTTTGCCTACGATGCCCTGTTCTTCACCCTGCAGTGCATGGGACTGGCCTGGCGCGGAAAGGCATACACTGGCCACGAACAGAACCTGGCCTTGCGAAAAGAGACATTCTCCCGAATGAAAGGCTTCAGCGCCGGCCTCAACATATCGTCGCGCGACAACGCCATGCTGGTGGGCAACGGAAGTTCCCCAACAAACACAGCCATAGAAACGACACCGGACGGCAGCATGTACTCCGCAATGCCCATACATCTGTCGGAATGGCTGCGGCACAAAGCACAACACCGTACCGATTTCAAGCAATACAGAACAAACGTCCGCTTCACGTTGGGCAGCGAAATATCGTCACGCATTCTTTTCTATCTGTCACTGCCTTTCCTCGGTGCATTCGGCTGCCTGCCCAGTATGGGATTCGCCCTGCTGCTGTTCCTCATACGCTACAGCTGCCAGTGCCACATAGTCAACAAGACCGCCCGACTTTGCGACAGCAAGAGGCGTTACTTTCTCACCATTCCCCTGTTCGACCTGTCACTGCCGTTCTTTTCATGCGCAGCACGGTTTTTCGGAAATTCAAAGAACGAGGTACACTGGTAAGCCGTCTCTACCAAACCCCAACCAGCCATCAGAACGTTCGGCCGTCTTTGCACTTATCATACCGATTGGGGTTAAAAACAGGAAAGCCGGTACATCAACATCTACATATACGAAAAAGGTGTGCCGAAGCAATCCGACACACCTCATCCATACTAAAAATTATTTAGCTTCTGAGAGACTAGTTAAAATAATAAAGGAACACAACAGTCGCCTCGAAGGCCGGCTTCTTGGCTCCTTTTATTTCCATAACGGCACCGACTTCTGCCTTGGCCACCCCCCTCAGGTTGACAAGTGAATTCAGTTTGGCTTTCAGACGGACTTCATCATTCACACGCACCGTTTCCATGAAGCGCATTTTTTCAATGCCATAGTTTACCGTCATTTTCAGATTGTTCACCTCTATAATCTGCCCCCACAAATAAGGAAGCAGAGAGAGGTTCAGATAACCGTGAGAAATGGTCGTTTTAAACGGACTTTCCACCTTTGCCCGTTCCACATCCGTATGTATCCACTGGAAATCAAGCGTAGCTTCCGCAAACTTGTCAATCTGCTCCTGTGTGATTTGATGATAATCAGACTCTCCCAACTCTTTGCCCACATACTGCGCAAAGTCGTCAAAACTGTTTACAACTAACTTACTCATATTTCATGCTATTTAAAATAATACACATTATCTTTAATAATGTGCAAAAATAAGTCTTTTTATCTTTACCTCACAACAATCAGCAGCAGTTTTATATTTTTTTATTGAGAAACAGAAGCATGAAGTTGTTTTAAAAGCCAAAAATCATCATTAACAGTAATAAATTGCGTTTATGCCCTTTGAAAAGATCTATTTTTCCTACTGCTCTTAAACCGTTTTCAAAATATTTCTTTATCTTTGTAAATGACTTAAGATGTTATTTCTTAATGCTATACATTATTTATAAATATTATAGAGAGGAAGCAACAAAAAACAGGCAACGATAAGTCTGTCTGATTGTAACCTTCACATATAAAAAAAAACGATTATTTCTCACGTTATGCAAATTTCTTGCGATACCAGCAATTCTGAACTATGGACATCCTTCATAAAAGATCACAAAAAAGAAGCATTTACAATACTATATAAAAGACAATACGGAAAGCTATATGCCTATTCAATCAGTTTAGGCATTGGTATTGAAGAAACTAAAGATTTAATTCAAGACTTATTCATAAAACTCTACACACAACCTTCCTTAATAAAGGATGTAGACACCATGGACTCTTTTCTTTTCGTGTCCATAAGAAACCGTGCCATTAATTGGATCAAACGTTCTAAACGAGAACAAATCCTTCCACAAAAAGAAAGTTTTGAATTTAATTATGCCATAGAGTTAACAGATATCGAAGATGAAGAAGATAGGAAAGACATTCAAAAAAAAATAAACAAAATAATGTCAAGCCTAACCCCTAGACAAAAAGAAATCATTTATCTACGGTTTTTACACCAAATGGATTACAATGAAATCGCCAAAATAATGGGACTTTCGGAACAAGCGGCACGAAACTTAACCCATAGAGCCATTAAAAAAGCACAGCACATTGACGAAAAGACCTTCATGTTACTCTTGACAATATTAAACCTATAGAGGGCAAGCACTAATCCCCTATACCCCTATAAATAAAGAGGAGCCATTGTAAAAAGTAATGTTAGATCCATTTCATTCAAGACTTTCAATCACTACTGTCCCGTAAAAGCAGACGAATGTTTCTTTGAAATTATTAATATATAGCCAATTATATATTTTCTGAAATGAAATGGTCTTGATTTTACAACTTTGCAGTCTAACAGAAGGTTGCACATCAAATCATCGTACCCTAAAACATTTATAAATAACCATTTAAATTATTTCAAAGATCAATTTCCCATTTTAACGGAACAATAATTATCTGATAAAATTATATGACAAACAAAAATTACAAATAGCATATGAAACTTTATTGCCCGTCTGCCCAATATGCCATCTGTTTTTTAGGGGCATCTACTGAGCAGTTCTAACAGATTGGCTAAAAGTTATCTTTTGTATTATACATTATCGTTATTTATTCAAATCTTTATAACGCAATAAAGCTTCAACATAATAATAATCGGCATAAGTAAGCGGCACATCCACTTCCGAGTTTTCCATGAGGCTTCCTACCGAGTGCTTTAAAATAAAGTATCCATTTGTTCCTATTTCTGCCAGGTACTCTGGAGATGTCAATGTCTTCAGCTGTCGGGTTGCCATATCCAAACATTTTCCGGAACGTTTCATGTCCGTATAAGCACTCAGTTCAATGAAAGCCGAAGCCATGACGGCTCCTGCCGAAGCGTCACGTAAGGCATTCGGAATATCGGGGGCATCGAAATCCCAATACGGAATGCCATCTTCTGGCATACGGGGATGAGTCAGAATATAATCAGCAATATGTTCTGCTTGTTCCAAATAGCGCTTTTCTTGTGTTTCACGAAACATCATGGTATAACCGTAAAGGGCCCACGCCTCTCCACGCGCCCAAGAAGATTCATGCGAATACCCCTGACGGGTATGTTTCTTCTCCGGTTTCCCTGTTATCGTATCATATGACACAACATGCCAACAACTATAATCCGGACGGAAATGATGTTTTTTCGTTGCATCAGCATGTGAGCGGGCGATCTCTGCAAAACGAGGTGTATTCGAATTTTTCGATGCCCACTCAAGCAATTCCAAATTCATCATGTTATCAATAATCACCGGATATTGCCACACCGCTTCATTGAAATCCCATGAACGAATCAATCCAATGTGGTCACGGAAACGAGTGGAGAGAGATTCCGCTCCTTTTAAAAGCACTTGCTTATAATGTTCTTTGCCGGTGAGACGATAACCATTGCCAAAGCTACAATACAACATAAACCCCACATCATGATTGCCTTTATTATATTTTTCCTTCTCCACACGGGCGGTATAATCTTCTGCATAGTATCTCAAAAGCGTATCACCACTCGCTTCATATAAATGCCAAAGCACACCTGGGAAAAAACCGCTTGTCCACCATTTCGAGTCCGATGTTATCAAATCACCGTCTTTGTCAAGCGTTCGCGGCAAACAATCCTTACGGTTCCACAGCAATTCCGCCATTCGTTTCGACTGTTCAATGGAAACATGCAAACCTTTTTCTATCACTTCATCCATCTCATCTTTAGGCGAGCAAGAGCATCCAAGCATACTTAATAAAATAAACAAAACATGTTTTTTCATATCGATTCCCTGTTTATATTTTCAAGATTCTTAATTGTTTTGACTTTCCTTTTACGGTAGCTGTAGCAACATACACCCCCGGTGAAAAATTTTGTATGAAACAATTCACGCTACTTTCCTTGAACAAGCGGCTATAAACAATCCTCCCGAGCATATCTACTATATCAAGCCGTACATCAGACTGATTATCGATGTGCAGCATCAACTCGTTTCCTTGATGATAGAATGAGAAGATATCAACTTGTTCTTCTTGCTCTACAACAGTATCGTTTCCAAAGCCAGGAACCACATAGGTTTTCTGCCCGTCTTCCAAAACGTAATAAAAAGCCACGCTCCAATTATACAAAGGATAGGGCTGACCATAAATGGGTTGCCCCAGCTGGTTCTTCACCTCATTCACCGGACGCAGTGAATTACCGGGATCACGAGGATAAATATATTCTCCGCTTTCTTTTCCATCCAGATCCACATAAGTAAAAAAAGCCTCATAATCATCACTATCCCGTAAATTTCCATGTCCTCTGTTCAACACTCCATTTTCTCCGATTCCGGCATAAATTATTTCAAGCCTTCCAGATGACAAATCGTTCGCCGCAGTTATCACAACACAATCATCCTCTATTGCCACATTCGAAAGCGTCTGCTTAATTCCATCTTTATGCACCTCAAATCCGTAATCTTTAAATTTTACAGAAGTAGTCCATGTATCCAGCACCAACGGTGACACAGGAACATGAAACTGTATTTTTATTTGTTTCGCATTTTCCATTCTCTGCAAACGTTTAGGTTGAAGAGGTTTAAAGTCTTCTCCCAATACTTGTGTTTTATAATACACTTTCGCCAACATCTCTCCATACCAACGGTAACCATTCGGATCCAGGTGTCCTCCCCTGTCGGGCAAAGGGTAAACAGGTCCAGCACAAATAATATCATCATACTCGTTAGACGCTTCAAGTTGAGCCATTCCAATGGACAATTCCTTGTTTTTCCCATACTGACATCCAGCCTGATAAGTTATGAACACAGGTTTCTCTGGCTGCCCGTAAGCTGACAATATATCATCCTGCATGTTGTCTTTAAGCCTAACAAGCAGTTGTTTATATTCATTCTTGTCGGAGGTCGACTTTGCGCCCACAGTCAATCCGTTGCCTTTGTTTTCATAATTATTTTCTCCCTGCATGAAAAATATGACCGGACAAGATATGGAGCAATTATTTTTCCTGGCTGCCAAGACACCATTAGACAATGTGCTTTTAAACTCCGTGACATAATGCTGTCTGTCTGATACTTTCGATTCTTTCGACAGTTCTTCAATCGACCGTCCGCTCGTTCCACTCGATGTAGCAATAAAGTTTCCTCCTATCTTCTTTTGAAGATGATTCACCACTCCATACAAAGGACATTCCGCCGTTATCGTGCCCGAACGAGTAAATGGATAAAGATTGGTGCTCCCGTTTTTATCTTGCTTTGCTAATTTGCCTGTCAAAGGATTCAATGTGTTCTTCCCTACATTCCAATAATTAATCCAAATCTGATCACCCAACATATAATTACCCGGTATATTCTCTGTAGACAACACCGGATAAGACTGTGCCCCAACGGACAAACTTTGCCCATACATAATAAAATGCAAATAAGAATTTCCAACCGGTGCTTGTTCCGACATTTTCTCCTCAGGCTTTTGGCAACTGACATTCAACGCCATGAATGCAAAAGACAAAATAACGATATAGTTTTTCATAACACACAACGCAAAGCTAATAAATCTCATTTTTCAAAAAACTTTCCTCCCCATTCCAAAAGCTCATGTCGCTTATACTTCGTGGATTGTTCACAGCCAGATGAGCTGCGTTTTGAGCTACCGCACATTGAAAATCGGTAATACATTCTGGTTTATATGCATTACCTACAACTGATATGCCAGTAAGCACTTCAAACCACGTACACGCAGCAGTATAGCGCCCTATTCCGTAACTCAAATGCGAAGCGTCTCGATTAAAATTATCCCCAATAACACTGCTCCGTCCGTTTTGGATAGCTGTACCGGAAGGAATTACGGTTTCAAAGCCAACAGTCTCGGCAACACGCCAAACCGCATCAACTATTGCCTCGTACATTTTCATTTGATCATTGTCATAATTCACAAACGATTTATGTATCGGACTCTTGGCATATGCCCACGTTTGATGCAAAACATACTTCACTTTCGGATTGGAAACCATCGCCTTCACATAATCAAGCAAATCGTTCAAATAAGGGAAATAGGATTCATACATACCCGATTGAGAACTGACTTGCTGAAAACTTATCACATCCCATTTTTCATCTTTGATACAAAATGCTAATGTTTGCTTCGACAAAGTTTTTTTCTCTCCATTCTCAATTTTTCGGTATGAATAACAAGATAAATCACCGCTTGCACAGTCCCAATGCCTATTCAAAGAGCACCCTCCTATAAAGGCATTACCGATGACAAACTCTACATCTGCAGCAGCCCCCAAATTCCACAAGTAGCTCTCCAATGCATCTGCAGAAAAACTATTGCCTATAGCCAATACCTTTATCGTTTGTTTACCATAAAGACTTGTACACAGCAACAAACTTATACAGAACAAACATAACAATTTGATAAAATCCTTTCGATTCATATTTCTATTTCATTAGTTTACAACTATATTTGTCGTCTACTCGTAAAACATACGTTCCTTTTGACAAATCAGAAGTGTCCAGCATCAACTCTGATTCGGCAACGCCCTCCGCTACCTTGACTCCTGCCAAATTGTACAGTTGAACAGACTTCTTCATGCCTTTTACCGAAATATAATCGGCAAATAAAGTCGGATAAACGAGAATACCATCATCCGACACACCCAAATCAAAGGCAGACAAACCATCCGGAAGAATCAAAGTAGTATATCCTGACACATTTCCCTGCAAGTCAACATTAAATTGTATGTCTCCTTCGGCATTATCATAACGTGAAACCTCATTAAGAGAAAGTCCTGTTGAATAAAGAAACGGCTTCCATGAATAGCAACCTGTGCGTACATAAACCGTCGCCGACCATATCCACGCCGTATCATTTTTTTCAACCACGTTACCATTGTGCGGAAACATGTTATATTTGTTTCCGCCTCCACATGCTATTGCGTCAATCACCCCTTGACTGCGCACATTGCCACTATTATCCAATATACCAAAGTTAGCTTTCCACCCCCAAATGGAAAATGCTATGTTATTTTCACGGAACACTTCAGCCACATCACGCAGATACCTCTGTTTTACATCATCCGGAGTGTTTGTTATACAACCGTACTCAGAACAATACAACCTCAACCCCAAACTATTTGCACGGTCAATGGCATTTTGCAGTTTCGTCTTAAGTGTTGATTTATTGTTATATCCATTATAATAATTTACCACATCTTTATGCCGCTTGACTGTTATCGTGTCTACGTCTTCCTGCGCCACCAACTGTCCCGGATAATGCAACGGTATACGCAAGTTTTTCAAACCATCCATCCAGTTGGCCTGATAATGCGTCAACAAATGCGGAGAATAAAAATGAAAAGCCAAGAGCAATTTCTTATCATCCTGAGGTACTTCCAATGAAGACAATGCATCTGCCGAATTATGACTTATACCTCCCAATATCAAATAACGGTCGGGCTCCCGTTCACGTATTTTTGCTATGATACGTGCAGCCAACTTATTCCACACTTCTGCATTAGGAGCATTGACTTCATTCAACAATTCATAAGCAAGCATGTTGTTGGAATAATGCCCGTATTCTTGCGAAAGTTTGTCCCACATAGCAACCAACTTATCCTGTTCTGCCGGATCTTTCCATAGTATTATTGAGTTTTTATCATCATTAAAATAGTGCGAACGTAAAATATGAAGGTCTAAAACCAGGCGCATGTTATACTCTTTACACCATGCAATCGCATCATGTACCAATTGGCGAGTGGTTGGCACAAACTCCATATTCGTGTCAAATATTTCCTTTTCGTCCACAGGCAAACGTATATGGTCAAAACCCATATCCGCCAATTGCTTCAGGTCGCTCTTCTTAAAATAGTTTTGAGCACTGGTCGAACCCCGATTGCTTGTTTGTGAAAGCCAAACTCCAATATTTACACCGGTGACAAAATCAAACTCGTCCGCTGCAAACTCTGCCTGCGCTTTATGCAAAACAAATTCATTGTGTAAATCAGTAAGTGCATTTGTTGGAACCAGCGGTTTGCCTCCTGTAAAATAAACATTAGCCTGATCATATTGGATATCGTTCGTTATGATTCCTTTGGTTTTGTCTATTATCTTCAAAGTAACCGGATATTGCTCATCTTCTATTACAATTTCAGTTATGCCATCCACTTTACCAGTAGCATCAACAGAAAAATCCAATTCATCGTTCTCACCATAATAAGCCACCACTTTATTCAAAGGTTTATAACCTATAGATTTCAGACATGGTTTCCAAGAATGCATACCCACCGGAGCCTGAATGGATGCCTGCCAGATCCACGCAGTATCATTTTTCAGAACTTCTCCCGTTGTTCCCGGCATCTTGAATAAAGGATAATACCAGTTTCCCGTACCTTTTCCTTGAAATTTCAACCCTTCACTCAAGCCGGCTACAATATTCTGATTGGAATTACTGTTATCATTACTAGTCTTCACACCAAATGTTTTGTCTACCACCCGAAGAACGACAGGATGATATTGGGCACAAAGAACAAACGGAAATAGCAAGGCACTAAAAGCAATTCGAAACTTATTCATATGTTTTATTTATTACTGATAAGAAAATTATTATTTGTCAGATTTAGAAACGGCCTCACTCTATTGGTGAAGCCGTTATATAATAAACTATTAACTCAAGTCACTCCCAATCTATTTTTTCACGAATCGGAATATCCGATCATTCACTTGAACGAAATATATACCTGGATTCAAATGAGAAACATTGTATGTGCCTGCTAAACCGACAAGGTTATCCAACATACGACCATTCACATCATATAACTTAACATTCCTTATCGGCTCAGAAGATGAAATATTCAATTCATCAACAACCAGATTAGGATACATATTAATTTCTGCTATAGGAGCTACAGATAAACCTGTTGTCGTTTTTGCCTGAATTGTAAATTTAGCAAACGCAGGAACTTCCATATATCTTGATACTGCTTCTTGATTAGGAACTATAATCACAACAGCTGAAGGAAAATGCAGGCTATCACCACCTTCCACCATAGGAGGGAACATGGTCTTAAATTCTACCAAATTTAAATTATGCTGACTATCAAACGCTTTTACATGCAAACTTTCAAGAGTTGTTGGAAACGTTATCGAATTTATTTTTCTGGTGTCATTTGATTTTCCGGCAAACGCACTACTTGATATTTTAGTTATTCCCTCCGGTATTTCAGTTATAGCAACAGCTGTGCCCGCAAAGCTATTTGACGCTATTTCGCCTTGCATTGAAACAGGCAGACTACTCAATGCCAACGTCTTAAGTTGATAAAAGGCATAAGATTCTATTTTCGCTACAGTGCTTGGCAAACTCGTTAAAGCCAACTTTCCATTTAACTTCGACATTGCAAAGCAATTTCCCTTTAACACCTCTAGCCCTTCTGGCAAATTAATCTTTTCCAAATTAACACATTCCCGGAAAGCGACACGACCAATTTGCTTTAATGTCATCGGCAAAATAACTTCTCTCAAGGCTTTCAACTGATCAAAGGCCCCATCGTTTCCACTACCTGGACCTGGGAATATATTGTCTGCAAACAACGCGTTAGACAGATCCAATGTAAACGAACCATCTGCATTGGACAAGAACTTCGCTCTTATTTCTCTTAAATTTTCCAATGATAAGTCAACAGTAGAGGTAACAACCAATGTATCAACTGCTGCGGGAATCTCTATTTTTGCCAATTCGACAGTCATACTACTTGACTCGGTAACATTTATCGAAACCTTTTCTGCTTTCAATGCTGGCATAACCCACACGATACATGCTAAGAATAATATTTTCTTCATGATAAAGTATTTTTACAAATTAAGTTTAAAGATATTCCATGGGATAAATCCCATGGAATAATGCAACTCTGCTTATTTTTTTATAAACTTAGCCGCAGTGTTATCCAATTGAATAAAATACATACCATTGGGCAAGTCGGAAACATCAAAAGTCATCACTGCATCTACTGTAAAATTTTTCAAAACCGAACCGTTCAAATCCAATATCTTCACACTTTTCACGACATTCTGTGTCATTACAGAAATTGTATTAACCACAGGATTGGGATATACACTAAAGTCTACACTTTCTACACTTTCTACAACAGACTCTCCTGGAACAGGCAATTCAGCAACAATATTCATTTTGTTATAAGGAACAATTGCATTGTAAGCATCGAAAGTTCCTTGCGGTACATAAAGCATAATACCACCTAAAAATTCTTCATTTGTGGGGTCACCAAAAGCATTTTGACCTATTTCTGGAGGAGTAACTCTATTAATTTCAACATTATCTATATATGTTTGCCCCTTAAATGCATTATCTCCAATTTTTGCACAATGTTGATAAATAGTCACACCTTGAGAGCCTGGAGAAACACTTTCATCCGAACCTGGAACAATCACAGCCGATCCTCCTCCTGTACAATCAAAACAACTTGCTCCAATTTCTGTAATTCCTTCAGGCAACCAACCTATAAAAGCTGAAGTCTGACGGAATGCACTTCCTCCAAGCACACCAACCACACTTTCAGGTAATACATCAACCGGATTTTGCGGATCCTGTCCAAGTCGATAACATTGATAAAAAGCATAAGCTCCTATTGTGGTTAATCCATTAGGAAAATTAATCGTTTTCAACTGTTCGCATTTATTAAACGCACCTTCATCAATAACTTTCACCGTTGATGGCAAAGTAATCTTTATCAACCTTTTAAAGTTTCGAAAAATACGATTACTCACAACCCTCAAGTCACTCGGCAAAATGACTTCCTCTACAAGTAAGCCGTTTGCATTTGAATCCAACCCTTCAGATGATCCTTCTTTATAAGGTACTGTCGCATTAAAAGCCCCCACATTACTAGGTGTTTGAGCCGCTGGTATTCCAGGCAGACTATCATTTTCAAATTTTGCCTGGCTCAAATCCAATGTTTTCAAAGCTGCTGTTGTAAAAACAGCACGAATAGCTCGACAATCATCAAATGTCACATTTGCCGTTCCTGTAATTACCAATTTTTCAATTTCTTCTGCATTCCCTGTCAATGCAGCAGTAATTTCGCTAGCCATAGCATTTTCCGCCTTATGCTCAATAGTCAGCGTTTTTTGCGCCCAAACTCCTGTGCTCGCAAAAAGTACAGCAAAAAAAATAGAATTTTTCTTCATGATTAATAATTTAAATTGTTAAACAAAAACTGGTTATATTTTTTTTCAACATCTTCCATATTATTTTCTCTATTTCAAAATAAAATATTTATTGGCTTATTCAACTATATAATAATATCAACTATTCTGTTATGATATCTATTAATTCCTTGTCTTTTGGCGTTCCATAATCTGTCAAAATCCCAAAATTGGACTTATACCCCCAAATTGAGAAAGCTACATTATTCTCCTTAAATATATCCAACACATCTTTATACCAAGCATGCATTACTTCTTTATCTGTATTATCTATACAACCAACTTCACCTACATGAAGTTGCAAGTTCTTCATTTTTGCAAAATCAATTGCTTCTTGTACACGCAACTGAAGTACAGCCTTATCATAATAACCATTATAATACCTCACCACATCTTTATGCTTTTGAACAGTTATCGTATCATAATCAGCTTGGGCTACCAACTGTCCCGGATAATGCAACGGTATGCTTAAATTCTTCAAACCATCCATCCAAGCTGCCTGATAATGAGTAAGCAAATGAGGTGTATAAAAATGCACTGTCACCATAAAATTCGGATCCCCTTCTGGTATATCCATATTTTTCAACTGTTCTATAGAACTATGACTACTCGGATCTAATATCAACATTCGTTCCGGCTCCAATCTTCTCAGTTCCACAATTGCTCTATTCATCAATATATTCCAATCATCTGGTCCTGGTGGAACCGGTTCATTCAACAATTCATAAGCCAAAAAACCTATTGGATAATCCTTAAATTCAGCAGAAATTTTTTTCCACATGGCAATAAATTTATCTTGCTCTGCTTTGTTTTTCCACAATGTCATTTTCTCCGTATCATTAAAATAATGCGAGCGAAGAATATGAAAATCTAAAATCACACGCATATTCTGCGACATGCAATAATCCATAGCATCATGCAAGAGTTTTAAATGTTTTTGATTCCAATCACCATTTTCTGTAAAGATTTCCATTTCGTCAACAGGAATACGTAAGTGATCAAAGCCCCATTCTGCACATTTTTTAATCTCATTTTTTGTAAAAAATCGTTCTGGAGCCACATTACGAGTCGATGTCTGCGACAGCCAACCGCCGATATTCAATCCACGCAACACATCAAAATCAGCCGTAGTCCAATCAACAGAGGGAAGCGTTGTACCATCATCCTCATCTGTTGGAGACTCACAGCAATAACAAGAAAGAATCAACACAAAAAAAGACAACAACAAGCAAACTGTTTGTACTTGTTTTTTCAAATTCAAATATCTCATGGTTATAATACATTTAAAAATCCACAATAGACTTCTTTTATATAATACAAATATGCTATCTGTTTATAATCAACCAAATCAAAAAAAATCACAAATATATTCAAAATGAATTTTAACTGACTTTTCAACAGGACCTATCAGCTCCAACACAATTTTCCATCTCAACCTTACAATATGGTATAAAAAGAATTTGTTTGACATCTATCTGCATGAGAATAACTTCATAATCCTTTCATCTATAGGTTTACCATTCATATCCAATATGCCGAATCCAAACTTATATCCCCAAATAGCATAAGGCATATTATTTTCTTTAAATAAATCTGTAACATCCTTCAGCCAACGATATTTCAATTCTTTATCTGTGTTGTTGATGCATCCGAACTCAACAACGTAGACTTTCAAGCCGGTCTTGCCCGTTATATCCAACGCCTTTTGTAGACGTTTCTTAAACACTTCCTTATCATAATAACCGTTGTAATAATTAACCACCCGAAGGTTTTCTTCATCTTGAATGGTATCTATATCTACTTGGGTAACCAATTGCCCCGGATAGTGCAATTGAATTTCCAAATTTCTCAATGCTTTCCACCAAGGAGCCTGATAATGAGTAAGTAGATGAGGAGTGTAAAAATGAATGCTTAACATGATATTCGGATCGTTTTGCGGAATCCTCAACTTCTCCAATGCATCAATCGAACTATGGTCTATGGGAGAAATAACAAGCATACGTTCCGGTTCCATCTTACGAATCGCGCCATACAAGCGCATCAGCAAATCATTCCAGACCTCTGCGTCCGGAGCAGAAACCTCGTTTAACAATTCATAGGCCAGCAATCCATTCGGATAATGACCAAATTCTTTCGCCAACATTTTCCACATCCGTATAAATTTGTCTTGCTCTCTCGCATCTTTCCAAAGAGTCATTCCCTTAGCATCGTTGAAATAATGAGAGCGTAATATATGAAAATCCAACACCACTCTCATTTCTGCATCGCTGCACCAGCCGATAACTTCATGTAACAACCGGATGGCATGAGGGCGAAATTCTCCTGATTCTGTAAACACTTCCGCTTCATCTATCGGCAGACGTATGTGATCAAGCCCCCAATGGGCGAGATTACGAACATCTGCTTGATTGAAAAAATCTTCATAAGAGACTTTACGCGAACTTGTCTGCGAGAGCCAGCCGCCGATGTTAACTCCTTGCTGTATTTCAAACGGGACCTTTTCCCAATCCTGCCCACTACCGTTCTCTTTTTTACCACAGCTATTCATACCACACAACACCACTGCAAATGCCATTGCGCTAATGAGTAATTTACGCATAAATCTTACTGTTTTAAATTGTTATTATTATTTGATTATTTGATTATTTGTTATGCCGGTATGAACAAACCAGCATTTCGATTATTTCACTGGTATCCGGTAAAACTTTCTGTCTACGTCGAAGTCGAGCATGAACTGATCCAAAACAACATAATCATCCAATGCTTTTACACGTATCGTATGACGCCCCGGTCCGTCGATAGTATGCTTGGTAATCTTCAAAGCCTGGTTTCTCAAGACTCTTTCTTTCCATTCCTCTGTTCCTGACTTTGTGGTGTATGATACGATTTGAGGCTGTTCATTGTCTATAGTTATTTGATATCTTAAATCACCTCCTTCTACCGGAAAATTTGGAATCAATCCGGTTCTTAGAACGACATTTCCTGTACTCACCGTGTAAATCTCATACAGTAACTCTTCTCCTTTGGGCAACGATACCGCATTCATACTGTGTCCCAGCCCTTGAATAATTTGGTTTTTCCCTGATTTTTCAAATGAAGAAGCATTCCAACTTATTTGTTTATTCGATTCCGTTTTGGCAGTCACAATATCGACAATCGGGCTGACACACACATACAAAGGATACAATAATCCATCGACCTTCAGGTTCAAATTAAGTTTCGTATCTCCCTTATACTGATTCCAATCAATGCTAAACACCAATTTGCTCTCGTAA
Organism: uncultured Porphyromonadaceae bacterium; assembly: GCA_949285425.1. GTDB lineage: Bacteria > Bacteroidota > Bacteroidia > Bacteroidales > Paludibacteraceae > QVMH01. The sequence goes on from CASEAJ010000094.1 coordinate 23,889, forward strand.
AATGCTGATGCATTTTGTTCTTCTACACGCAGCCACTCCGGCTTATCTTCTATTTCCCAAACAACAGTATGTTTTCCTTTACTAAATAATGTGATAAAAAACGACTCTTCCACATTTTGCACAAAAGCAGGGAGTTCAATCTTTGCCCCCGGCTGTAAAGGTATGTCCATGTTTTCGACCCAAACTACAGCCGGTTGTTCTTTGTCAAACTCTACATTCCTAGGCAAATCAGGACTTCCAAACACGGGCAACTTTCGAGGTTGCATGTCCATAATGCCTTTCCATTTTCCGTTACTCACCAACTCATTATACCTCATTGTCAACTCTGCAATGCGGTAATATGCATTCAAACTTTTTTCAGCATATTCATTGGCTGCCGGCAAATCATATTTCGCAAAAAGACGGGCCTTTTGGGCATACAGTAATTTATGATTCATTGACATGGAAGCCAATACCGGATATTGTATCATTTCGTAATAAGCATCCCGACGGTTTTTCGGTATTTTATTTTCCAAAGTAAGTACAGCTTCCGCAATTTTGGCATACTCATTTGCCCGCTTTTGCAATTCATCTCCAAACATAAAAGGATTAAAATGCGTATCCTCTACCAACGTTGCTCCTCCTGGCAATTTAGATTTTTTATATTCCTGCGTACGATTAAAGCCCATATGTTCAGGCTTACGCAGAGAAGCCAAACGAAAATACTCATTCAAGACATTAGTCAATTCTACTGCCACAGAAGTTCCAAATTCTCTAGCCAACCTACTTTCCAGATATTTATATATGGTCATTGGAGTTATAGCATTAATATTCCAAGCCAAATCAAGAAAGAACTCCATGCCATACTCACCCGGTTTTATATCGCCAACATTCAGCATCCATAGTTTTCGAGCATTACAATCCCAGGCGCGTTTCATTTCTATATAGATTAATGCCGGTTGAGTAGAATACAGCCACAGATAATCATGTGGTTTCCCAAAATAAGACATATGATAATAAACACCGGCTCCACCTAACCTTTTTTGTTCTTTTTTATCGCTCAACCTAGTAATATACCCATAATTATCATCACACCAGACCAAAGCCACATCTTCTGGAAGTACCAAACCATTATTGTAAACATCCAATACTTCTTTGTATGGCATGAAAACCTGTGGAATATCCGCAGCGACCTTCCCTATGTATTTTGAAAGCAGTTCCCGTTGCTTGGCAATAACCTCAGAGAGCACTACGGTTTGTTCTTCCAAGGTCTCCACTCCCTGCATTTTCCCGTCATGTACTCCACGCATACCAATGGTGTAGATATTCTCATATCCATTCACTTCTTCCAAACGCTCGCTCCAAAACCTGTTGACTTCCTCCTTATTAGCCGGATAATTATACTCCCCTTTAGCAACCATTTTCCATTCGCCATTGGTGTTTCTCAATAATGGTTCACAATGCGATGTTCCCAAAATAATGCCATATTTATCAGCTAACTCTTTCGCACCATGTATAAAAAAAAACGGAGTAGAACAACTATGCATCGCCGGCCAAAGTATATTGGCACGCAAACGTAATAACAATTCAAAAATTTTTTCATATGTTCTTACTCCCAATGAAGTTGTTGATTCCGGTTCAAATGTAGAACGACTCCAAGGTAAAAGTCCCCAATCTTCATCATTCAAAAACACCCCCCGATACTGAACAGAAGGCTGCTGTACGACAGTATATCCGATAGGAATCACCAAATCATCTTTGACATCAGGAACAACATCGGCCCACCAATACCAAGGAGAAACACCTATCAATCTTGACAGTTCCAATAGCCCGTAAGCAGTGCCATGGGCATCGCTTCCCAATACGAGTAAGAAAGGATTTTTTTCTCTTTCTATGAGTTGTATTTTAAAGGCTTCCCACTTTCCCGCCACTTCCTTAGTAGAAACATTCTGTTGCTTCAGCCAAACATCTATTTCTTCATCCTTTCCCAATGTAGCAACCACTAACTTTGATTTTTTAATATCATCACTTAAACTAGGCCTCATGCCAGAGACGGTCTCCATATCTGCAAAAAATAAATCAAGAGCCGTATTCGTAACCGGTAGTTCTCTATTCGTCGAGAAGTGAACGGACAAACGTTCTGTCTTACAAATCAAATGAAAGTCCTCCGCAAGCAACACTGTAGCACAGCAAATTGCAAACAAACAAAACCAAACACGCGAGTATCTCATTTTATTTTCAAACTAACATGATACTATAAACTATGCTACTGCAAATAATTTTTACTTTCCAACCACTTATATGGGTCATTGTCCACATATTTCAACACATTATTCTGTGCCTTAATCAACCCTTCAGTCTTGAATTTTTTGGAGGCCAATCTCAATATATGAAGCGCATTCGGCATTAATGAATCAACAGGAGCTAAACTTTTATACGGCCACGACTGCGTTCCCGACAGATAAGGTTCCAAAAACATAAATGCAGTTTTCATTCCACGTCCGTCTTCTGTTTGATAATGCCACAAATCATAATCAATTACATTACCGCAGCCAGCTAAAGCACAAAAACCCTCTAACCCATACAATGAATAGAGAAACGATTGGTTTCGTTTCAATTCATACGGCATAGATCCATCTGGACACACACTGTCATTCATCGCTATCTGCAATGCTATCTGTTGCCGTCCCTTATCAATCATTTTTTTTGCCAACCCCACATTATCGTTGTAAATGGCAGCCGCCGCTATTTGAGCCAAATACCAAGTAATATGATTGTTTTTTGCACGGCTCTCTTCCATACCGAATTTACTATGCAGCAACCAATCAGCATAATCAGCAAACCATTTCTTCAGATTATTATTATCCTCTTCCGTCCAACTTTCGGATAAAGACAGCAATTGAACATAGTCTATAAAATCGACAAGCCTTGCTCCAAAAATGATTCCGATAGCCATACCATTGTACACTCCGGGCAAAGCTGCCGCGCATTCAAAGTTGGGATTCATGCGGCTTTCTGGATTTATAAACCACACTCTCAAAAACTCGGCTGCTTTTTGAGCGTATCTTTCATTACCCGAATAAA
>CASEAJ010000095.1 GCA_949285425.1 uncultured Porphyromonadaceae bacterium
ATTTCTTTTACCGAAAACTTTTCCAAGGTGACTTTCCGGTAAATCTCCGAAATTTCACACAGACTACGCTGTGACTGTTCATAATCTTTTTGTTTCATTCTTTTGACTCTTTAGGAGTCAACCTTTTTTAAAAAAAGACACACCTAGGTGAAAAGATAACTTTGACAGCATAAACACACGACATCATAAGAATGAGCCCATGACACCTTTTTTTAAAAAAAACAACCCCTCATTCCCTGAACCCGTTCCAGAGTATGCGTCAGACCCCACGCGAGCTTTCACACCCCGAATTCATGTCAAACCCGTAATCCGGTTTTCCAAATTCGTCCGGCCCGTGAAAGTGTTTCATAAAATATAAAAATCCGGTAATTTTATGCAAAAATATGGTTGTAAAAATAGTTTTTCAGTTCATTTTCAAATACATAACAACAGACTTTCAAACGACACCTACAACCGGGCTGTATGACAGACAAAAGGTTCGGCAAAAAACAGTATTTTCGTAGAAAATTTTTCTATCATGAAGTATTTCTTCCCTTTTCTCCTGTTTTATATGTCTTGCATCATTCCTGCACATGGTTCAATTTTCCGTAATTACCAACAGGAAAACGGATTGTCGCACAACAGCGTGTGGACCGTCATGCAGGACAGCGAAGGTTTTCTATGGTTCGGTACCAACGATGGGCTGAACCGATTCGATGGAAAAGAGTTCAAGATATATCGTAAGACAGCCAATGACCCCTATGCCATAGGGCATAATTTCATCCATGCCTTAAAGGAAATATCAAAAAACCGGATGCTGGTCGGTACCCGTAACGGACTGTATCTGTATGACCGGCATTTTGACCGATTCGAATATATAGCCATTAGCGGACAAAAAAACAAGGAAGTGAACGTGAATGACATTCTGGAGGATCGGGACGGTAATGTCTGGATAGCCTGCCACGGCAATGGACTATACAAGCTGAATTCTGAGTTGCAAGTCAAGGAGTCTTTTGTAAGCGGAGAAGACAACCAACTACCATCCAACTATTTATGGACCATCGTCACTGATCATTACGGCAATCTGTGGATTGGAATGGCAGGAAACGGACTGGTACACTTCGACCCCCAAAACAAGATTTTCACCCCAATTACAAACCGTGAAAACTTAGACATAGAAGACCAGTCCATTTACAGCATTTTCTGTGACAAAGACAACACCCTTTGGATTGGAACATCAACCAACGGGTTATTCAAATACAATCACATTACAGGAAAGGCGAAACACTACCTGAAAAATACCAGCAGCGTAAAGGCAATAAGACCTTATTCTGAAAACAAAATCATCATGGGTACCGAAAAAGGCCTTGTATTGTTTGACAAAACGGCCGAGAACTACCAACTGCTTAGTGACAACACGCCCGAAAACGCAACAAACAGTTCCATATTTTCCATCGCACGTGACCGGGAAGGGGCATTTTGGATAGGTACCTATTTTGGTGGAGTCAATTATTTTGCTCCCCAAAAGAATGATTTCCTGTACTATGACGACATGCTGGAAAGCAAATCACAAAAATACATTGTCAGCGGGTTTACCCAAGAAAGCGACAGTACGATACTGATTTCAACCCATAACAATAACATTATCTACCGGTTCTTTCCATATGAACGGCGACAGGAGAAAGCTTTTACGGTTAGCTATAATAACATACAAAGCTTGTTAATGGTAAATGACGAGTTGTATGTCAGCATTTACGGACGAGGCATAGACGTCTTGTCTCTAAAAACAGGAAAACAGACCAAACACTTGAATATAAATACAATTGAAGGAAAATCACTGTTCAGGTTATCCGATGGCCGACTCATTTTTCTTTTGGAAGAGGGGGGATGCATACTACAACACAGAGATGGCAAACACGAACGTTTAAAAGAACTGTCGGGCATGCTGATAGCCGATATTCTGCAAGACAAGAATGGCACCGTGTGGTTTGCCACATACAGCAACGGTTTGTATGCCTGGAATGCAGATGGCAGTTGGAAACACCACACAGGCATAATGAATGCAACTACGAATTTTGCCGACAACGGCCTTAACTGTATGGCAGCAAACGATTCATCACTATGGATAGGAACCAAGAGCATGGGCATCATCCAATTTGGCATAAAAAGCAACAAGGTCATACAAACTTTTGACCAAAGCAACGGATTGCCGGACAATTTTGTCCACTCCATCCTATATGACAACTTGGGCTATATCTGGGCGAGCACCAACGAAGGCATTGTCAGTATAGCAACAGCAACAGCCCAGGTGAAAACTTTTGGAAACATCGGTCGGAAAATGCAATACAATCACCGCAGTTCACTTTTTTCGACGGATGGACACTTGTTTTTCGGGGGCAACAATGGCTTTATCATGCTCCACCCCGAAAAACTGACCATCAACATAAACACTCCACCAGTTGTCATCACCGACTTCCAAATCATTCACAGAAACATGCCGTCCAATGAAAACACGACGTTTTCAAAAACGACTTCAAACAAGACAAAGGAAATTGTGCTGAAACACAATCAGGCAAATTTCAAATTCAGTTTCGTATCATTGAGTTTCATGTTTCCCGAAATGAATCAATATGCCTATATGCTCGAAGGATTTGACAACGAATGGACCTATACGACAGAACACAGCGCCCAATACATGAACATCCCTTCGGGAAAATATACGTTCAGGGTCAAAGGTACCAACAACGATGGGATATGGAGCCAAACCGACACTTGTGTACACATACGTATAGAGCCTCCGTTTTGGCTGAACGGATATATGATATTCATATATTGCATATTAGCCATAAGCATTGTCCTTATTTCATTCAAACTTTATTCGCGGCATTTAAACAAATTGAACAAAGAGAAAGAATACAAATACCAAATGGCGAAAGAACGCGAAATGTATGAATCGAAAATCGGGTTCTTTACCAACATCGCACATGAAATAAGGACACCTCTCTCTCTAATTACTGCACCATTAGAAAATATTATATTGTCAAAAGACGGAAACGAACAGACAAAAAAGAATCTGCAGACCATCGAACGCAACACCAACCGTCTGCTACAGTTAGTCAATCAACTGCTCGATTTCAGAAAAATAGAAAACGATATGTTCACACTGAACTTCCGCTATCAGAATGTGGTTACAATCGTACAAAAAGTCTACGAACAATATGTTCGGGAAGCTGAATCCAAAGGAATCATGTTTTCTTTAGATTTACCCGAACAGAAACTGTTAAGCTACGTGGATGCAGATGCCTTGTACAAAATAACAAGTAACCTGATATCCAATGCCATCAAATTTGCAAAAACCGAAATAAGCCTGACACTGTGTGTAAAAGACAACCTGCTTCTGCTGTCGGTAAAAGATGACGGCATCGGCATTCAGGACGAATATATAAATAAAATTTTCGAACCGTTCTACCAGGTTGAAGTGACCGACACATTCAAAAATCCGGGAACCGGATTGGGACTGTCATTGTCAAAATCATTGGCCCAAAAGCTACGAGGTGACCTGCGGGTGAAATCCGAGTTCGGAAAAGGCTGCCTGTTCACACTGGAACTTCCTATTCTTGCCGATGACCACAACACAGAACAACAGGCACAAACCAACGAAACAAACCCTGACATAAAACTGCTGAAAAGCATCGAAACTTCCGAAAAAGAATCAGATATTACCGTTCTTCTGGTTGAAGATAACCAGGAACTGCGAAGTTTCATACATGATGCTCTTGCAGAACACTACCAAGTGTATGAGGCAGGAAATGGTACGGAAGCCTTGGATGTTATAGAAAAAAACAATATCGATGTCATCATATCAGACATTGTCATGCCCGTAATGGACGGCATCGAACTATGCAACGAATTGAAAACAAACACGGCCTATTCGCACATTCCCATCATCCTGTTGTCGGCCAAGACTGACACCTCCACCAAAATAGATGGACTGAAAAAAGGTGCCGATGTGTACATGGAAAAGCCATTCTCCATAGAACAACTCAAAGCACAAGTGTCCAGCATTATAGAAAAAAGGGCCAATTTCAGGAAAAAAATTGTCGAATCGCCTCTGCAGTATTTCAGGCAAGAAAAAGAAAACTCGGAAAGTACGGAGTTCATCAAACGCCTGAACACCTTTATTTTCGAGAACATGTCAAATGAAAACTTTTCCATAGACAGCCTCTCCAGTGAGTTTGCCATCAGCAGAACAAATTTTCAGAAAAAGATAAAAAGCATTACCGGATTGACCCCTAACGACTACATCAAACTGATTCGGCTGAACAAAAGTGCCGAGCTGTTGAGTTCCGGAAAGTACAGGGTGAACGAAGTATGCTTCCTGGTGGGCTTCAACACGCCTTCTTATTTCTCCAAATGCTTCTACGAACACTTCGGGAAACTGCCGAAAGATTTCGCACAGGACACAAACAAATAGAATTATCAGACATAAAAATCAAACAGCCATTTTAACAATTCAACAACATGATGCAACATGTGTTAAACTAAATTACAGACAAACTGACTCTAACTTACCCAAACTCATTATTTGCAGAAAAAACTTTATTCTGCAGCAAACCTACCAAACATTGGTCAATGCTGTTCATCTGGCAACCGGTAGGACTCCGGAGGTATAGACTCAGCTTCTTACACGATGAAAATCCCGACGTTCCCATGGCAAGTCTTACAACTTACCGTGCCGAATTATTGATTTTCCCCACAGAAAACATAAAACAACCTTAAATGCCCAACCAGGAGGAAAAATTCCATACGCTTCTTATTCCTAAAAGAATGCTTGTTTAGCTGATTATAAGATTGCATTAACCTGTCCGTTCAAAGAAAATAACCCGACAGACTTTATAAATTCTAAAAAACAACGTATATTTGAACCCCAATCGGCCATTCGGTTTGGACTCAACATTTTTCCTGCGACATGAAGTTTTCGATTGTGCGCAAGCTGTTGGTTGTCTGTCGCCGGAGATACAGACAAACCCCAAAAAGTTTTTAGCAAAACAGGACAATGACAAGAAATACTGTTATAACGGCTATCGTGTTTTCCTTCGTCTGCCTCATGGCCAACGCGCAGGCCGGCCGGGGAGTGTATGCGTTTCTCGACCTTCCTACCTCTTCGCGTACGGCTGCACTGGGAGGGAGCAACGTGTCCATATTTGACCATGATGTCAACTTCGTCTTTCAAAATCCGGCTTTGCTCAGCGAGCAGACCGATAAGGTCATCGGACTGAACTACTCCAATTATCTGGCCGACATAAACTATGGTTCGGCCGTGTATGGCATGAATTTCGGGAAAAACTACCTGGCGTTCGGAGCTCAATACATGAACTACGGCAAGTTTCTGGAAAAGACAGAAACAAACACGAACCCCGGAGGTGGCGATGACGAAACCTTCTTCTCGGCACAGGATCTGGCCCTCTATGCCTCGTATGCCCGTCCGTTGGGCAAAGGTTTTACGGCAGGAGCCACGTTCAAGCCCATATTCTCGCATTTTGAAACCTACACCAGCTTCGGGTTCGCCTTTGACCTGGGAGCCAGCTACCTCAGTCCCAACAAACTGTTTTCGGCCGGTCTGGTGTTCCGCAACATTGGAACCCAGCTGAAAGGATACTACTCCGACGAAGAAGGCCAGCACTACGAGCCGCTCGACTTCGACATACAACTTGGTCTGAGCCAAAAACTGAAACATGCCCCTATCCGTTTCACCCTCACGTTGCATGACCTGAACCGTTGGAACCTGCAATACCAGTCAACCAACCAGCCCGTTTCCTCGCTGACTAACGGGGACGGAGAGGAGCAGAGCCGGAAGCAGCCCGGTTTCTTCGACATGGCGTTCAGACATGCCATCATAGGAGTGGATTTTCTTCCCGGAGAAAATGTGTACGTAACGGTGGCCTACAATCACCGCCGCCATCAGGAATTGAGCATCGATGGAGTAAGAAGCCTTGCTGGATTTTCATTCGGAGCGGGTATCAAGGTCTATAAATTTCACGTAGGATTTTCCATGACCCAGTTCCAGACCGGCTTGAACGCCTACATGTTCACCCTCTCCACTTCATTAAACGAATTCAGATTATAGACGAACAATGAAAAAGATCATCGTAGCAATCGACGGTTTTTCCTCTTCGGGAAAGAGCACCATGGCCAAAGAACTGGCCCGCGAAGCAGGATACATATATATAGATACCGGAGCCATGTACCGGGCGGTGTCGCTCCATGCCATCCGACAAGGCTGGCTCAACAAGAACAACATAGATGAAACGGCCTTGCAACAACACATCGGCGACATATCCATTGAATTCAGAACGAATGCCGAAGGAAAAAGTGAGACCTATCTGAATGGAGAAAACGTCGAGAAGGAAATACGTTCGCTCGATGTCGCCAACGGAGCAAGCCGCATCAGCACACTCGGCTTCGTACGACGCGAACTGGTGCGGCGCCAACAAGACATGGGGCGCGAAAAAGGTATCGTAATGGACGGGCGTGACATCGGAACCGTCGTTTTTCCGCAAGCCGAACTGAAACTTTACATCTCCGCTTCGCCCGAGGTAAGAGCACGAAGAAGATGGCTCGAACTGAAGGGCAAAGGAGAATCTGTAAGCTACAATGATGTACTGGCAAACGTCATCGAACGCGACCGACGCGACACTCAACGTGCAGAAAGCCCCTTGCGGAAGGCCGAAGATGCTATCGAGATAGACAACTCCGAACTTTCGCCCGAAGAGCAAATGAACATCATTCGCAAACTGTTCCAAGAAGCAACGGCCGACTGCTAATTTTTACGATTATCAACGCCAACAATGGCCAACCCGACATTGCAACATGAACATTTCCATTGATCCCAACTCCGGATTCTGCTTCGGAGTGGTAAACGCTATCAAAAAAGCCGAAGAAGAACTGGCCAAAGGTGACACCCTCTATTGTCTGGGAGATATCGTACACAACGGACAGGAAGTGGAACGGCTCGCCAAACTGGGACTCATCACCATCGACCACGAAGAGTTTGCCCGGCTTCGCAACGCAAAAGTGTTGCTCCGAGCACACGGAGAGCCGCCCTCAACCTACGAAACCGCCCGGCAGAACAACATCACCCTTATCGACGCTTCGTGTCCCGTCGTGCTCACACTACAGAAACGCATAAAAAAAGCCTACGAAAACCGCACGACCGACCACACCCAAATTGTCATTTACGGCAAAAAGGGACATGCAGAAGTCAACGGACTGGTGGGACAAACCGGAAACCACGCCATTGTCATTGAAAACGAAGATGACCTTGACAAACTCGACTACACCAAAGACATCTGCCTATTTTCCCAAACCACCAAATCGCTGGACGGCTTTAACCGGATTGTAAAAAAAATATCCGAACGAATCAGCCCGGAAGCGAAGTTTGACTTTTCCGATACAATTTGCCGGCATGTGGCAAAAAGAATACCGAATATTATTAAATTTGCACGCGAAAACGACATAGTCATTTTTGTAAGCGGACAAAAAAGTTCGAACGGAAAAGAACTTTTCGAACACTGCAAACAAGAAAATCCGGACACTTATTTTGTCACGTCTCCGGACGATATAGACAAATTGAGCCTGGACCTGACGAAAAAAATCGGCATTTGCGGCGCGACTTCCACACCTGCATGGCTCATGAAAGCCGTTGCCGAAAAAATAAAGTTTCAATGAATGTGCTTTAAAAAAGATTGATTATGCAGTACAAACTTGAATGTATCGGGCTGCTCACCTCAGGAGGTGATGCTCCGGGAATGAATGCTGCCATACGCGCCGTGACCCGTACGGCAATATACAACGGTATCCGCGTAAAAGCCATCTACCGAGGATACAAAGGGCTTATCTCTGACGAAATAGTCGACTTCCAAACCCAAAACGTAAGCAATATCATACAACAAGGAGGTACCATACTGAAAACCGCCCGTTGTCCGGAATTCCGTACACCCGAAGGCCGGAAAATTGCTTATGACAATATACTGAAACACAACATCGATGCACTCGTCGTCATTGGAGGCGACGGAACATTTACCGGAGCACGCATTTTTGCACAAGAATACAATATTCCCATTGTAGGCATACCCGGAACTATCGACAACGACCTGTACGGCACCGATTCGACAATTGGTTACGACACCGCATTAAACACAATCATCGAAGCCGTGGACAAAATACGCGACACCGCTTCCTCACACGAACGACTCTTTTTCATAGAAGTCATGGGACGCGACGCCGGTTTTCTGGCCCTTAACAGCGCCATCGCTTCAGGAGCCGAAGCAGCAATCATCCCCGAACGCGAAACCAAAGTCGACCAGTTGGAAGAACTGATTGGCCACGGATTCCGCAAATCGAAAAACAGCAGTATCGTCATTGTTGCCGAAAGCGATGTCACCGGAGGAGCCAACGGACTGGCCGAACGCATGCGCAAGGAGCATCCGGAATATGACGTACGCGTTACCATACTCGGACACATCCAGCGCGGAGGCTCACCAACAGCCTACGACCGCATCATTGCAAGTCGCATGGGGACCGCCGCCATCGATGCTCTGCTCGATGAACAGCGCAACATCATGATTGGCATCGTAAACAACGAAATCGTACACGTGCCGTTTACCAAAGCCATAAAAGATGACAAGCCCGTCGACGAAAGTCTGCTGGGGGTTCTTCAAATCCTTTCCATATAGTCCAACGGTAAGACGACAGCCTCATGCAGCCTAAAAGAATACTTTTTGTCTGTCTCGGAAACATCTGTCGCTCACCTATGGCCGAAGGTGTTTTCAATAAAATAGTGGCCGGTCAAGGTGTACAAAAAGCATTTGAAGTTGACTCTGCCGGACTGTCAAACTATCACGAAGGCGAACTTCCCGATGCATGTATGCGATGGCACGCAGAAAAAAGGGGATATAGACTCACTCACCGTTCGCGACCTGTAACCGCCAATGACTTCGAATACTTCGACCTCATTATGGGCATGGACGAACAGAACATGCGACAGCTCCATCGACTAGCCGCCACTCCGGAACAAGCGGCAAAAGTACGGCGCATGACCGATTTCTGTCAGAACCTGCAAGCCTCAGAAGTGCCTGACCCATACTATGGGGGCGACCAAGGCTTCGAAAACGTCATTGACCTGCTCGAAGACTGTTGTCAAGGGCTGTATGAGTTTCTGAAAAAATAAACAACCCAAAAGACGACAAAGGGCGCGGTTTCAACTGAAACTGCGCCCTTTGTCATCTTTATTTCCAAAAACTCCAATCTTTCCTACCATCCGTTTTTACATTGACCCCATTTCATATCAACACAAAAAAAAGAGGTTGCCGCTCAAGCAACCTCTTTTCGCTCTTCCTCTTGGACTTGAACCAAGGACCCTCTGATTAACAGTCAGATGCTCTAACCGACTGAGCTAAGGAAGAATTTTGTTGTGCATTGTTTTTTCTCAAATGCGTTGCAAAAGTAATAGGTTTTTTTGAAATATACAATATCTTTGCAGAAAAATTTTAGCAATATTTTCATGAAAAAAATACTTGGAATAGGCAACGCTCTGACTGACATTATCTTACAAATAAACGACGACAATGCACTTAAACAGCTGAACTTGCCAAAAGGTTCCATGCAGCTGGTCGATGAGAAAAAACAAAATGAAATTTCCGAATTTTTCAAGCAAGAAAACCGGACTATGATTACAGGTGGCTCCGCCTCCAACACCATCAACGGCATCACCCGTTTGGGAGGACAGGCCGGATTCATAGGAAAAACAGGAAGAGACGATGTAGGGACTTTCTACACGGAAGACTCGCTGCACAATGGCGTACAGCCTTTTCTGCTGAAAAGCGACACTCCATCGGGACGCTGTCTCATACTTGTGTCCAGCGATGGCGAACGCACCATGTGTACCTACCTGGGAGCCGCCTCCGAGCTTGAAGCCGGAGAGTTGCACGCCGATATGTTTGAAGGATACGACATTTTCCACATTGAAGGCTATCTGGTGCAGAATCATCAGTTGCTTCGCACTGCCATGCAACAGGCAAAAGCTGCCGGAGCACTCATTTCCATCGACCTGGCCAGTTACAACGTAGTAGAGGAGAACATCGGTTTCCTCAAGGAAATCCTGGCCGAATACGTAGACATTGTCTTCGCCAACGAAGAAGAAGCCCGCGCCTTCACCGGAAAAGAACCGCTGGAAGCGTTGGACGAACTTGCACTCCATGCACGCATTGCCGTTGTAAAAATAGGAAAAGGCGGCTCGTATATAAAGACAGCAAAAGGCTTCTGTCATGTGCAGGCACTCAAATCAAACTGTACGGACACCACCGGAGCAGGCGACCTGTATGCCGCGGGGTTCCTGTATGGCATGTCCCGCGAATTGCCTTTGGAAGTCTGCGGACAAATAGGTTCCATTGTTGCCGGACACGTAGTGGAAGTCATCGGGGCAAAAATGAGCGATGACACATGGACGTGCATCCTGAACGAAATAAACAACCTGACCGGCGAAAACTGAATCAGCCATTATCCCATTAACAGCCAAAAAGAATGAAACGTAAACTGAACCCCTTCCTGCTCCTATACGAATATCTGATTGCCGTACCCGTATGGGCCGTACTGACCATCCTTGCTGCCCTGTCGACCATGATACTGTCGCCCTTGTGGCCCAACCGGAAAATATCCTATTTCCCGGCCCGTTTCTGGTCAAGGGCCATCTGTGCCCTGTTCTTCATACGGGTAAAAGTCAGCGGACTGGAAAAACTTCAGGCAGGAAAATCTTACATATTCATGCTGAACCATCAAAGCTGGTTCGACATCTTCGCCGTTTACGGCTGGCTTCCGTTCTTCTTCAAATGGATTATGAAAGCTGACCTGCGGAAAATACCGCTGGTAGGCAAAGCCTGCGAATCGGCCGGACACATTTTCATTAACCGGGAAAGCCCCAAAGCTGCCCAACAGAGCCTCGAAAAAGCCAAAAGGACGCTGCAAAACGGCGTGTCGGTTGTCATTTTCCCGGAAGGTACCAGAAGTTGGAACGGACAGTTGGGCAAATTCAAACGGGGCGGCTTCAAGATAGCCACCGACCTCGGACTGCCTATTGTGCCGGTTACCCTCAACGGCTGTTTCGAACGCATGCCCCGCAGCACTTTCGCGGTAAAGCCCGGCCCCATCGACATGCTCATACACGAACCTATCGACGTGTCGGCCTATTCGCCCGAAGAAATTCCCGCCCTCATGCAACGGACGTGGGACATCATACACGGAGGAATGACTGCATAATGACACTTGCACGCTCAGCAACCGCCACAGGTCAAAAATGTCTTTTGGAAGAAACTGCCAACTTGGCAAGAACAAGCATTGGCCGACGTGACAAAAAATACTATAGAAGACGCTTCATTCTTCTATAGTATTTCAGACAACTTTCTATAGTATTTCAGACAACTTTCTATAGTATTTCGGACAACCTTCTATAGTATTTTTCGGAACATCTTCCAGTATATTCTGAAACGCGTTCTATCGTCTTTCACACAGGCAAAACGGGTGTTTTTTCTTCCGGCTTTACCCGAAAAGAAACGGCATTTCTGCCACAAACCCGCTTTGCAACGCGCGGAACAAGAAAACGACGGCAACGGTTTATCCGGCCCGAGCCTGCCTGACGACAACACATAAATAAAAACAACAACCAGGAACTTATTTTCACATGCTCCACTTCCGCCCTATTGTCCTTTCCGACAAACCGGCCATTGACGCCTGCCTGGCAGGAAACACCTACCGGGCCTGCGACTTCTGTTTCACCAACTTTTTTGCCTGGCAGGCCAAGTTCAAGACCACTTTCGCCATTGAGCAGGAAACGCTGTTCATCCGCTATGCCGACACTGCCGGCGAACTGTGCTACATGTTGCCCGTAGGTAAACTGACCGTAGAGCAATCGCTCCCGCTCGTGCTGCATGATGCGCGGACAAACGGCATTCCGTTCACGCTGAAAGGCATCACCGAACGCATGCTTGAAAAAGTGAACGAAGCCTTTCCCGACCTTTTTATCGCGACACACGACCGGGACAACGACGAATACATCTACCTTTCAGAAAAACTCATACAACTGACCGGCAAACACCTGCAAAGCAAACGCAACCACATAAACCGCTTTCGGAACGACCATCCCGACTGGGAGTACCTGCCACTCGACAACCAACACATAAGGGAAGAGTGCTGTACCATGCTCGACCTGTGGGAAGAACTGAACCTGAGCAAGGCCGAACAGTCACTGCGATACGACTACATAGCCACCCGAATCATGCTCGAACAGTTCGAAGCGCTGGGATTGCGTGGAGGCGCCATCCGTGCAAGCGGCAAATTGGCTGCCTTTTCCATCGGCGAGCCCCTCACACCCGACACTTTCGTTGTGCATGTGGAAAAGGCCTATGCCGACATGAACGGTGCCTATGCCATCATCAACCAACAGTTTGCCCTGCACGAAGCCCGTCCGTTTCTATACATCAACCGGGAGGAAGACATGGGACTGGAACATTTGCGCCGGGCCAAACAGTCATACTATCCGGACCTGCTCCTGCACGAGCACATACTGACTCTCAAAGAACACTGAGTGCATTGACGGAAGGCTGCAGTTCACTAATTTCTGAAGGTTTTACTCACTTTCCGAACTTTCTTTGTATTTTTGTGCTCATTTTGAGAATAAAAGACAAAAAGAAGAAAAAGTCCGAAGCAAACATTCAACCCAACCGGCATTCCAGCCGCTTTTCAAACATCCCTTGCCTGCATGCAGAAAAAGCACACGGCACAGGGAAAACCTGCGAAAACGTTGCAGAGGCTTTTTCCTTTTTCATTTATAATTCGTAACTAAACAGACATGGAACTTGCAAGTAAGTACAACCCCACCGACATAGAGTCGAAGTGGTATCAGTATTGGTTAGACAACAAATTCTTTCACTCCACGCCCGATGGGCGCGAGCCTTACACCATAGTCATTCCGCCACCCAACGTAACCGGCGTGCTGCACATGGGACACATGTTGAACAATACGATACAGGATGTACTAGTGCGCCGTGCACGCATGATGGGCAAAAATGCCTGCTGGGTGCCGGGAACCGACCATGCTTCCATTGCCACCGAGGCCAAGGTGGTGAACAAGCTGGCCCAGCAGGGCATCAAGAAGACCGACCTCACCCGCGAGGAATTTCTGAAACATGCCTGGGCCTGGACGGAAGAACACGGCGGCATCATTCTGAAACAGCTGCGCAAGCTCGGTGCATCGTGCGACTGGGACCGCACGGCCTTCACCATGGATGAAGCACGTAGCCGGAGTGTCATCAAGGTATTCTGCGACCTGTACAACAAAGGCCTCATCTACCGTGGCGTGCGCATGGTAAACTGGGACCCGAAAGCGCTCACGGCCTTGTCTGACGAAGAAGTGATTTACAAAGAAGAACACAGCAAACTATATTATCTGCGCTATTATGTAGCAGACGATGACATGAGCGGTGAAACGGGAGCTGAAGGTGAAATAGTACACCGTGATGCGCAAGGCCGCCGCTATGCAGTGGTAGCCACCACCCGTCCGGAAACCATCATGGGCGATACGGCCATGTGTATCAACCCGGAAGACCCGAAAAACCAGTGGTTGAAAGGCAAGAAAGTCATCGTTCCGCTGGTAGGACGTGTGATTCCGGTTATTGAAGACAGCTATGTCGACATTGAATTCGGTACAGGCTGTTTGAAAGTCACTCCGGCACACGATGTGAACGACTACATGCTGGGCGAAAAATATAACCTGCCTTCCATTGACATTTTCAATGACAACGGTACACTGAGCGAAGCTGCCGGCCTGTACGTAGGCATGGACCGCTTCGACGTTCGTGCCCAGATTGAAAAAGACCTGGATGCAGCAGGATTGCTGGAAAAAGTAGAAGCCTATACGAACAAGGTAGGTTTCTCTGAACGTACAAACGTAGCTATCGAGCCCAAACTGTCCATGCAGTGGTTCTTGAAAATGCAGCATTTTGCCGACATGGCACTGCCGCCGGTTATGAACGACGAATTGAAGTTCTACCCGGCCAAATATAAAAACACCTACCGCAACTGGCTGGAAAACATCAAAGACTGGTGCATCAGCCGTCAGCTGTGGTGGGGACACCGCATTCCAGCCTACTACTTGCCGAAAGGTGGCTTCGTAGTAGCCGAAACACCGGAACTGGCATTGGAACTGGCAAAAGAAAAAACCGGCGATGCCAATCTGAAAATGGAAGATTTGCGGCAGGATGATGACTGTCTGGACACCTGGTTCTCATCGTGGTTATGGCCCATCTCCCTGTTCGACGGCATCAACAACCCCGGCAACGAAGAAATCAAATATTACTACCCGACTGCCGACCTTGTTACCGGTCCGGACATCATTTTCTTCTGGGTGGCCCGCATGATTATGGCCGGATACGAATACATGGGCGAAATGCCGTTCCGCAACGTATATTTCACCGGTATCGTGCGCGACAAATTGGGCCGTAAAATGTCGAAATCGCTCGGCAATTCGCCCGACCCGCTCGAACTCATCGAGCAATATGGGGCCGACGGTGTACGCATGGGGCTCCTGCTCTCGGCTCCGGCCGGCAACGACATTCTGTTCGACCATGCACTGTGTGAACAAGGCCGTAACTTCAACAACAAGATATGGAACGCCTTCCGTCTGGTGAAAGGCTGGCAAACGGCCGACATGCCCCAACCCGAAGCTGCCCGTCTGGCCACAAACTGGTTTGCCGCCCAGTTGAACCGGACCCTGGCCGAAGTGGACGACCTGTTTGAAAAATACCGCTTGAGCGAAGCGTTGATGCAGTTGTACAAACTGTTCTGGGATGAGTTCTCGTCATGGTATCTCGAAATGGTCAAACCTGCCTACGGACAACCTATCGACCAAACGACCTACCAGGCTACGCTCGGATTTTTCGACACACTGCTGAAGGCCCTGCACCCGTTCATGCCGTTCATCACCGAAGAATTGTGGCAGGCACTGGAAGAACGTCGGCCCGGCGAAAGCATCATGGTTTCACTCATGCCACAACCCCAAACGGCCAACGAAGCCCTGTTGAGCGGTTTCGAACATATCAAGGAAATTATTGCCGGCATCCGTTCGGTACGCCTGCAAAAGAACATTCCCAACAAGGAACCGCTCACATTGCAGGTATCAGGCGGACACAATGCGGCTTTCGATGCCGTCATCACAAAAATGTGCAACCTCACGGCCATTGAACCCGCTGCAGAAAAGGCAGTCGGAGCCGTTTCATTCCTCGTCGGCACAACGGAATACTCCGTTCCGCTCGGCAACCTGCTGAACACGGAAGAAGAAATCAAGAAACTAAAAGCCGACCTGGCCTATTACGAAGGCTTCCTTGCTTCGGTGATGAAGAAACTGGGCAACGAAAAATTCGTTGCCAACGCCAAGCCCGAAGTGGTAGAAGCCGAACGCAAGAAAAAAGCCGATGCCGAAAGCAAAATCGCTTCACTGAAAGAAGGTATCAAAGCGTTGAGTTGAGAAAACAAACTGTTTCTCTAAAACAATAAAAAACGTCCGCATGGAATTGAAAATTCCATGCGGACGTTTTTTATGTTACCTCTGCTGACTGAAACGACATCAGATGCCGTTCCCGAATCGGTTATTTGTACTATAGCACTACTTTACCCACATACAACCCGTGTGTCGTCTCTATCCGCAGAATGAAACTGCCAGGACCCACCATCCCCAATTCCGAGCGGTCAATCTCGGCCGATGTTCCCGAATAGACCTGACGGCCCGAAAAGTCGAACAACTGAACACGCTGCAAGTCAATCCCCTCACGAAGCCGGATGACAAGGCCTTTTGCACCCGAAGCCGAGTATATGCTGATATCCTCAGCGTCCAATATACCATCGGGTATGAACGATGGCAACTCATATTCATCTATTACAAATGTTCTCCAAGGAAACATCGCTTCATAACCCGACTTGCTGCCCAACGGCACACGAAGCCTTACCCTGGAATTGGCCACTCCCAGAAACGCATTCCCCGATACACTTTTCAGTGGAACCGGCCACTCTACCGTCACTTCACGCAGATTCGGACAATAACCAAAAGCCAATTGCCGGATATCTTTCACCGAACCCGGAATGGTAAACCGTACAAGAGAGGTGTTTTGGAATGCATAATCCTTGATTGTGTCCAGCGAGGCAGGGAAAACAACCTGTATCAAATTACTGCATCCGTCAAAAACACTTTCTTCTATGACAGACACCCCATCGGGTACTATAATACTAGACACGCCACTATTTTTAAAAGCTGCGGCCCCTATCGAACGGCCTGTTGGAGGAAGCGTAACGATAGACAAGGCCGTACAATTTTCGAAAGCACGTTCTCCTATGATTCCTGCTTTGGGCATGTCAACCATAGCCAGCCTTACACAACCGGAAAAAGCATCCGGACCTATTTCTTCCACTGTAGGCAATGCTATATCTCTCAACAAAGTACAGTTGGCAAAAGCCCTCGCATCCACCGACCGCAACGTAGCCGGCAAGTCTGTCACACTCCCGTTTTTTCCGCGGGCACAAAACAAAAGACGTGTCTCATCGCCAGAATACAAGATATCGTTCTTGACTATAAAATGACCTCCTTCCTCTACGGAAATACCACTCAAACGGGTACAGCCAAACAATTTTGAAACATCCAGTTTTGTCACCGTCTTGGGTATGACCAAAGGTTTCGTCCTTCCGGGAGGGCAAAACAAAAATTCACTTACATCTCTATTATATAGCACACCATCGATGATTGCGTAATTAGAATCACCGGCTCGTCCATCAATTATTTCCAAATTAGGGAACCATTCGCCCAAAAGTTTATACCATTGTTCTCCATTGGGGATATCCCCACGGAAAATGATTTTTTTAAGATACCGGTTAATCATATAAATATTACACATATCAGTAATGTAATCAGGAACCATGTACACTTCATCCTTCTTTGCCGGAGGATAAAATCCTATATTATCCGGTTCTTTATACCTGTTTTTCCCTATAAGCACACCATCTTCCGAAAAGTAACTCGGATTACCCTCTTCCACATAAACAGCCTCCAGGTTATCGCAAAATTGAAATGCATTCATCATCTCCATGCTCCAGCATTCTTTGGGTAGGGTAACCGTTTTTACTTGATTACAACGCCAAAATGCACCAGAGCCCAACATTGCTACAGAGTCTGGTATAACCACATCACTTTCCTCTCCTATGTAATCATGCAATACATAGCCCGGAACATATCCCTCTTCTTCATAACCATCCGGTCCATCAATTTTTTCGGCACTAAGCACAAACCCATCAACTATGATTACATCCCAAATATTTTGAGTTTCCCAATAAGAAAGATCATGTCCCAATGGCCAAAGTGCAGTAGTTGGCAACAACAATCCCAATGCCAGCAATAAAATCTTTGTTTTCATAATAGTACGTTTTTTTATTGATTTACAAAACCACTTTCTTTACGTTGAGATTACCGTTCAATGTATATTGAACAAAATAAATACCTTGACAACCGGTATAATTCCAATCGTATCGGTGAGAACCGGAAGAAATGTCGCCATGAGCAAGCTGCGTAATCAATCTTGCATTTACATCATATATGGAAATTACTACTGATGCGATAAATTTTGTTTAAAAATCCAATTTTAGTTCATTGACATTTTGATTTAGAGTGAGCGGTTCCGGAACGTTGAGCAATTCTCTGATATCTCTCTTGGTGAGGAGCGATGCTCCAATGACTTTTG
>CASEAJ010000096.1 GCA_949285425.1 uncultured Porphyromonadaceae bacterium
ACACCCGCCGCACATGGCTTATGGAAAATCACCTCTGGACTTTACGTTAACGAAACGCTGAAAAAGGCTATCCAAAAAGAAAAACTTACAGGAGTATCTTTCGAAAAAACACAACGAGTATCATGAACCCGGTCGCGGCGGATTTGCAATCCGATAACTGGTGTTTGTCAAAAAAAACATGTACTTTGCCAGCGGATTACAAATCCTGATAATAGGAAAAGCAGGATTGCAAATTCGGATTGACAGGGAAAGTAGAATTTGCGTTTTCAACTTTCAAGTGTCCGTTGTTAATTGTCCTCGTACCCCCTCACCGCTTCGCGGTACTCCCCCCCTAATCCAGGGGTTATACTCCCTCCCCCCTTCGGGGTACTCCCTCTAAATCAGAGGGAGAATAGAAATGCATCGTCTGCAAGGCTTTTCATATCAACAAACTCAACACTCCGCCGAAGGCGTCCGCTTCAACACTCTCCCTCTGGCTTAGAGGGAGTACCCGCAGGGGGAGGGAGTACGTTCATTAATGATTAGTGTTTAACTGTCAACCCCGTTTTCAACTTTCCATTTTCAACTTTCAACTGATTTGTGTTTTCCATTCTCAACTTTCAACTTTCCATTAAAATGCCGTTTTCCATTTTCAACTTTCAACTTTCAATTCTCAATTGTCGTGCATCCCTTCTTTTTTGCATATCAAGCAAAAAACGCTTATATTTGTCTGTTTTTTCTGCAAAACTTCCTCCGCATACGGGGAAGAACTGCTGACAAGGCGGCAAAGCCTTGATAATGACAAAAAAAATTAACGCATAAGACAAAATAACAATGAGCGAAGAGGAAAAGAACCTGTCGGGTGCCGAATACGGCGCCAGCAGCATTCAGGTGCTGGAAGGACTGGAGGCGGTGCGCAAACGCCCCGCCATGTACATTGGCGACATCAGCGAAAACGGGCTGCACCACCTGGTGTATGAAGTGGTGGACAACTCCATTGACGAAGCCATGGCCGGCTATTGCGACCACATCGAAGTAACCATCAACGAAGACAACTCCATCACCGTGCAGGACAACGGCCGCGGTATCCCCGTGGACATGCACGCAAAGGAAAAGAAATCGGCCCTTGAAGTGGTGATGACGGTGCTTCATGCCGGCGGCAAGTTCAACAAAGACTCTTACAAGGTGTCGGGCGGTCTGCACGGTGTGGGTGTGTCGTGCGTCAACGCGCTGTCCACACACATGACCACCCAGGTATACCGCAACGGGAAGATATACCAGCAGGAATACGAATGCGGCAAACCGCTCTACCCTGTCAAGGAAGTAGGTTCGTGCGACCCGGCCTTCACCGGAACGAAACAGACGTTCTGGCCCGATGGCAGCATTTTCACCGTGACAACCTACAAATATGAAACCCTGCAGGCACGCATGCGCGAACTGGCCTACCTGAACAAAGGCATACGCATCACACTGACCGACCTGCGCCACCGCGATGAAGAAGGCAAACCGCTGCAGGAAGTGTTCCACAGCGAAGAAGGCGTGAAGGAATTCGTGCGCTACCTGAACAGCAACAACACCCCGCTCTTCGACGATGTGATTTACCTGAACACCGAAAAGGCAGGTGTACCCATCGAATGCGCCATCATGTACAACACGGGCTACCGCGAAAGCCTGCACTCTTATGTAAACAACATCAACACCAAAGAAGGGGGAACACACGAAGCCGGTTTCCGGTCGGCCCTGACCCGCGTGTTGAAAAAATACGGAGAAGAAACCTGCAGCAAACAGCTGGAAAAGGCCAAGGTGGAAATATCGGGCGAAGACTTCCGCGAAGGTCTCACGGCCGTCATCTCGGTCAAGGTGGCCGAACCGCAGTTTGAAGGACAGACCAAGACCAAACTGGGCAACAGCGAAGTGAGCGGTGCGGTGAACCAGGCCGTGGGCGAAGCGCTGACCTACTACCTGGAAGAGCATCCGAAAGAAGCCAAGTTCATTGTTGAAAAAGTCATTCTGGCAGCCACGGCACGTGTGGCGGCACGCAAGGCCCGCGAATCGGTGCAACGCAAGTCGCCCCTCTCGGGCGGAGGACTGCCCGGCAAGCTGGCCGACTGCTCGAGCCGCAAACCGGAAGAATGCGAGTTGTTCCTCGTCGAAGGGGACTCGGCCGGCGGATCGGCCAAGTCGGGACGCAACCGCCGTTTCCAGGCCATCCTGCCCCTGCGAGGAAAAATACTCAACGTGGAAAAAGCCATGTGGCACAAGGCCTTCGACAGTGAAGAAGTGAACAACATCATCGAAACCCTGGGCATACGCTTCGGAGTGGACAGCGAAGACAGCAAGGAAGCGAACATCGACAAGCTGCGCTATCACAAAATCATTATCATGACCGATGCCGATGTCGATGGCGCACACATCGACACACTTATCATGACGTTGTTCTTCCGCTATTTCCCGCAGGTAATCGAGCAAGGCTATCTCTACATAGCCACTCCGCCGCTCTACCTGTGCAAGAAAGGCAAGATAGAAGAATATTGCTGGAACGACCAGCAGCGCAAGGCTTTCATCGAGAAGTATGGAGGCGGCAGCGAAGGAGGCATACACACACAACGCTACAAAGGGTTGGGTGAAATGAACGCCGAACAGTTGTGGGAAACCACCATGAACCCCGAAAACCGGGTACTGAAACAGGTGACGATAGAAAATGCCGCCTCGGCCGACCACGTGTTCTCCATGCTCATGGGCGACGACGTGACGGCACGCCGCCAGTTCATTGAAGACAACGCCACGTATGCAAACATAGATGCGTAAATTTTATTGGCCATTTAAATATTGACTATTATTTACCATCTACCGTTTGCCGGACGGACTCTGAAGACCTGAAAAGGCGACGGAAGGATTTTGCGCTGCGGATTATCCGCTTGGCAAAGAGCCTGCCTCCTACCGCAGCGGTCGGACAACAGCCAATCAGATTGTACGTTCCGGCACATCGCCCGGGGCAAACTATCGGGCGGCTTGTTTAGGAAAATCAGACAAGGATTTCCTCAACAAATTAAAAATGGCAGAAGAAGAGTCGGACGAAACAGCTTACCGGCTGGAACTGACCGTCAAGTCGGGAATGGTGGCACAAGAAAAGCTCCATGAGCGAATAAAGGGAAACCACGAACTGCAAAAAATCATCGTCAGTTCTGTCAATACGATGAAAAGGAACATAAATGGCAAATGACAGAGTAAATGAACCATAAATGGTAAATGAACAAACAGTAAATGGGCTTAAGGTTTGTGTGTTCTGTTCGGCCAGCAACCGCGTGGGCGAAGAATACAAACAAATGGCACACCGTCTGGGCGAAATGATAGCCCGGGCGGGACACACGCTGGTCTACGGCGGTGCCACGGGCGGCCTGATGACCGCCGTGGCCGAAGGGGCGAAAGCGGCAGGGGGCAACATAACAGGTGTCATCACCGAAGGCATCGCCCACATGGGACGCCAAAGCGACCTGCCCGACCGGCTGCTGACAACCGCCGGCCTTGCCGAACGCAAGCAGGTGATGTGCGATGAAAGCGACTGCTTCATTGCCTTGCCGGGAGGATACGGCACCCTGGACGAGCTGTTCAGCATCACGGCGGCCGGAACCATAGGCGAACACGACAAACCGCTGTTTCTGGTCAACACAAACGGTTTTTTTGACCTCCTGCTCCAGGAAATCGAACACATGAAAGCCGAATGTTTCATTCCTGAACAAGAAAGCTACCGCCCTTGTGTGGTAACCGACATAACGGCATGCATGGAACGGCTGGAACATGTGGCAACACACAACAAACCGAATGAAAAATGAACGGCGACATATAATAAACACGGCTTTTTCCGTTTATGAATACAGACGAAAAGAAGCGCACAACCCGTCGGAACCGCAAGGCCATCCAACCGGTTCCCCTACGATTCGAAACTCTTTAAACTAATAAAAAAATGAACCTATTTTGGAAAAATTTTCTTGGAGGTATCACAAGCACCGACAAGTTCGAACAGGAAATGGCAAAGCTGGGCGATGACATGCGCCACTACGCAAAGACAGAACAATCGGTCGAACTGGCCGAATACAACGAACTGGCGCATGTGGTCAACACGTCTGAATTCCAGCAAAAGAAAAAGACCCTCAAAAACAGAAAATACCGCGATACAGAAGAATATCGTGACCGGCGGAAATTCGAAGCGCTCAACAAGAAAGCCGACATACGAAAATACTACGAAATACTGCACTCTCCCGAACTGAAAGAGTTTCTCGCCTTCATGAAAACCCCGGAAGCGCAACAGCTCAACAGTGCGCCGACGGAAAACGACCCGGACAAGCTGAAAAGGCTGCGCCAATACTCATCATCGAAAGCCTATAAAGAATACACCCGCCTGAACGATTCCTACATTATCAAGGAATACGAAAAACTGAAGGAAAGAGTTTCGTCCGAAGAGTTCAAGCAAGCCGACCAGTTCTGGAGCGACAAAAACCGCTGGCAAAGCACACCCGAATACAAACAGGAGGAACGGTTCAAGGAACTGGCCAAAAATCCGGACATTGCATTCTTCCTCCGGGAAAAGCCGGAACGGTTCAATGCCCTGCGCTCGCTCAGCCGGTCATTCATCGATGAATTCGACTGGAACGTCCTGTCCAAATCCAATTGGAATTTCGGTTTCCACTACGGCAACAAAGAACTGGTCAGCGACCACTCATACACCAACGAGCAACAGGCCAACAACTCGGGCAAGAACATCTCCGTTGTAAACGGCAAGCTGCATGTCGCCACCCGGAAAGAACAGGTCAGAACACGCGCGTGGGACCCCGCCAAAGGGTTTGTGGAAAAAGACTTCGACTACACATCGGACATCATGCAGTCGGCTGAGAAATTCCGCCAGCAATACGGCATTTTCCAGGCCAAGCTCCGTTGCACGGGAAAAATAAACCATGCCTTCTGGCTGGGTTGCGACAACAAACAACCCCTCATCAAAATATTCCACTTCGACGGAAAGACATTGCGGATGGGCAGGACCGACGAAAATGGAACCGACGAAACCAACGTAACGGGCCTGAACTTTTCCAAATTCCACGTATACACACTCATTTGGACGGAAAACGAACTGGTGTGGATGATAAACAACCTGGTAGTAAACCGCATCAGCACCCACATCCCGAAAGAAGAAATGTATTTGGCATTCAACTCGTTCATCACCCAATCGCAAACTCCGCAAGAAGGCTTGCTCGAAGTAGATTGGGTAAGAGTGTACGAAGACCGGCCCAACCCGAGCGAAACGCTGGCTACTGACAAAGACGAAAATAATTAAACGACAATTGAACACCCGGCCCATCTCTTCCCGATACGGGCCGGGGATAAACTTCACATGCTACTCACTCCGACAAAAAAAATAAACATCGCCGACCGTTTCACCATCGGAGGAAACGAACGGTTCGTACTCCTTGCCGGACCGTGTGCCATAGAATCGGAGGAAATGACCCTCGAAACGGCACAAACGCTGAAAGAAATCTGCGGACGGCTGGGCATTCACCTCGTCTTCAAATCATCGTTTGACAAGGCCAACCGGTCGTCGGTCAAATCGCCACGGGGCGTCGGGCTGCAACGCGGACTGCAAATACTCGACCGGGTACGCAGCGAACTTGACCTGCCTGTCATCACCGATGTGCATGAACCCTGGCAGTGTGCCCAAGTGGCCGAAGTAGCCGACATGCTCCAAATTCCGGCCTTCCTGTCACGGCAAACAGACCTCTTGGTGGCCGCCGCCCGTACCGGCAAGGCTGTCAACGTTAAAAAAGGACAGTTCATGGCTCCGTGGGACATGAAAAACGTAGTCAACAAACTGCGCGAATCGGGCAACGAAAACATACTGCTGTGCGAACGCGGATCGTGCTTCGGATACAACAACCTGGTGGTCGACATGACCGGACTGGTGGAAATGCGCCAATATGGCTTTCCCGTCGTGTTCGACGCCACACACTCCGTGCAAAAACCCGGCGGACAGGGAGACTCAACCGGAGGCAACCGGGAAATGATACCCTACCTCATGCGGGCAGCACTGGCCGTTGGTGTCGATGCCATCTTCGCCGAGGTACATCCCGACCCCGACCACGCCTTTTCCGACGGGCCCAACCAGATACAGCTTGCACGCATAGAAGAAATACTGAAACAGGCAATCCTCGTCGACAACATCACAAAAGAATTGCCGCGCGAACAGGAAACGGCCAATCCGAATGTTCAGCAAGCTTCCACGGCAAAACCATCGGGAAAACGCATAAAACTGCTGCTGACCGATGTGGATGGCGTGCTGACCGATGGAGGCATGTATTATTCCAACTCGGGCGATGAACTGAAAAAATTCAACGCCCACGACGGCATGGGGCTGCAACTCATTCGCCAACGGGGAATAAAAACCGGCATAGTGACCTCGGAGACAACCGCACTGGTGGAACGCCGCTTCAACAAACTGCAGCTCGACTTTCTGGTGCAAGGCCAACGGGGCCAAGGCAAGCTGAACGCCATAAAGGAAATATGTGCCCGCGAAGGCATTGCACTGCATGAAACTGCCTACATTGGCGATGATGTGAACTGCCTCGAAACCCTCTCGGCTGTGGGACTCGCCGCCTGTCCGCACGATGCGGTCAACGAGATAAAACAAGTGCCGGGCATCATTC
This sequence comes from uncultured Porphyromonadaceae bacterium, assembly GCA_949285425.1. GTDB lineage: Bacteria > Bacteroidota > Bacteroidia > Bacteroidales > Paludibacteraceae > QVMH01. The sequence continues at coordinate 6,672 of CASEAJ010000096.1, forward strand.
GCATGAATGCCAAAGGAGGCGAAGGCTGTGTACGCGAATTTGTAGAACTCATTCTTTCAAGATATCTGTAGACATGGACTTTATCAACAGAGGCAAGGAAATCATCCTGCAAGAGACTGCCGAACTGGTCAAAATGGCCGAACGCATCGGACCGGAACTGAACGAAGCCGTCGAACTCATATACAACTGCCGGGGAAAACTCGTCATTATGGGCATCGGCAAAACCGGCATCATCGGACACAAAATAGCATCGTCACTGGCCTCTACAGGCACCCAGACCATATTCATCAATGCGGCCGAAGCCATGCACGGCGACCTCGGCATGGTGGGACGCGATGACATTGTCATGCTCATCTCCAACAGCGGAAGTTCGGCCGAAATAGTAAACCTGCTCACCCCCATCAAGCGTCTCGGTTGTTGCCTGGTAGCCATGACCGGCAATCCGCGGTCGCCCCTGGGACAAAGCGCATCGCTCATACTCAATACCGGTGTGGAAAAAGAAGCCTGCCCGCTCGGACTGGCCCCCACCAGCTCGACCACAGCGACACTCGTCATGGGAGACGTGCTCACCGTGTGCCTCATGGAACGGCGCAACTTCAAGGCCGAAAACTTCGCTCTGTATCATCCCGGAGGGGCTTTGGGAAGGCAACTGCTCACAAGGGTGAAAGACCAGATGACCACCAACATACCGCACGTGTACGAACAGACACCGTTCAAGGACGTTATCTATGAAGTGAGCAACAAGCGCCTGGGCATGACACTCGTGTTCAACGGCAACGACAAAGCCATCGGCGTGATTACCGACGGCGACATACGCCGGGCCATTCAGAAATATGACAACCTGAAGGAGCTCACGGCAGCCGACTTCATGACACATGGTTTCAAGCGCATAGCCAAAGACCACATGCTCACCGAAGCACTTCAAGTGATGGATGCCAACAACATCACCACACTTGCAGTCATGGAAAACGAAGAGTCGGATCAGGTGGCCGGCATCATATCCATTCACCACATTATCGATTTCGAAAAATAGAGAAGACTGAATACAGAAGTCGGAATTCTAACAAAGAAACAATATGAACATTTCCATGCACAAAAAGCTGACCATCGCATTGGTAGCACACGACCGTCGCAAGGCCGACATGGTCGACTGGGTATTATTCAACGCCGAAATGTTGTCGCACCACAAGCTGGTATGTACCGGAACCACCGGCGGACTGGTGAAAAAAGCCTTGGAAAACCAGGGCATCCAGGCAGAAATCGAATGCATGAACTCGGGCCCTATGGGAGGGGATGCCGAAATAGCTGCCCTTGTCGTACGCAAACAGATTGACCTGGCCATATTCCTGATTGACGACCTGAATCCGCAACCTCACGAAGCGGACATACAAATGCTGCTGCGCCAATGCCGCGTGCACAACGTGCCCATTGCCTGCAACCGCTACAGTGCCGACCTCATGATTACAAGCTCCTTGTGGGACGATGAAACCTATGTGCCTACCGAGCCTACATACGTCTATTTCGAACGGAAGGAATAAGAGAACTACCGACAGGTGCTAAAGAAAAAGAGCCGCAGATACCTGCGGCTCTTTACATATCACTCGAATTTCTCCTGTTGGGAAAACCTAACTCACTGCAACGGCACTTCATCCAGAAAAACCTGCTCACCATTATCATTGAAATAGAGGTTACCTGCTCCATCCTTCAACCGGAAACCATAAGCCCAGTTCACACGCTGATGCTCGACCCTGTACACCGATTCCCAGCGGCTCTCATCGGCCACAGCCTCCACTTGTTTCAACACCTCGGCCGAAACTTCGGCCTTCTGTATTTTCCACACAGTGGCAAGCCACATGGCAGGTGTGTCAAAATACACCGTCTTATAACGTGCATTCAGTCCATCTACTTCATATATGTCCAGCCGCAAAGGCATTGTTTTCATATCGGCATCAACTATGGTTGTAACCGAATCGCAATGCATTTCCACATAGCGCAACATGTTTCCATCTATCACAATCGGGCTATTCGTCCAAGCACCTTCCACCGTCTTGAAATGTTCACCGTTTTTCTCGCGATAGAAAAAGAACTTGTCTTTTGACTCAATCACATAACGGCTTTCCAGATAATCAAAGTCGACCCGGTATATCTCCCTTACACGGTCTCCAATCGCATCGAAATGATTTTTCACTGTTTCCGGAAGACTTTTGTAAACAATGTCACACGTTTCGGTCATATACCAGTGGGCACACGCATCAAACCACACCTTGCAATAATAGCCATCCATGCGGCACTCGCCTACAAAGAAGCCATCCGTCAGGCTCCACTCCAACGCACTGATATCATTGGTGGGATAACGGTCATACAACGCGTCCTCTATGTCGGCCGGCACTTTGACCCGGTCATTCGAATTACAGGCCGCGAACAACATCAGGCTTCCCAGCAACACCAGCATGCAACTGTTAATCTGTTTCAAACACATACATTTTCTTTTTCCGCCTGCCTTACACACAGACACAATAACGCAAATTTCTTGCAAATATGATACTTAAAATCCAAAAACACAACAACATCCTTTCTTTTTAACACATTTTGCCGGCATGTCAAAGAGCTTTTCCGAAAAATCCGGCACAAGTTTTTTCCCGTCCGCACCGCTTTTTTCATTCCATGAAGGCTATCCACATACGCCATAAAGTCCGCAACACGCCTTTACAAACAGGCAATCCGCTGACAGAATGTCACTACCTGCCGATGGCATTCTTTTTGAGAAAAGCGTTTTCCGTCAGACCAAAAGAAACAACATAAAAAAACATATTTATCATGGCAAAAGGAAATATCGGGGTAACAAGTGACAACATTTTCCCCATTATCAAAAAATTCTTGTACAGCGACCACGAAATTTTTCTTCGTGAAATCGTATCGAATGCCGTCGACGCCACCCAAAAGCTGAAAACATTGGCATCGGTAGGCGAGTTCAAGGGCGAACTGGGTGACCTCACCGTGCGCGTAAGCGCCGACAAAAAGGCCAAAACCCTTACCATCTCCGACCGGGGTGTGGGCATGACCGCCGAAGAAATAGAAAAATACATCAACCAGATAGCTTTCTCCGGTGCCGAAGAATTTGTCAAAAAGTACAAAGACAATGCACAGGCCATCATCGGACATTTCGGTCTGGGCTTCTATTCGGCCTTCATGGTGTCGAAACAAGTGGAAATATTCACCCGTTCGTACAAGGAAGACGCCAAGGGCATGCACTGGACCTGCGATGGCAGTCCTGAATACACAATGGAAGAAACCGACAAGGCGGAACGGGGTACCGACATCGTGCTGCACATTGACGATGAAAATCTCGACTTCCTGGAAACGTCGAAGGTACAGGAACTGCTCTCGAAATACTGCAAATTCCTGCCTGTGCCCATCGCCTTCGGCAAGAAGAAGGAATGGAAAGACGGCAAGGAAACGGAAACCGATGAAGACAATGTGGTGAACGACACCAATCCGCTGTGGACCCGCAAGCCCGCCGACCTGACGGACGACGACTACCGCACGTTCTACCGCACGCTCTACCCCATGAGCGACGACCCGCTGTTTTGGATTCACCTCAACGTCGACTATCCGTTCAACCTCACCGGTGTGCTCTACTTCCCGAAAATAAAGACCAACATCGACCTGCAACGCAACAAAATACAGCTGTACTGCAATCAGGTGTTCGTCACCGATTCGGTTGAAGATATCGTGCCCGACTACCTCACCCTGCTGCATGGTGTAATCGATTCGCCCGACATACCGCTCAACGTGTCGCGCAGCTACCTGCAAAGCGATGGCAACGTGAAGAAGATATCGGGTTATATCACCAAGAAAGTCGCCGAACGGCTCAACGACATTTTCAAGAAAGACCGCACGCAGTTTGAAGAGAAATGGGACGATCTGAAGATTTTCATACAGTACGGCATGCTCAGCGATGAGAAATTCTACGAACGTGCCGAAAAGTTCGTGCTGCTGAAAAACGTCGACGGCAAATACTTCACCCTCGATGAATACAAGAAACTGATTGAGGCCAACCAGACCGACAAGGATGGCAACCTGGTATACCTGTATGCCACCAACCGCGACGAACAGTACAGCTACATTCAAGCCGCCAAAGACAAGGCTTATGACGTGCTGCTCATGGACGGGCAACTCGATGTACACGCCATCAGCCAGCTGGAACAGAAGCACGAAAAAACCCGTTTCGTCCGTGTGGACAGCGACACCATCGACAAACTCATTGCCAAGGATGAGCATGCACAGGCCAACCTCACCGATGCACAACGCGAGGCACTGACCACCATTTTCGACTCGCAACTGCCCGCCATGGACAAGACAAACTTCGTGGTAAGTTTCGAACAAGTGTCGGACACGGCCAATCCGGTATTCATCACCCGCAACGAGTTCATGCGCCGTATGAAAGAAATGTCGGCCATGCAGGGAGGCATGATGAGTTTCTACGGCGAAATGCCCGACAGTTTCAACGTTGTGGTCAACACCGCCCATCCGCTCATAGAACGTCTGTTGAACGATGAAGAAACAGCCACACAGGAACAAATAGCCCCGCTGGCTGCCGAACTGGCTGAAGTGGAAAAGAAACGTGACGAACTGGAACAGTCTCACAAAGGCAAGAAGGACGAAGAAATTCCTACGGCCGAAAAAGAAGAACTGGAAACGCTTCGCAAGAAACGCGATGAGCTGACAGCCGCCAAGAAGGATGTTTACAAATCCTACGCCGCCACCAACAAGCAGGTAGGACAACTGATAGACCTGGCTCTGCTGGCCAACAACATGCTGAAAGGCGAAGCACTGGCCAAGTTCGTGAAACGCAGCGTGGAACTGCTGTAAGTAACCGAACAAGCCAGACGAGAAGTCTGTTCAACCAACAACAGAAAGGACAAAAGGGAATACCCTCTTGTCCTTTTGTTTTTTTGAGATATTGTGAATAGAAGAACTTTTTATTTAAAAATAAAGTTGTCAATCTCTTGGAAAAACAAAAAAGAACTCGTACCATTGCATTTACTTAATTAAACATATTCAACCACATACATCATAAGGCCGTTTCATTAACAAAACATTCGCCCAAAATTTATATATAATTCCCAGACAAAGGCACATGCAAGTAACCATAAACAACTTATTATGAAAAAGAACAAAATTATTTTATTAATCATTACTAGTTTAGTAAGCATCAACATTTCTTCGCAAACAGCCGAAGAATGGAAAAAACTTGGTAATAACGAATTAGATAGTACCAATTACGAAAAAGCAATAGAATACTATCAAAAGGCCATTGAAACGGACAGCACTTATTTTGATGCATATTATAATTTAGGTCTTTCTTTTTTTCTTCTCCAAAATTATGACAAGGCTATCGACTCTTACAATAAAGCCATGGCCATTAACAACACCGAGTCTACGACTTATTTTGCATTAGGAGGAGTTTATGTTGAAAAAAAAGAATACGAAAAAGCTATTGATATCATAAAAAAAGGACTTGATATTTCACCAAATCCCGACGAATATTATAATCTAGCTTTCTTATATCAAGAAATCAACAAGCCTGTTTATTCTATATCATATCTGAAAAAAGCAGCACAATTAGGAAACACATTCGCACAAGAATACCTTACTGACAACAATTTATTATGGGAAGATAATTTTAAGAAACCCGACTATGACAGTATAAAATCAAACATCGAAAACAAACAATCCAACCTATTTTATGACAAATTATGGAATAAATTCCAACAAGGGGACAGCACAATGACTCTTGAAGAAAAAAGACATTTATATTATGGATATGTATTTCACAAGAACTATTCTCCCTATTCAATTATTTCGAACTCAGAACAAATCCAAACCCTGTTGTCTCAAGACAATCTTAAACCAAAGGAATGGAATAAGCTAGTTGCATTGCTCAATAATGCTTTAGAACAAAATCCTTTCAATTTAAGGTACCTTCTTTATCTAAGTTTTGCACATAATGCTTTAAACAACGCTGACGAAGCACAGAAAGCAAAAGTAAAAATACAAAATGTTATCGATGCAATGGCTACAACAGGAGATGGTTTTTTCAAAGAGACAGCAATACACGTTATAATGCCTTCAAATGAATACGATTATTTATTTTTAAACGATTTGTACAACCAAATGCAAACATTGACAAATGATGGGTATGATGTTTTATCATTGCAACCCAATGATATCGGTTTAGAAGAAATGTGGTTTGATGTAAAAATTCCTCTCAGCCATTTAAATAAATCTTTTGATTCAAACAAAAAGCAATAAATTCATTTCCATTCATCATAAAGTTGCGCCCGACACGAAACCAGGGAATTGAAAATGAGAAACATCGGTTTTATTCTAACATTCGTGTGCTGCCTCATGGCAAACGGCATAAACGCTGAAACAAAAAAAGACCTGAGCAAATCCACCTTTGCCATTCTCATCGAAAACACCGAAGACGGAATAAAGGTCAACGGGTGCAAAGGCTGCGCTTACATCCACGTAACCGCCACACTGCAAGAAGGAGAAACCATCTGTCTGGACCAGAACGGGATAGGGAAACATTTTCATCGAAAAAAACCTGTCAAGAAAGATAAAAAACTTGCCTCTTTCCGCATGAAAATAACGAAGAAGAAAGGAGAACTGTTACTTGAAGGGCACGAAGGAACCATCTGGACCAAACTATCGTTCTCCTGTCCGGTCGGCGGACAGCAGCTTGTCGACCAAAACGGCATGCTGTAAACAAAACGGGAACCTACACATATAACGTCAGGAGGGTCAGGGAAATATCCCGACCCTCCTGACGTTTATGCTTATCTGGCTAACTTAAGCCATAAATGCATCCTCTATATGTTCCAGGCGGAAAGAATCGCCGGCCGGAATCAAGGTAATCACATCAAAGCGGGTGTCGCCCGACCACCCGTATTGCCTGATATAGGCATCGGCCGCCGAAACAAGCCGCTGCATTTTGCGGGCGGTGACCGCTTCCTGCGGCGCACCGAAATAATCGGTCGAACGGGTTTTCACCTCCACAACAACCAGCACACCGTCTTTTTCGGCCACGAGGTCCAGTTCCAGGTGTCCGCATCGCCAGTTTGCATGACGGATGAAGTAGCCCTGCCTCCGAAGATAGTCCTGCGCCCAAGCCTCGCCCCTCCGTCCTATTTCATTGTGTGCCGCCATGTTCTGACCCTACGGAACAACAACTTTATGACTCTCGTTGCCAACCCTCACACTGTAAATGCCCGATTCAAGCCTATAGGGTAATTCAAATTCATATCCTCCCACGGTCTGCGACCACAGCTGTTGTCCCATCAGGTTGTACACACTGACCCGCGTGTCCGCAGCATCATTGCGCCGCACAACCACTTGTCCATCCCGCACCAGAACAAATGAAGACAATTCGGGCAACGGCAGATAGGTTGCTCCGTCGCACACCTTCATTTCATCGGACCACTTCGACCACGACTCGCCATCAGTGGCCTGCACCTTATAATAATAGATCTCATCCGTCGCAGGGGCAGCCACCCTATGTTCCTGCACATTGCCCACACTGCGGGCTTCGTATCCATCGAGATAGGACAAGGTTTCTTCACTTCCTCCATAGTCTATCACAATATCGTCCAGCGCACAGTTGCCTTTCACCTTTCTATATTCGAACTGGACCGCATTGCACGTCGGCAGATTGTCAATGAGCACCTCTTCACCGTTGTCATTCAACGGCGATATGGATTTCACTTGCTTCCAGGCCTCATCCGCTTCACGCACAAAAACGGTCAACTCGCTGGCGCTGCCCTGCGTGCTCGCTCCGCGATACCAGAAACGGATGGAGCTGATGGGTCCGGGAAAATCGGGCGACTGCAAATAGGCCGGGTTTTTGGCCAGTTTGAACGAAGGGACATTCTCACCGCTGTATTCCTCGGAAGTGTACCAATCTGTAGCGCTGGCAATCCAGCCATCGGGCACCTGCGTCGTGTTGAAATCAACCTTGACCGTTCCTTTTGTTGCCCCGGCTGGCTTCGTGTACACGCTCAGCCGATAATCGGTTGCCCCTTCAAGGGGTTCCCAACGGGCGGTAAACCCATCTGCCGAGCAGTCGGAAGCCGGAAGCACCGCCACCTTGCTGTTGCCGAAAGACGTATCGGCATGCGGATCATAGCCACCAAGAACCAACGTACCCGTATTGTCAGGGTCAAGATAGTTCTTGAAATGTTGTGCGCTGTTGGTATAGCCGCTGAAATGATAGGAGAACTTGCCGTACACATCTTTCCCTGTAGGTACCTCGCAATAGGAATCGCCTCCGGTGAGTGTACCCACAATCAGACCATCGCTGTTGAACAGGGGCGAACCCGAAGAGCCGCCATACGTCACACTCCAGCCATTGGTCGTTTCAGCCCAAGCCACTTCCCAGTGCGTATTCGTTCCGGTGACGTCTCCATCAATGTCGACCCGGCTCACCGAACGGAGCGGCGTGTTGTAAGTGGAAATTTTCTTCACCAATGCGTTGGGATGATGGATGCCCACACCCGACTGTGACACTTCTCCACGTGCATCCCAACCGTTGTAATACACGTTCCAGTCTTCGGGAATGGCCTTGGTCAGCTTCAACAACGTACCATCCGATGCCCCCCGCAACGGTATGTCGGCCACCAGTTCGCAACCCACCAGCGTACGGGTCAGCGGGCTCTCGTCGGAAGTATCATGACACGTGCCCGTCTTCGTCGATTCCTTGAAAAAGTCGAACTCCATGGTGGAGAAAAATGAATTTGAAGAATATCCGTCTATGCAATGATGGGCGGTAAGCACGAAAGGCGTGCCATCCTGCCGCACATTGTTCACCAGCGAACCGGTACAAACATACCAACTGTTTGAAAAATTCATCCACATGCCGACCACACCGTTTTTCTGCACTTGCCAGTTGTCACCTTCTTCGCAGTGCACATCGATGAAGCACGACAAGTCATCGCCCAATGCCCGGGCGTTTCTGTAAATGTATCCCACCCCCGAAGCCTTGATGCGGGGAGCCTCACCGCCGTCAGCAGGTTGTACATATTCCAGCAGCACCTCATCGTCCATAAAGCGGGGCAATGCATAGACACCGCCATCCCGATTGTCTTCATGCACAATGCGCTGCACCTGCGTGCGGTCGGCACTGTACACATAAAGCACCCCTCCTTCGGGAATATACAGTTCATCGAACGAAAGAATCAATCCGCCGGCCCCATCGGCCTTGATGGACTGCTGCCATATACGCTGGCCGTCGGGCAGGGACACCCATTCCGAAGGCACATCGTTCAATTCCACATCAACCGGCACAGCCACTGCCACACGCAGCGGATGGCCGTCTTTCACACGTTCCTGGTCTTCCTGCAACAACTGTTCGGCACTTTGCTGCAGCACCGCCCGGCACACACGGGCCGGTTGCATCAAACTGTTATTAAACTGAAAACTAGGCGGCATTGCAGGCCATACGCTGTTTTGAGCCACCATACTGCCTATCAGGCAGAGATACACACAAAAGAAGAAACAATACCTTTTCATACCGGAAAGTGTCATAAAAACAATGTGATAAATGAGATGAAATTATAAAAGGACGGCAAATATAGTGAAAGTCGAAAGCAGAAACAAACGAAAACGAAGTTTTCTGTTTGATTCTGCTGAGACGCAGCCTATATTATCAAAATATAGTGAAAGGTTCGACAGAAACAAATGAAAACGAAGATTTTAACTTGTTTCTGCCAAACCACAACCTGCATTATCAAAATGTAGCGAAAAAATTGGCGAGTGAGGAGTGAGAAGTGAGAAGCGGAGAGCGAATAGCGGGTAACTATTAGATTTGCACAGGAAAGAAAAAGGTTAACTTTGCGAAGATAAATTTACAGTTGTTAACAAAAAAGAAAGAATCTCCTAATGTCGCGTTAGTCTAGGTTTGGGTAGCCAGATACAAGTCTATTACTCGTTACAGATACGACATTATTATTCAGACTAAGTCCAGAGAGTAATTAAAGACATTTGGCCTTTTTGAACTTATTATTATAGTATCGGACGTCTGAAACTGGAGATTCCTTCACATAAAATCTTATAGTATGCAAATTTACGGAATAGATTTGGCTTCAGAAAAATTTGATGTGAGTTTTCTTTTAAATGGGAAAGAAAAACACATCACAGTGAAAAACACCTTTTCGCATATAGAGAAGTTTTTGGACAAGCTTCCAGATGACGCCCGTCTGGTTGCCGAGCATACAGGTGTGTATGGCGATCTGCTGCTTTACCTTGCCGACAACAGAGGCATCCCCGTAAGTTATCTGTCAGGCTATGAGATAAAGCACAGCATGGGGCTTGTCAGAGGCAAGAGCGACCCTTTGGATTGTGTTCGCATCCGTGAATATGGCGAACGGAACGCCGACAGACTTGTCGACACGCATTTCCCGTCCGAAAGCCTTTACAGGCTGCGCGAGCTGTATGCCACACGGCGTATGCTCGTAGAGATGCGGAAAATGATGCTGACGACACAAGAGGGCGACAAGAAGCGCCCGATCCGTTCGGATGTCGCCGAAAGGGTCAAGGAAGAGAGTGTGGCGCATTTCAGTGAGCAAATAGCCGAGGTGGAGGGGGAAATGCAACGCATCATCAATGAAGATGAGGAACTGCACAAAAACTCGACGATAGTACAAAGCATTCCGGGCATCGGTGCGGTGACAGCCACCGATTTGATTATCAAAACGGATAATTTCAAGCGCGTTTCTACGGCCAAAAAATGCGCGACCTTGGCGGGCATATCCCCGTGGCCGAACTCCACCGGCAAGACAGACAAGGGGTGTCACGTGTCTCATATGGGTGACAAAGAACTGAAGTCGTTGTTGTTCATGTGCGCAAGATCCGCCTCCGAATGTTTTGGGAAAATACATGTTTACAAGATGAAGAAACTTGAGGTGGAAAAGAAACATTACTTTTTGGTGATGAACAATATCGCCAATCGATTGCTGAAAATCATGTATTCAATGACTAGTCCTAAATAACCGTTACAGTTATTGGACAAAAATAAATTATTTATCACAGTTCAGCAAGGCTAGCCTTGCTGAACTGTTTCTTTTTATAGCTTTTAATTCTAATCTGCTTCTGATGATGCATAAACTCAGGC
>CASEAJ010000097.1 GCA_949285425.1 uncultured Porphyromonadaceae bacterium
ACGCCTGAGTATATGCATCATCAGAAGCAGATTAGAATTAAAAGCTATAAAAAGAAACAGTTCAGCAAGGCTAGCCTTGCTGAACTGTGATAAATAATTTATTTTTGTCCAATAACTGTAACGGTTATTTAGGACTAGTCATGTTAGAGTATTATTGTCAGTCTCCGTTCATGGAAATAAGGAACTCTTCATTGTTTTCCGTGCGTTCCATTCTTTCCTTGAGAAATTCCATAGCTTCTATTGAGTTCATGTCTGACAGGTAGCGGCGCAATATCCACATGCGGTTCAATGTGTCTTGGTCAAGCAGCAAGTCATCGCGTCGTGTGCTCGATGCCGTGATATCAACGGCAGGGAAGATGCGTTTGTTTGCAAGTTTGCGGTCCAACTGCAACTCCATGTTGCCGGTACCTTTGAATTCTTCGAATATGACTTCATCCATTTTGGAACCGGTTTCGGTCAGAGCGGTGGCTATGATGGTCAGGCTGCCGCCGTTTTCTATGTTTCGTGCAGCACCGAAGAAGCGTTTGGGCCGGTGCAGTGCATTGGCATCGACACCACCGGAAAGCACTTTGCCCGATGCCGGCGATACGGTGTTGTAGGCACGTGCCAAGCGGGTAATCGAATCCAGCAGAATAACGACATCATGACCGCATTCGACCATTCGTTTGGCTTTTTCATGTACCATGCTGGCTACTTTTACATGCCGTTCGGCCGGTTCGTCGAATGTGGATGATATGACTTCAGCATGTACGCTGCGTGCCATGTCTGTAACTTCTTCCGGACGTTCATCGATGAGCAGTATAATCATGTACACTTCCGGATGGTTGGCAGCTATGGCATTGGCTATATCTTTCAGCAATACAGTCTTACCTGTTTTGGGCTGAGCCACAATAAGTCCGCGTTGTCCTTTTCCGATGGGGGAGAAGAGGTCGACAATGCGACATGAAAGCGTGTCGTTTTTGCCGGTAGTCAGATTGAATTTCTCATCGGGGAAAAGGGGTGTCAAATGTTCGAAGGGCACACGGTCGCGCACATATTCGGGAGAACGGCCGTTGATTTTGGTCACTTTGATAAGCGGGAAGTATTTTTCTCCTTCTTTCGGCGGACGGATGGAACCGGTTACACTGTCGCCTGTTTTCAACCCGAAAAGCTTGATTTGTGATTGGGAAACGTATATGTCATCGGGTGATGAAAGGTAATTATAGTCGGCCGAGCGTAGAAAACCGTAGCCGTCCTGCATGATTTCAAGGGTGCCGTTTCCTTCCAGAATGCCATCGAAGTCAAACAACTTGTCGTTGCGTTGGTTGTTGTTGTCGTTACGCTGATAGTTGTTGTCGTTATTACGCTGATAGTTGTTGTTTTTGTTGCGTTGGAAGTTGTTCTGATTGTTGTAATTTTGATTGTTTGCCGGAAGTGCGAGCTTGTTTGTTTTCTGTTCTGTAAATGCCGGTGTTGCTTCCGTTGGGTTTTCTGCTGCCTGAGCCGGCTCTTTTGTTACTGCTTGTCCATCGTTTTGTTCTGTCTGCAGAACTTCAGCTGGAATTTTTGTTTCAGCTGTTTCGTTTTGTTCGGGCAAGGCTTTTTCTGCTGCTGCAGCCTTTTCTGCTTTTTCAGCCTTTGAAGGTCTGCCTCTCTTCTTTGCAGGTTTGTTTTCAGGCTGGGGCTGAGGTTGATTTTCAATCGGTTTTACTACAACTTCTGTTGGGTTTTCTTTTGCAGATTCTTCTTTTTCCTTTTTCTGTTTTTCTTCTTTGACCGCAGTTTCTTTAGTCTTTTTTTCGGTTTTTGCTTTTTCATCGGCCACGTTTACGGCTTTGACTGCAACACGGGTACGCTTTTTACGTCCTCCTTCTTCTTGTGATTCGTTTCCTGCGGTTTTCTTTTGCGAGTTGACTACAGCCTGCTGGTCCAGTATTTCGTATACCAATTTTTCTTTGGTCATTGAGTTCGGTACTTTTAGACCCAGTTCAGCTGCTATTTCTTTCAGTTCTGACAAGTCTTTTGCATTCAATTGCAAAATGTTGTAATTGCTCATAATTATATGAATGGGTATTTTGTAATAGAATTACCTCCGATACGATCTTGTGAAGGAGATAAAAATTGTTTAGTGATATTTCTGTGATTATGAAAAAGAAACAGGACGTTCCTTTTTTCTGTTCATTAGAATAACGTTGCAAAAGTAAGATAAGTTTTTGAACCGGGCAAATAATTAAGGGCTTATTTTGGCAAGGCAGCCAAATCGACCTTCAGTTCGAGTATTTGCCGGGTGTCCTTGGTTATCTTGAACCGGTCATCGGTACGAAGCCCGACAATCCATACGATTTCGTTTCCGGAAAGAAGCAGCCAGCATTCTTCTTTTTCGATGACATTCAGTTTGCAATCAATGAAAAAATCGCTCACTTTTTTCTTGCCTTTCATGCCGAATGGTTGGAATACATCGCCTTCCTGCCATTTGCGCAACGTAAGGGGAAACGTAAGCTTGTCGAAGTCGACATGTATTTTGTCTCTGGTTTTGGAAACCCGGAACTGTTCATCCCGCCCGATTCTTTTCATGTGTAGCCGGAACGGTTGTTGTAAAAGCTCGCAGTCTGCATCAATCAAGTACGGTTTTGCAGACAGGTTGCGAAGGTCATTTCTTTTTTGAATGACAAGGTACTGCCTGTCTTTCAATAACAGATGAGTGTCGGAGTAGAACCGTTTCCCCGATTCGCCTTGCAAAGACTCGGCTACTTGCTGAATGCAGGCCGGGGAAAATCCGAAAGGTTGCAATACTTCAAACAGAACGGAGCGGTAGGCGTTATGATGCAGCAGTTTTTCTATGTCGATGTTTGTGCTGTGGCCTGTTGTGCGAACGGTTTCTGCTTTGATGAGGTCTATGGCTTGGCCGTATAGTTCATAAGCATCGTTCATGCGTTCAACTGTGGCATATAGCGTTTGTCTTGTAGCGGGGTTTATGTCTTCAAGCAAAGGCAACAGTACATTGCGTATTTTATTACGTTTGTAATCCGTTGACTTGTTGGTGGAGTCGGTGACGAAATGAAGATGCTGTTCGGCAATGTAGTGCTCTATTTCCTGTCTTGAACAGGCAAGGAGAGGGCGAACCACCCAACCGTTTCTTTTGGGAATCCCGGTCATGCCTCGCAGACCCGTACCTCGCAGCAGGTTCATAAGCAAAGTCTCTATGTTGTCGTCGGCATGATGTGCCACGGCGATGGCCTGTGCGTGCAGGTCCTGCCTCAGTTGTTCAAACCAATCATAACGCAAGTCACGGGCTGCCATTTCAATGGAAATGCCGTGCTGTTCGGCATACGCTGTGGTGTTGAAGTCGGTTTTGAAAAAAGGGACATCATGGTCGGTTGCCAATTGTCGTACAAACCGTTCATCGCGGTCCGATTCCTCTCCCCGCAAATGAAAGTTGCAATGGGCAATGATGCAATTATAGCCCAAAGTGTCCAGTACATGCCACAATGCAACCGAATCGGCCCCTCCGCTTACAGCCACAATAACAGGTTCGGCGGGTTGCAGAAGTTGACAGGATTGTATGTATGACTTTACTTTCTGTATCATAAGGGAACGGTCGGGTTGATTTTTATAATATCTTTGCAAAGATAATGCAAACGAGGGCAAAATCCATCAAGTTTCACTTGAATGGTTTTGCCGAGTGCCGCTTATCTTATCTAAAGATAATGCAAACGAGGGCAAAATCCATCAAGTTTTACTTGAATGGTTTTGCCGAGTGCCGCTTTTGTCTGTTGTAAGAATGTTGTAAATGGCAGTATAATTGTAGTAGCTGACGAAAAATGATAGGTTTGTATTTTGGGTCATTTAATCCGGTTCATGTCGGGCACTTGGGATTGGCGGAGTATTTGCTGACCATGCAGTTGGTTGACGAAGTCTGGTTTGTCGTTTCACCTTGCAATCCCTTGAAGCGTCAAAGTGAGCTGTTGGACGAACAGGTGCGGATGCACATGTTGCAACTCGCTGTAAGTCATTGCCCACGCATGAAGGTTTCGGATATAGAGTTTACCTTGCCGGTTCCGTCCTACACGGTCGATACGCTCGATGTGTTGTCTTCCCGTTTCAAGGATTTGCGCTTTGCGCTTGTTATAGGCAGTGACAATGCCTTGCTGTTTGACAAATGGAAGGAACCGGAAAAAATACTGGCCCGCTATCCGGTGCTTGTTTATCCGCGCAGGGGGTATGATTTTTCGGAAGTGGCTTCGAAGTATCCCCAAATGCAACTGATATCCACGCCTTATTACGATGTGTCTTCTACGGAAATACGAAACGATATCTCGCAGGGAAAAGATGTGTCCGACCGTTTGCACCCGCTTGTGTGGAAGTATATTCAGGAAGAAAAACTCTATAGGTAGCCCTCTATAATTGAGTACTATGCGGGAAGTACCGGAGTACTATGCGGGAAGTACCGGAGTACTATGCGGGAAGTACCGGAGTACTATGCAAGAAGTACTGGAGTACTATGCAGGAAGTACTGGAGTATCGTGCTGAAAGTACCGGAGCGTTACTTGCATGGTATCGGACTTGCCCCGTGTGAAAAAAGCAGCGAGGTACTGCATGTGGGCAATACCTCGCTGAAATGTTGTCTTTATGAAAGATACGAATGTCTTTGTGTTCTTGTCACTTGTTGAGCAGTTTTTTTATCTCCTTGTCCAGTTCGTCAAACTTCAGGCTCCGGGCCGTGATGTTTCCGTCCTTGTCCAGAAGGAATGTGGTGGGCAGTTGTGTCACGTTGTACAGACGTGCATATTGGGTTGCCGGTCCGTTTTCATCGCGCACGCATATCCAGGGGATGTTTTCCGTTGATATTTCCCACAACAATTTGTTTCTGTCGAGCGACACCTGATAGATTTCAAATCCTCGTTTGCTGTATTTGTTGTACAGGTCGCGCAGGGCAAAGGTGTAGTCAATGCTTTCTTTTGCCTCATAGGCCGAAAAGTCAATCAGTACGACCTTGCCTTCATGGTCGGACAGTCTGGTTTCGTTTCCGTTTCTGTCGGGCAAGGCTATGTCGATATATCCGGAGGCCATGTCGCTGTTCAGCAGTTCGTTCAGTGCCGCTTGTTTCTGGGCGTTCTGCCTGTCTTTCAATGCCTCCAGCACGAAGTTGTATATGTTCTTGCTGCGGTCGTACTGCGACATGTATGCATGGAAGGCGGTTGCTACGGAAGCCCAATAAGGATAGTCCTCCTGTACAAACGGAGAGAACAGGTATCGTCCGTTGATTTGCTGATATAGGGCGAAATAGGCAGCCGTCGAACGTGGATTCTGCATAATGAGTTTGCGTGCCGTTTCCTTGTGCTGTTCTATGTCAGCTTCAATTTCGGCTGTCATTTTCTTCCGCTCGCTTTCATCGGTCATGTCCTTCAATGTCCCGAGCTTGTTCTGAATGTTGATGATGGATACTCGGAGGCTCTTTATCTGTTCCGATGCATAAGAGTTTTCCACGGTGTATTCCGTAGCAAAGCCATTGAAGTCGGCATCGATGGTAATGGTTTCTGTCGAATCGATGGCGAAGGTAATGGATTTGTTCTTTATGCGGAGACGATAGAAATCCGGATACTCGGGTCGGGCCGCCTTAATGGAATAGCTGCCATCCTTTTTTATCTTTACTGAATCAATGGCTTCGGTTCTGATGATGCCGTTGTGTTCCAGTATGAGCATTTCTCCCGAGGCGTTTTCAATATGCCCTTCCACTTTGAATTTTTGGTTCTGGCATGAATATAAAACGACACAAGCCAAAAGGCAGATAAGAGTTTTACGCATAATGTTTCGGTTCAATTGTAATCCTGTTTTTATAGAAGTCGGTTTGTCGCTTTTTGTCATACTTCATCGCTGGCATAGAGGTAGTCGAAACAGCATTTCCGGTATTCGAATATTTCTTCGGGTCGGAAAAAGCGGTTCAGTTCTATGGCTGCGTTTTCTTCGGAGTCGGATGTGTGGATGATGTTTTCCTGCATGCTCATGCTGAAATCACCTCTCACCGTACCGGGAACGGCGTTCTGTCCGTTGGTCGAGCCGGTCATGTTGCGTACCACGTTGATGGCATTCAGACCTTCCCAGCAGGTTACAATGACAGGGGTGGTCATCATGGCGTCTTTCAGTCGCTGGAAAAACGGTTTGTCTTTTAAATGTCCGTAGTGTTCGGAGAGAATGTCATCGTCCAGCTGCATCATTTTTATGCCGCACAAACGCAGTCCTTTCCGTTCAAAACGCGTGATGACTTCTCCGACCAGTTCTCTTTGAATGGCGCTTGGCTTTAAAATAACAAGTGTTCTTTCCATGATTCGTGTGGTTTTTGATGTTTAACAATGCGCAAAGGTAAGGAAAAGAATTTGAAATGTGAACTGCCTTTCGTGCGGAAATGGGGTTTATGGGGAAATATGTTGGAGGGATAGGCCTTCGAAAAAACAGGAGCGAACGTGCTTCCGTTCGCTCCTGCTTCTGTCTGATGAATGATTATTCGAACACTACTTTTCCGCTTGCCGCGCCGCATTGCAGCACATATACCCCGGCGGGCATGTGCAGAACGGTGGCCGTGCCGCAGTAGACCCGACAGCCCTGCATGTCGTAGAGGCTTACGGACAGTCCTTGCGGGTTGTGCAGCAAGCCGTCATATACCCGGATGCTTTCCGGCAAGGCCGGTGTGTGAAGGCCGGTCGAAGCCATGGCTTGCAGGTTGAACTCTTTCCACACGTCGGCGTTTTGGTAGGCCGTCAGGCTTTCGGCGGGTACATATACGGGGATGTCACGGCTGACTTTATCGAAAGCACTTGTGTTGACCACAGGAGGTACGATAGCCAACACGGTCATTTGGGTAAGACCCGAACAATAGGCGAAAGCCGAACCGCCTATGCTCGTCATGCTTTTGGGGAGGATGATGGAGGTCAGGCTGCTGCAAAAGAAGAAAGTTCGCTCGCCTATACTTTTTATGTTTTCGGGAATATTGATTGAGTTCAGAAAACTGCAACCGTTAAAGGCATAATCTCCTATATTTGTCATACTTTCAGGAATGCTAACGGAAACCAAGTTGATGCAACCTTCGAATGTCCATTCGCCTATACTTGTCACACCATCGGGAATGATGATGGAGGTCAGGCTACTGCAACCAGAAAAAGCCCCATCGGCAATAAGTCGTGTTCCTTCCCAAACGGAGTATGAACCATTTAGGTTGCTTTTAACAGCCAACAGGCATTGGTCTACATAAAGTACTCCGTTATTCCAGTTGCTTTCATTTTCGAATAAAGCAGTTCCGGAAAAAGCATAGCTTCCTATATTCACTACACTTTCGGGAATGGAGATAAAAGTCAGGCTGGTACAGTAGGAGAAGGCTTGTTTCCCTATACTCGTCACACTTTTAGGAATGTTAACGGAGGTCAGGCTGCTGCAATTGAAGAAAGCACCGCCCCCTATACTCGTCACTCCTTGTTCAATCTGTACCGTTTTGATATCGTCACTATGTTGTGAACTCCATGGAGCATCAACACCATAATCATTCATTTCTCCGCTCCCGCTGATGGTCAGCGTGCCGTCGTCGGTGAGGGTCCAGGTGAGGTTGGCACCGCAGGTGCCGGAGTCGACAATCGCGGCTTTGGCCGGCAGGATAATGCCTGCCAGGCACAGGAGCACGGCTCCCAGAAATGTTCTTTTCATTGTTTTGTCTGTTTTAGTTGTTTAATAATAAATAAATGTTGAATCGTTTGCATGTCATGGGTTACAAATGCCTGTTTCCGGCCGGTCGGCCGCGGGCGGTGTTGCAGGTGCGTACCGGCGTTTGCAGTCCCCGCTTTCGCGACTTGCCCGACTCGGTGGGCTGAGTGCACCGACTTACCTCCGCGACTTGCCCGACTCAGCGGGCCGACTGCACCAACTCAGCCGGCTGAGTACACCAACTCGTCCGGCTGACTACAGCAACTCAGCCTCCTGACTTGCCCAACTCAGCCTCGTGAGTCGGGCAACTCAGCCAATCAAGTTGGGCAACTCACGGAGATGAGTTGACCAACTCGTCGGCATGCCAGTGGAGAGGGGAGTGTCACGGTTACGGTTTGTCCGCAGACGGAGTTTCCAACAACATGGATTTCAGATAGATGAACTCGGCTTTCGACAGTTCGTGCTTGAGGTCTTTCGAAGGCATGAAGCGCAAGTTTACCTGCTTCACCTTGTCGGCTGTGGCTTCGGCTTCGGTGTCGGCGCCGGTGGTGGAGATGGTGAGACGGAAGCTGCCCATGTCGCCCAGCGGAACGGTTGCGCCCGTGAACAGCACGCGCACAATGACCTTGAACAGCTGGTAAATGGCCATTTCGGCTTCCTTGGGGTTGAGGGTGGTTTCGTCGGCCAGCAGCTTGGCCAGTTCGCTTTGTTTAATCATGCCCGTGCTGCGGAGTACGGGGTACCATTTCTGCGGACCTTCGGGGTCCTGCGGGTTGCGTCTTTGCGCCCGGTTGTAAAAAAGTGCCATAGTAGAATAAATTTTTAAGTAAAACAATAAATTAACTTTTGGCAAAAATAAACGTTTATTTTGAAAAAGGCAAAAGAAACGGGTGAAAAAGGCAGGATAAAGCAAGCAAGGGGTTTCTTCAGCTTATGGCGCTCCAGTTGAATGTCTTGTTGCGCATTTTGCGGAGTTGTGCGGCAAGCATCCGGTTTTCTTCGTTTTGCAGGGTGGGGTCGTTTTCGAGTATGTCCATGGCGGTTTGACGGGCTATTTCCAGCATTTTCCCGTCTTTGCCCAGGTCGGCTATTTTCAGGTCGAAAGGCAGCCCGCTTTGTTGCGTGCCGTCCAGGTCGCCGGGACCGCGCAGCTGGAGGTCGGCTTCGGATATTTCAAACCCGTCGTTGGTGCGCACCATGATTTCCATGCGCTTGCGGGTTTCGGTGGTCAGTTTGACCTTGGTGAGCAGGATGCAGTATGATTGTTCGGCGCCTCTGCCTACGCGTCCGCGGAGCTGGTGCAGTTGGGACAGACCGAACCGTTCGGCATTTTCTATAATCATGACCGAGGCGTTCGGCACATTGACACCTACCTCAATGACCGTGGTCGCTACCATGATTTGTGTTTCGCCCGATACGAATTTCTGCATTTGCCATTCTTTCTCGGCGGGTTTCATTTTGCCGTGTACCATGCTTATCTTGTACTGGGGGAAGGTTTCAAGCATGTACTGATAGCCTTCTTCCAGATTGCGGAGGTCCATTTTTTCCGATTCCTGTATCAGAGGATACACTACGTACACCTGCCGGCCCTGTCTGATTTGTTTGGCAATGAAGCCGTTCAGTGCCTGCCGTTTGTTTTCGAAATAGTGGTAGGTTTGCACGGGTTTCCGTCCGGGAGGCAGTTCGTCGATGACGGATACGCTGAGGTCGCCATAAAGGGTCATGGCCAATGTGCGCGGGATGGGGGTGGCCGTCATGACCAGCACATGCGGGGGGCGGTCGTTCTTCTTCCACAGCCGGGCACGTTGTTCCACGCCGAAGCGGTGTTGCTCGTCGACAATAATCAGTCCGAGATTATGGAACTGTACCGTTTCTTCAATCAGGGCGTGGGTGCCTATGAGTATGTGCAGCCGGCCGTCGCGGAGTTTTTCATGCAGCACTTCACGGTCTTTCGGGCGGGTGGAGCCTTTGAGCAGCGCGATTTCCACCCCGAGGTCGCCAAGCATGCGGCTGAGCGATTCGTAGTGCTGCGTGGCCAGAATTTCGGTAGGAGCCATCATGGCCGCCTGATAGCCGTTGTCTACGGCCATGAGCATGCTCATGAGAGCCACCAAGGTCTTGCCGCTGCCGACATCGCCTTGCAGCAGGCGGTTCATTTGCTTGCCCGAACCTACATCGGAGCGAATCTCACGGAGCACCCTCTTTTGTGCGTTGGTCAATTCAAAAGGCAGGTATTTCTCGTAAAAGGTGTTGAAATAGTGGCCGATGTGGGCGAATACGAAGCCCTGCACATGTTGGTTGCGCCATGAGGTCTGTTGCAAAATGCTGAGTTGTATGTAGAACAGCTCCTCGAACTTGAGCCGTTGGCGTGCGGCGTGCAGCACCTGGGCGTTTTGCGGAAAGTGGATGTTGAGCAGCGATTCTTTCAGGTTGAGCAGTGCATAGCGTTTCAACACATGTTCGGGCAGGCTTTCGGGCCAGTCGCTGCGCGAGATGTTCTGCACGACCGAGAAAATGATTTTTTGCAAGGCTTTTGAGTTCATGTAGCTGTTTTTCATTTTCTCGGTGGTGTTGTAGAATGGTTGCAGGCCGCTTGTGCCGGACGAGGAAAACGCATTGAGGTCTTCTATCTCGGGGTGTGCTATGTTGTAGTGTCCGTTGAAGCGGGTGGGTTTGCCGAAAATGACATATTCGGTGTTGACCTTGTATTTGTCGCGAATGAACCGGATGCCCTTGAACCATACCAGTTCAATGGAACTGTGCCCGTCGGTAAAGAGGGCCGTGAGCCGTTGGTTGCGGCCTTCGCCCGCTTGTTCGAAACGCAGTATTTTGCCCCGCACTTGTATGTAGGGCATGTCTTCGGTAATTTCGTGCAGGTAATAAAAACGGCTGCGGTCGACGTACTTGTAAGGATAGTGATGCAACAGATCATCGACCGTGCGTATGTTTAGTTCCTTGGCGAGCATGTCGGCACGTTTCGGACCGACTCCGGGAATGAATTTTATGTCCTGCTGTGAAAAATCCAAGAGTTTACTGTTTTTATTGTGTCCGGTTACAAAGAGGATGAAATAAGGTGTTTCTCGGCACAATAGGAAGAGCGTACAAGCGGTGCGCTTTCCACTATGCGGAAACCTTTTTCCAGGCCAGTCTGTTTGTATTCGGCAAATTTGTCGGGATGTATGTATTCGCTCACGGCTATGTTTTTGCGGGAGGGTTGCATGTATTGTCCGATGGTCAGTATGGAGCAACCGGCCCGTAGGGCATCGTCCATAAGTTCAAGCACTTCCTGTTCGGTCTCTCCCAAACCAAGCATCATGCCGGTCTTTACCGTTGCTCCTTGCGAGGCAAGATAGGCCAGCACTTGCAGGCTTGTCTCATATCGGGCTTTGGTGCGGATTTGAGGGGTCAGTCTGCGTACGGTTTCCAAATTATGCGAGATGATTTCGGGCTTTTCGGCCAGCACCAAATCCAGCAGTTCGGTTTGTGCATTGAAATCGGGTATGAGCACTTCCAATGTCGTGTTCGGGTTGAGGCTTTTGATGGTTCTGATGGTTTCCGCCCAATGCCTTGCCCCGCCGTCGGGCAGATCGTCGCGGTCGACGGATGTGATGACGGCATGTTTCAGCTTCATGAGCCGGATGGATTCGGCTACTTTCTGCGGTTCCTCAGGGTCGGGTGGGAGAGGACGGCCTGTCATCGTGTTGCAGAAGCGGCAACCGCGCGTACAAATATCTCCCAATATCATGAACGTGGCGGTTCCCCTGTTCCAGCATTCACACATGTTGGGACAGCGTCCGCTGGAACAGATGGTGTGCAGATTGTTTTCTTTGACAATCCGGTTGACCATTTCAAATTTCAGGTCGCTTTTGAATTGAGTTTTCAACCACTCCGGTTTTCTTAAGTATCGCATGTACTGATAACCTTTATGAGATTTGTCGATAAGTGTTTTTTTGCAGGAATAATGGCACTGGTGTATGGTCATTTTACCCTTTTCACTTTGTATCCTTCTTTCCGGAGCAAGTGAATCAGACCGTTTTCTCCTCCCAAATGCATGGCTCCGACAGCAATGAAGCAAGCCTGCCCGTGCATGTATTCGGGTAATTGTTCTACCCAGTTCTGGTTACGGCTGTCAATCAGCTGATCGTATTCTTCGTGAGTCATGGACAACGGGTCACCTTGCACTTTGGCCAGTTCTACCAGTTTGTCTATTTCTCCGGCCTTGTAAAGCGAGTTCAGCGTTTCTATTTCCCGGATACTTTCTTCTTTATGCAGAAGGGTTTCTACCAGGAGCAACGCTTCTCGTTTCTGGTCGGTATTTCCGAACAACAGGGCTATCTGGGTGTCTATGTCCTCCAGGCCGATTATTTTCTTGTTTTTCTGCTCGGCCACCTGCTGGAAATAGGAGTCGGACTGTATGTCATCAGAAAACCCGGTATATTTTCGGTAGAGTTCTGTTTCGTACATGGTGCGGATGACCGCAGGTTTCATCAGAGCCAGCTCCTTCAGCCCGATTTTGAACATGGATTTCAGTTCCATGTCGACCAGGGTATAATCCTGCTCATTCAGCAGGCTGTCTATAGTCAGGCCTTGTGGCAGCATGGATGCTTCCATAATTTTTTCGCTTGCATCTATGTTGTTCAGCACCATTTCGCCTACCACAGCGTCGCATTGGTTGAAGGCTTTGAACAATCCGGGAACGCTGTCTAAAAATGCAATCGGTATCATGTGATGTGTTCCGAAAAGGTAGGATGGCTCTGCCAGTCCCTTACCGCTTATTTTCCAAAGCAACTGAGCGTGCAGCGATACACCTGAAAAGCCAAGTACGGCAATGAAAAGATAGCGTAAATATGTTTTAGTATGATTCATATCCCCTAAACCGGTTAAATGAAAAAACGTTTTGATGCGGCAAGTGCATTTCTGTTATTGATTGAAACGTTGAATCAGATTATACACCTTGTATATGCCTAATTCACCGGCTTTGCTCAGGTCATTGATACCTTTTGCATCTTCTCCGATGAACATGTACACCAGCCCTCGGTTATAGTATGCCTCGGCAAATCCGGGATCTATCTCTATGGCCTTGGTGTAGTAGGAAATGGCACTGCGGAAATCCTTCAGGGTGCCCAATACGTTTGCTTTGTTGAAGTAGGCATATTGGAAGTCGGGAGTCAGGCTGATGACTTTGTCGTAATCGCGCATAATCATTTCCGTATCGAAGTTGTATTTCTTTTTCTCTTTTTCCTTGCTGTCAATGTCTGCTTCTGTTTGTTCGTTGGTGTTTTCCTCATATTCTATTTGTTTGTACCTGATGTTGGCACGGGCGAAATAGGCCAATGTGAAGTCGGGACGCAGGCGGATGGCTTCGGTCAGGTCGTTAATGGCGCTGCTGAAATCTTGTACCAGTGAGAACTCCATGGCTCTGTTGAAAAAGATATCCGCATCATCGGTTTGTGCTGTGAGTTCCGATGATATGTTGTCAATGGCTTCAAAATGCATGGTGACCAGTTCCTCTGTCAATGGGATTTCATTGTTTGTTATCTTGAGCACGGAACTGAGCTTTTTCTCCTTGTTGTATAGTTCTATAACCGGGTGGTAGTGATTGGTGCGGCGCAGTTCGTCGTTTTTAGCGTAAAAACTCAACACGAAGTTCCGTTCGCTGACCAAATCGGTGTAGTTGTTCTGTACCGTACCGCGTGTGACATTGCTGTATTTCGATTCTTTTTCGGCCCGCTCCATGTTTTGGGCGGTGAAACGGTTGAACATTTCAATACGCTTGCCGGAGGTACTTTGTTGGTTTTCTTCGGCTATCTGGTTGTCGGCTACAATTTCTTCCTCCTTGTCTTGTTCCTTTTGGTTTTTCAGCTTTTCTTCCACGTCCATGGCCAGTTGCGCATATCGTTGCGCTTCCGTCTGGTTACCCATTTCTTTTTGTGCGTAGGCTATACCTGTATAGGCCGGAATAAAGTCGGGATAGCTGTCCAGAATGATGTTGTAGTCACTAATGGAGGTTTGATAGTCGCCCAGTTCAAAGGCGAGTGACGCTCTGCGCAGACGTGCTTCCATGTAACTGGAATCTTGCTTGATTACGGTGTTAAGGTCTTCCATGGCATTGTTGCTGTCTCCGAGGTTGGCACGCAGCAAAGCCCGGTTGTAGTAGGCCAGCGTGTTGTCTTTATCCATTTCTATGGCCTTGTCATAGTCGTCCAATGCCTGCATGTAGTTGTTCTTCTGTACATTGACGATGCCACGGTTGATATAGTCGCCTACAAAGGTCGATTTCAGTCGGATAGCTTCGTTGTAGTCGGCCAGTGCTCCATCCAGGTCGTTCTTTTGCAGGCGCAGCAAAGCGCGTGCACTCCAGGCCAGACTGTTTTTTTTGTCCGTCTTCACAAACTGGTCAAAGGTCTTTTCCGCTCCGATGGTGTCTTTCAGGGCGAGTTGCAAAAGGCCTTTTTCGTAATAAAGTTCCGTTATTTTGGGGTTTAGCCGCATATACTCATTCAAGTCGGTCATGGCACCTTCGTAGTCCTTCAAGGCAGCCTTTGCATCCATTCGGTTCAACAGAAGGAATCCGCTGTTCGGGCTGAACTCCAAAGCCTTGGTAAAGTCGGATACAGCCTCATTCAGATAGCCCAATTTGCGGCGTGCGAACCCTCGTGTGTAATAGGCTTGCGGAATGAAGGGATTGCGCGTGATGGCCTCCGTACAGTCGTTGTCGGCTCCCTGGAAATCGCCCAACTGCGCTTTGGCCATGCCACGGTACATGAACGGCTCGGCCAGATAGGGCTTTACGCTGATGACCTGATTGAAGTACTGTATGGAAAGCACGTAATCTTCAAAATAAAGTGCATTGCGCCCGATAGTCATGATGCGTTCCGTGTTCCATTGGGCCGACAAGTACTGCCAACCCAACAAAAAGAAAAGCAACAGGCAACCCTTTCTGATGACAAAACGGCTTGTCTTCCGGTTGAATATGGGGTTATTTGAAAAAAGTCGTATCATAGAATCAAGCCCTTTTCATAGTTGGAACTTAGAAATCGTCTGACCGGCATCCTGCATTGGGATTGAATGTTCCGGGCATGTCAAACTCATCATCAACGGAGTATTCCAGTTCCGGGTCAGCCAGCACCTTCTTCATGTACAAGGCCCATATGGGCAATGCCATGTTCGCACCTTGTCCGTCCGAAAGGCGGTCGAAGTGTATGGAGCGGTCTTCGCCTCCGGTCCATACGCCTGAAACCAGTTTGGGTGTAAAGCCCATGAACCAACCGTCGGAGTGGTTTTGGGTCGTACCGGTTTTCCCTCCCATCGGCATGCGCAATCCGTAGCGGAAACGTATGCGGCGTCCGCTGCCGTGGTCAATGACGTTTTGCAGCATGGAAACCATTTTATAGGAAGTTGTTTCACTGAATATCTCCTGCATTTGGGGAGAGAAGGTGGCAATGGTGTTCCCGTTGGCATCTTCAATCCGTGTGACGTACAGAGGTTCTATCCGAATGCCCTTGTTGGGGAATGCCGTATAGGCGCCGACCATTTCCTTGACCGAAATGTCGCAGGTGCCCAACGCCAGGGAATAAACCGGGTCTATGCTGCCCCGTATGCCGAATGAGCGCAGCAGGTTCACGAACGACTGCGGGGTGAACAGGCTCATGAGGTAGGCCGATGTCCAGTTGTTTGACTGGGCAAGACCCCAACGCAAGGTGATGCGCTCTCCGATGCGTGCTTTGGAGTCGTTTTTCGGTGTCCATGCTGTCCCGCTTTCGGTCATAATGGTGATAGGTTCGTTGACCACTTCATCGCAGGGGCTCATGCCTTCTTCCATGGCCAGCGTATACAGGAATGGCTTGATGGTGGAACCTACCTGACGACGTCCTGAGGTTGCCATGTCATACTTGAACTGGTTGTAGTCGGGGCCGCCGATGTAGGCTTTCACATGTCCGTTGCGGGCATCGACCGACAGCATGCCGCAGCGCAGGAAAAACTTGTGGTAACGTATGGAGTCCATGGGGCTCATGACAGTATCAATCCGCCCGTTATAGGAGAACACGTTCATTTCCACGGGTGTGTTGAAGGCTGCCTCTATTTCCTTTTCTGTCTTTTTGGCCGCTTTCATTTGTCTGAACCGTTCCGACTGCTGCATGGCCCGATGCATGATGGCGTTTGCTTCGTCCGTGCTGATGGCTTTCGAAAAAGGAGCGTTCCGGTTGCCTTTCTTCTCTTCGGTGAACTGCTTCTGCAGTGCCTGCATGTGCTCTTTTACGGCTTCTTCGGCATATCGCTGCATGCGCGCATCGATGGTGGTGTATATTTTCAGCCCATCGGTGTACAGGTTGTAGGGAGTGCCGTCGGCCTTCTTGTTCTTGTTGCAGAAGCCATACAGCGGATTGTTGTTCCATTCCCACAGGTCATCTTCGTATTCCTGTTTCATCCACGCCGGATATTGGTCGGCCTTGGGTTCCTTGGCCGTGAGCACGCCGCGCAGGTATTCCCTGAAGTAACGGGCTATCCCCATGTTGTGGTCCAGCCGGCTGAACTTGACCTCGAGGGGCAGCTGGCAGAGCGAGTCGTACTGCTGCCGGGTGATGTAGTCCTGTTTCAGCATTTGCCCCAACACCACGTTGCGGCGTTGCAGGGTCAGCTCGTTGCGGCGGATGGGGTTGTAAAGCGATGAATTCTTGCACATGCCCACCAGGGTCGCGGCCTCTTCAATGGAAAGGTTGTCGGGGGTCTTGCTGAAGTAGACCTGAGCCGCCGACTTGATGCCTACTGCATTGTAGTTGAAGTCGTACTGGTTCAGGTACATGGTGATGATTTCTTCCTTGCTGTACAGCTTTTCCAGCTTCACGGCTATGACCCATTCTATCGGCTTCTGCAGCATGCGTTCCAGCACGCTGTTGCTGGTGGGCGAATACAGCTGTTTGGCCAGTTGCTGCGTGAGGGTACTGCCTCCGCCGGCATTCTTGCGTTGCAGGATACCGGTCAACACAATGGCCCGTCCCAATGCCTTGGCGTCGATGCCCGAGTGGCGGTAGAAACGTTCGTCCTCCGTGGCAATCAATGCCCGGATAACGTTGGGCGATATGCCTTCGTAGGTCACGCCCACGCGGTTGTCGTTGCCGGTGAAGAAGCGTCCGAGCACCTCCATGTCCGACGAGTATATTTCGGTGGCATACTTGTTCTGCGGGTTCTGCAATTCGTCCAACGGGGGCAGGTAGCCAATCCAGCCTTTGTTGATGGAGGTGAATATCAGCACGAGGCACAGCACGCCTGCCAGGAACAGTGACCAGAAGACAATGAATATCGTCCGGCGGATATGTTTCGCTTTTTCCATGTTTCTTGTGTTCGGATAAGTAATGGGGACGGGCCTCGACAGCCCGTCATTTTATTATAGGTGCAAAAATAGTGTTTTTTACACACCGCACCAAACATCCTCCGAAAAAGCGGTCATCGCTTGACATACACCCGGTGGCTTCCCGCTCCGGCCGCCCCGATGCCGCTTCCTTCGGTGCTGGCCCAGCGGCGCAGTTCCTCGCGTGCGGGTGTGGCGCACAGTCCCGTCAGTTCGCAGTAGGCCTGCACGGTGAGGAAGGGGTGCGAGCCGAGGTAGTCCAACGCACGTGCCAGCCGCTGTTCGGGGGTGTAGCGTGTGGACGATTTCCCCGCCTTGTAGGGCGAGCGTTCCAGCTGCAGGCCTTGGTCGGTCATGCTTATCAGCTCCTTGTCGGCGCGGTAGTTGATGCCCTTCACCCGGATGCTTCGGGCGTTGCGTTTCGTGCTGTCGCCCGCGCATTCGGGCTCGGCATGTTCCACCAGCCCCAGCGAGGCGGAGAAGATGCCCACACCGTCAAGTTTCACGCGGTTGCCGCTGCACATTTCCCACGCCATCCACCGGCACATCGAGGCAATGATGCCTTTCACTTCGCCCGGGTTGAAGGTGCTTTCGGCGCACACCCGCCTGGCAAATTCATCGGTCGACACCACCCGTCCGCCCGTCATGCGCGGATATTTTTTTCTTCTTTCCGGGTCAAGACCCGCAACTTCATGCATTTTGTAGTAAGCCATACTTGTAACTGTTTCTGTCGTTCCACAAAAGGAGGGGCATGGCGGCCGGGCCGTTTCCTTTCCGTTGTTGCCATGTCCTTGTCCGTTTTTACCTTAATATTATGTGTCTTTCTTTATGTTGATATCCTTTCAATGATGCTGACTTATTCTTTGGATGATGCCGACCGATTTTTCCGGAGATGCCGGCCCATTCTTCCAATGATGCTCATCCATTCTTCCGAAGATGCTCAACAAAAGTACAAACTAAAGCGCAGTTTTCAAAAACTACGGTGTAGTTTATACAAACTACGGTGCAGTTTTTACAAACCACGCCGCAGTTTTAAGAATAGACAGGTATCTTCGGAAGAATTGCTTGGCATCTTCGGAAGAATGGATGAGCATCATAAGGAAAATAGTTGGGCATCATTTGGGAAAATGTTTCCGCAGGTTTGGGGTGGAAGCCCGTTGGCGGTGAGTGGGAGTGGGGCGCATCACACCCTCATCAGCTCGCTCATGATGAGGTTGGAGATGAGTATGCCCTCGACGCCGAGCCGTATGCAGCCGTCTGCCATCAGCGCATGGCCCGTGCGGATGAACGGCCGGATGTTTTTCAGGCAATACTCGGTCCGTTCGCTTCCGAACAGACGTTCCAGCCGCTCCGTGTCAATGCCTTTCGCCGTCCGCAGCGAGAGCATGACGAAGTCGTTGTAGCGTTCGTCGGCAGACAAGGTCTCCTTTTCGGCGGGCACCGAGCCGGATTGGATGGCCTGCAGGTATCCGGCGATGGAACTCACGTTCCACTGTCGCGACGGTCCGTCGAACGAGTGTGCCGAAGGGCCCAATCCTATGTAGGGCACCTGTTCCCAGTAGGCCGAGTTGTGCCTCGAACGGCATCCGGGGCGTGCAAAGTTGGATATTTCGTAGGCCTCCAGTCCGTTCTCTCCGGTGCGTTGCAGCAGCAGGCGGTACATGGCGTTCATCTCATCGTCGCCCACGGCGGACAGTCTGCCGGCGGTGAGCAGGCGGTACATCGGCGTTCCCTCCTCGTAGCTCAGTCCGTAGGCCGAAAGGTGCTGCACGCCCGCATGCAGGGCCGTGTCCAGGTCGCGGCTCCAGTCATCCAGGGTCTGGCCGGGCAGTCCGTACATAAGGTCGATGCTGATGTTTCCGAAGCCGGCCTGCTGTGCATGGCTTATGGCCAGTGATGCTTGCCGTGCGGAGTGCCGCCGGTTCAGCAGGCGGAGGAAGCGGTCGTTGAAGGATTGTACGCCCATGCTGATGCGGTTGAACGGGAGGCTTGCCAGTTGGCCGAGGTATTCGCAGGTCAGGTCGTCCGGGTTGGCCTCTATGGTTATCTCCGCATCCCGTGCTATGTGCCAATGCCGGTTCAGTGCATCGAACAGGCGTTCGAAGTCAGCCTTTTTCAGCAGGCTTGGGGTGCCTCCGCCCAGATATACGGTATCGACCCGTGTGTCCGGCAAGTAGTCTTTCCGTAGCGACATTTCTGCGATGAGGGCATCGATGAAAGGAGGGATGAGTTCCTGTTTCGGTTCACTGTAAAAGCTGCAATAGCTGCACTTTTTTGCACAGAAGGGTATGTGGATGTATATGCCGGCCATGGATGAATGTGTGAGAATGTTGGTTTGTCAAAGCAAAAATATGAAAAATAATTTGTCCGGTTGGGAAAAACATTATATTTTTGCACCGCTTTTGAAAAAGCAACGGGGTGTAGCGCAGTCCGGTTAGCGCACCTGCTTTGGGAGCAGGGGGTCGAAGGTTCGAATCCTTTCACCCCGACAAATTTGGAATTATCGAGGCTACTTGATGAAAATCAGGTAGCCTTTTTTTGTTTGCTTTTTTGGAAAAAATACTATTTTTGCATGTCATTATCAAGTTGTTTTTATGTCAAATGCACAAGTATCCATACTGTTTAATGTTCCGGAACCGACGTTGAGGCGTCTGCCGTGGTATTTGGCGTTTGCCCAGCTGGTTCAAAAGGATGGCGGACAGTATCTGTCGTCCACCCAGATTGCAAACAACATTGCCGTTGATGCGTCTATGGTGGCAAAAGACTTGTCATACGTGAATATATCGGGACGTACGCGGGTAGGATACGAAGTGAATGAACTGGTACGTGTACTGGAACGTTTTTTGGGCTTTACCAATCCGCACAAGGCTTTTTTGTTTGGCGTCGGACGACTGGGAGGGGCTTTGCTGCACGATAACGGTTTGCTGCAGTTTGGTCTGGAGATAGTGGCCGGGTTTGATGTGAAATATGAACTGGCCGGAAGCAGTATAAACCGCATACCGGTGCATCACATCAGCCGTTTCCCCGAATTGCGGGAACAGACAGGGGTGGATATAGGAATTCTTACGGTACCGGTGGAGAAAGCCCAGTCGGTGTGTGACATGATGATAGAGGGAGGAATAAAGGCTGTGTGGAACTTTACACCGTTCCGCATACGGGTGCCTGAAAATGTGGTGGTGCAGAATACCTCCATATATGCTCATTTGGCTGTTATGTTCAACCGCTTGAATACCATTAATGAAATAGAACAGAAAACTCGAACAGGCAAACAATGAAAATCATTGCGATAGGGCATAATTATCGGGAACACAACAAAGAATTGGATTGTGAAAATCCGGAGGAGCCGGTAGTATTCTTGAAACCGGACACGGCCTTGCTGCGCAACAACAAGCCGTTTTTCATTCCCGATTTCACTCATGAACTGCATTATGAAACGGAACTTATTGTCCGGATCAATCGCTTGGGAAAGAACATAGCTCCCCGTTTTGCCTGTCGGTATTACTCGGAAGTCGGTTTGGGCGTTGACTTTACGGCCCGTGACTTGCAACGTGAATTGCGGGCGGCAGGCAAGCCATGGGAACTGTGCAAGGGCTTTGATGGCTCGGCTGTAGTCAGTGAATTCGTTCCGTTGGACCGTTTGGGCAATGTGCAGCAGTTGAGTTTTCGGCTCGACATAAACGGACGGACTGTACAACAGGGAAATACGGCCGATATGATATTTTCGGTAGATGAACTGATTGCTTATGTAAGCCGTTTTTTTACATTGAAAATAGGAGATATCCTTTTTACGGGCACTCCGGTCGGGGTGGGGAAAGTGGAAATAGATGACCGGCTCGAAGGATATATTGGAAATGAAAAAATGTTTGATTTTAAGGTAAAATAGGGTGGTGGAGTATAATTTGAGGTTGGAGTGTAGAAAAATACTGCTTGCGTTATTGTTGCTTTGTGGCACGTTGCTTTGCCACGCATCGGTCCATGTGTTTGCGGATAAATCTGTACTTGCGGAAGGCCGTTTTGTGAGGGTGCAGATTAGAGAAAGCGGTGTGTATAAATTGACATACGCACAACTGCAGGCTAAAGGCATCGATCCGGAAAATGTGAGAGTATTTGGATATGGTGGTGCGGTTTTGGACGAGGATTTCACAAAGGCAATGCCGGATGATTTGCCCGAGATAGCTGTTTATGATACGGGCAGTGCCATATTGTTTTATGCTCAGGGAGTCACCCGCTGGACGTATGATGCCGGACTGGACATGTTTGTGCATACGACGAACCCTTACGCAGATTATGGATGTTATTTTGTGACATCAGATGATATAGGGGAAAGAAAACGCATTGTCGAGCAGCCTCCCGTAACATCGGGAAACGCCAAACTGATGACAGAGTTTACTGACTATGCTGTTCATGAAGAAGAGTTGTATTCACCCGTAAAAGCGGGACGTGAATTGTATGGCGAGAAATTGGCAGTAGGTGACAGGTTGGATGTTTCCTTTGACTTTCCCAATATGCTTTCGGAGACAAACATGCGGGTGCGGCTTGATGTCATCAACAATTCAACCAAAACGGTGGATGGAAATGGAAAGGTGACAAAAAACAATGTCTCTACTTTTTCATTGACCCATGGTTCCTTGTCACATAAATTGCAGGTCGATGGACGATACAACTATGATATAGTGACTCCACGCGACACGTGTTTTTCCTACAATTCGAATGGTGAGGAGCACTTGGCTTTTTCGCTGGGTTTCAGCAATGACAAGGAGGCTACGGCAACGGGGTATTTGAATTTCCTTGAAATAAACGTACGTCGCAAGTTGGCATTGGAAGGCGCTTTCATGATGTTTCATAACAAAGACATAGCATCTGCGACGTATAACTGTTATCAGTTGCAGGCAAATGGCAGCAGGAACGTATGTGTATGGGATGTGACAGACCCCCAGCAGGTGCAACAATTGTCTGCACAACATGCAGGGCAAGCCGTGGAGTTTATCGATGAGGCAAGTCGTGTGAAATCTTATGTTGCCATTGATCTCGAATCCGTAGACGACATTCCTTCCGCAAGTTTGCTGGATGAAGTTCCGAATCAAAATCTGCATGCCATGGGACCGACCGACATGTTGATCATTACACATGAAAATTTTAAATCGGAAGCCGAACGCTTGGCACAGGCACATGCGGAGTATAATAACGGACTGAAAGTAAGTGTTGTTACTGCCAACGAGGTTTATAATGAATTTTCTTCGGGAACCCCTGATGCAACGGCTTATCGCAGGGTGTGTAAAATGTTGTATGACCGTTATGGAAACAGTACGGCTGATAAGTTGAAATATCTGTTGTTGATAGGCAAAGGCTCATTTGACAATCGTGGACGGTTAAGTGCTTCGGGTGACAGATTCTTGCTTACGTTTCAGGCTTCAGCTTCGACCAACAGTACCAAAGCATATGCAACCGATGATTACTTTGGCCTGTTGGATGATAAGGAAGGAACCAGCATTGGGGGAAAAGACCGGATTGATATAGGCATTGGCCGTTTCCCGGTGCGAACAGCAGATGAAGCCAAGAATGTGGTGGATAAAACCATCCGTTACATGAAAGGGGAAGATTATGGTTCGTGGAGAAACCAGCTGTGCTTTATAGGTGATGATGGTGATAGTGGCAGCCACATGCGTCAGGTTGATGGTTTTGCCGATAATATAAACCGTGCATATCCTGGTTTCAAAATCAATAAGATATTGTTGGATGCATACCAGTATGATGGACAGGGTGGAGGTTATCCTACCGCAAAACGTCATTTTCAGGATTTGATGGCTTCCGGCTTGCTTTTGGTCAATTATATGGGGCATGGTACCGTGAACGGTTGGGGAGACATATTGAACCTTTCCGAAATACAGTCGTTTGATAATGCCTATTATCCTCTGTTTGTGTCGGGAACATGTGAATTTTCCCGTTTCGACAGAGAGTATATAACAGCCGGAGAAGCACTTTTGAAAAATCCTCAAGGAGGTGCTATCGGAGTATTTTCGGCAACACGTACGGTGTATCAGAATTATAATGAGACCATAGTGAAGCATTTTTTGGATTCTGTGGTTGCACTTTCAAAGAAGAATCATTTAACAGTCGGCGATGCTGTAAGGCAAGCAAAGAATGTTTCTTTTGGCGATATGAACCGTATTGGTCCTAACACGTTGTCTTATGTTTATTTTGGTGACCCGGCTGTAAGGCTGCATTATCCGACAGACTTTTCTGTTCGTGTGGCCGACTTGACAGACCGTCAGGGAAATGACACACTGAAAGCTATGTCAGTTGCAACGTTAAAGGGATTTATTGCCGACGTGCAAGGGGAACAACGGAATGATTTTAACGGAGAAGTGGAAATCACTTTGCAGGATAAAGAAGAACGGCGGAAAACCTTGGCAAATGGAAGTAACACACCTTATTCATATAAGGATCGTACGGTTGTGTCGATAGGAAAAGCCAAAGTAAAGGACGGTGAATTTGAGTACACGTTCATGCTCCCGAAGGATATCAAATATAATTACGGTAAAGGTAATTTTATTTTTTATGCTTTGGACAGTGTGAGAGGTGAAGCGCAGGGATATTTTAATGACTTTATCATAGGTGGTTATAATGAAGATTTTGTGGATGATACCACTGGACCGGATGTGTCGTTGTATTTGAATGATGAAACGTTTGTTTCGGGTGATGTGGTGAATGAGGAACCTGTGTTTTTTGCCGATTTGTATGATCCGAATGGAATCAGTCTGTATAGTGTCACTCCCGGACATGACTTGATGTTGTGTTTAGACAATGAATATTGGTATCCTTTGGGAGAACATTATGAAACCTTATCCGGTGACTACAGAACGGGAAGTGTTATGTATCCTCTGCCCGAACAAGCGGAGGGAAAGCATGTGCTGATGCTTAGAGCCTGGGACTTGTTGGGTAATTCAACTGTAAAAACATTGGAGTATGAAGTGGTTGCCGGGCGGAAAGAACCTTCGGGCTTCTCCGTGTTGTGCTACCCGAATCCGGTAAAATCGATAGCCAATATCCGGATCACATATCCTGAAAGCAATGAGGTGGAACGGGTCACTTTGGATATATTTGACTTGTCGGGCAGAAGAATTTGGACACAGGAGCAAGATGGCTTGGATGCCGTTTCGTGGAATGTCTTGAATTCGGAAGGAGGAGTAGCTCCTGAAGGTGTATATGTGTTGCGTACAAGTGTTTATACAAAGTCAGGAACAGTTTTGACAGAATCATATAAAATTATGGTGCAGTGAGGCAATAAAAATGGGGATATACCGTTTTTATTGTCAAATCGGAGAAATATAGAAGCGATTTGAATAAATGATAAAATAGATAGAAAACAATAACAGTTTAAATTACGAATGAAAAAAAAGATTTTAATTTCATTATTGGGCGTTACTTCCTTTTTGGCAGTTAACGCAGAAGATCCGGTTGGTAATAAATGGGATTCCAATTTGAATCCATTGTATTCGGCTATACCTTCGCTTTCAATCGCTCCGGATGCGAGAGGCGGTGGCATGGGCGATGTGGGAGCTGCCACTACTCCCGATGTGTTTTCACAACACTGGAATCCGTCCAAATATGCTTTTATGGAAAGCAAGGTGGGCTTTGCCTTTTCTTATACACCTTGGTTGCGTACGTTGGTGGAAGATATCAATCTCGGTTATGTGTGCGGATATTGGAAATTGGGTGACTTGCAGGCATTCAGTGCTTCGTTCCGTTATTTTTCTATGGGTAATGTGACGTTGAGAGAGAATGAATATGATAATGGATTTATTGCGAATCCTAATGAATTTGCCGTTGACTTGGCTTATTCGCGTAAGTTGTCGGAACATTTTTCTGCAGCAGTGGCCTTCCGTTACATTCGTGGTGACTTGAATGTGCCGGCAACGAATGCAGAAACAGACCAGACTTATCCGGCCAATGCGGTTTCTGCAGACATTGCTGCCTATTATCAGACTCCGATTACCTTGTCTACCGGAGATGC
Organism: uncultured Porphyromonadaceae bacterium; assembly: GCA_949285425.1. Taxonomy (GTDB): domain Bacteria; phylum Bacteroidota; class Bacteroidia; order Bacteroidales; family Paludibacteraceae; genus QVMH01. The sequence goes on from CASEAJ010000097.1 coordinate 25,032, forward strand.
CAAACTGGCTTTCGGTTTGAACATATCCAATATAGGTACAACCGTCAGCTACGATGAAGGTGTAACCAAGAACTATCTTCCGACCAATTTCCGTTTGGGAGGTTCGTTCGAAATTCCTTTTGATGACTATAATAGTTTGTCAATCAATGCCGATGTAAACAAACTGTTGATCATTACCCGAAAAGGAAAATATGCTGATGAATATGGAACGATGTCTCCTATTGCTGGTATTTTCAATTCGTTCGCTGATTCTTCTTTTGGTGAGGAAATGCGCGAAATCACTTGGTCTGCCGGTTTGGAATATTCGTACAATAAGCAATTTTTTGTGCGTGCAGGTTATTTCAATGAACATATAAGCAAAGGAGGTCGTAAGTATTTTACGGCCGGTGCAGGTTTCAAGTTGAACGTGTTCCAGTTGGATGCAGGTTATGTTATTGCCACATCACCTGCCAACCCTTTGAACAATACATTACGCATATCTCTTTCATTTGATATGTTTGGGTTGAAAGCTTTGGCAGACTAAAAATCAGTATAAACACAATAAGCCTCTTCCTGTCTTCGGAGGAGGCTTATTTTATTTATTCGGTCATTTATGAATATACGTGTTGGTTTTGGCTATGATGTTCATGTATTTGCACCCGGACGTGAACTGTGGTTGGGGGGTGTCAAAATAGAATATGAGAAAGGATTGTTGGGGCATTCGGATGCCGATGTACTTATTCATGCTTTGTGCGATGCCTTGTTAGGGGCGGCAAACCTGCGTGATATAGGCTTTCATTTTCCGGATACAGATGCAGAATGCAAGAATATCGACAGCAAGATATTGTTGAGGAAGACCATGGGGCTTTTGAGGGAACGGGGATATGAATTTGGCAATGCCGATTGCACGATATGTGCCGAACAGCCTAAAATCAATCCGCATGTGGAAGCTATGCAAGCTTGTCTGGCCGAAGTGATGGGCACAGACAAGGATTGCATTTCCATAAAAGCGACAACGATGGAAAAGATGGGCTTTGTAGGAAGAAAAGAAGGTATTGCTGCTTATGCAACGGTATTGATAGGTAAATGAAACCGATTCCGGAAACGACCTGTGGCGGAAAAAGTTCGAAAACAAAGGCTGCGAGACAAGTCGTTTGGCGTAGGTTTAATTGCCTGTTGTTGACTTGCCTGAAATTTCTTTGTGTACATATCTTCCCTGATTTTGGGTTATGTCGCCATACTCTATTGCTCTGACAGGACAATGGTGGATGCATGCGGTACATTGTATGCAGGTATCTTTCCATGTCGGGTGGCCGTTTTGCATGACAATTGTTTTTGTAGGACATAATTTTGCACATAAACCGCAGGATGTACATGCGTCGGTTGCGTAAAATTTATTTTTCCCTACGACAAAAGAGCAGAACAGGGGATGTATAATGTAGCTTTTTAAAAATGGTTTGCTGCCTGTAATGTAGAACGTTTTATGCTGGTCGGTGCGTATGTCGGTTATGATTTCGTCCAACAGTTTTGGAGCCGCCGTTAGTTTGCTTGTTTCTGTATCTTTGTCATCAACTCCGAACCCTTTCATCAAGATGTAATTGTTGGGCATTTGTATAGAGTATGTTTTAGTCAGCAGGAGTCCCCGTTTTGACAAAGTCTTTTTCAGCATTCGGTCGGTATATCCACAATTGTCGCCACAAGTGCAGATGGCATATATAGCTTGGCCTGCATAGTTGTCGAACGACAGTCGTGAGATGAAACGCTTGACTAAAACAGCCGGCCCCCATGAGTGGACCGGGAACACAAAAAATACCCGTTCGTTCTCTTTCAAGGTATACCGAAGGAGCCCGTTTGTGGTGTTCAGTTCATCGGCAATGGATATTATCTGGTCATTGAAAGCAAGTCCTATTTGTTTGGCAACCCAATGAGAATTGCCGGTACCTGAGAAATAAAATATCATAAGCTACTTGTTTATATCTGCTTGCAAAGATAATGTAAACTGTTGTAAAAGTTGCCATTTTGTATGAATAGACAGGATAAGTGATTTGTTTACAGACTAAAAGAAAAGAATTTTCTTTTCTATGGAGTTGTTTTGGGCCTCCGTGCGTGTTATGCAAGACAATGAAAATCGCTGCATGTGGCCAGGGGGGAGATATGAAGAATTTATGATGTGTATAATAAATATGTTTTTATGAAAATAAAAGAATATTTCAGAAACGACCGATTTGCATACAATGCAGGAGTGGAATTACTGGAAGTTAGACCTGGGTATGCCAAAGCTCGTATGAAGATAACTCCAGAGCATTTGAATGCAGGTGGGGTGTGTCAGGGAGGTGCTATCTTTACGTTAGCCGACTTTGTTTTTGGTGTTGCCAGCAATGCAGGAGGGCATCTTACGTTCTCCATTAATGCCTCGATGAATTATTTTCGTTCCGAACGCGAAGGATATCTGTATGCCGAAGCACGTGAAGTGTTTGATCATAGCAAGTTATCGAATTGTGAAGTGCAAGTGCGTAATGAGGCCGGTCAGCTAGTGGCTACTTATACAGGGACAGGATTCAGAAAAACGACAGAACTCTCGTTTGATGATATTTGATATGCAGCAAAGCATAACTTGGTCTGTTACTGACAAAAAAATGTGTGAATGAGAAAGACAAGAAGTCATCTCATTCACACAAATGCTGAATAATATAGGCGCTTATTATAGCTTTCTTATTACCTTGCAAGGATTGCCTACAGCGACACAATTGCCGGGTATGGATTTTGTTACAACGCTTCCGGCTCCGATGATTGTACCATCTCCAATGGTTATTCCGGGTAAAATGATACAACCTCCACCTATCCATACGTTTTTTCCAATATTGACAGGAGCGGTCCTCGATTTCCAGAAGTTACTGCCTTCACTCATGCGTTCCAGCGGATTGGTGGGATGAAAGACCGTGTATATGTGGACTCCGGGACCTATGCCAGAAAAATCTCCTATCGTTATGGTGTTACAGTCAAGGAAAACGCAGTTCATATTTATTTCTACGTTTTTTCCTATGTGTATGTTTTCTCCGTAATCGATGAAAAAGGGAGGAGCAATCCAAACGTGTTCTCCTCGACTACCAAGTAATTCATTCAATAATTTGTCCTGTTTTTCCTTGTCTTTCACGTCGGTAGCGTTGTATTCCGATTGTAGTTTCTTGGCATACATCCATCGTTCGAGCAACTGTTCGTCTCCGCAGTCATACACTTCTCCGGCAAGCATTTTTTCCCGTTCTGTCATAACACTGATAAAAAAGCATTGAATACTCTCTTTTTTATTTGGGTATGTATGAAAACTATGAGTTTCATTGTAAGTCAGTATAGACAACCGTTTGGCAATGCAACAGTTCGTTTTGTTTTATACCAATCGTTTGATAAGACTTTCCTTGTTTCCGTAAAGCATGTCAATGACCGGGATTTCAATCATGGTGTAGGCTCCAGGACGGGCTTTCATGACAGCACGAGAACATGCCACCAGAATTTGTGCGGTTAATGCCGGGTTGTTTATTTTCATGTTAAATTCAAAAAGCTGGTTTTGGGTGGTGCCGGAAACCCCTTTGCGTACCAGATTTACACCATGTCCCATGTCTTTTAATGCATCAACATCGTCCACTTGTATGATATGGGTTTCATCGTGCCGGAAATAAGGATCTGCCTTGATGGTATGGGCAATGTCATCAAAATTGTATCCATCTTCTACTTCAATATATACCATGCGGCGGTGAATGCTTGTGCCCAGTGGAATAGTCATGGAAAGTGCATTGCGTACACCTTTGATTGACTTTACAGCAACTGTGTGCCCCATACTCATGCCGGGACCGAAATTGGTGTATGTGATGCCTTTGGGAGCGATTGCTTCGAGCAACGCGCGAACTACAGAATCGCTTCCGGGGTCCCAACCAGCGGAAATGATAGCAGCTGCGTTGTTTGCTTTGGCTATTTCATCGAGGTCTTGACGCAAATCCCATATGCCGGTGTGTATGTCATAACTGTCAACCGTACGGATTCCCATTGCCAAATACTCTTTGGCATATTGTGGAACGTTACGTGTTGGAGTACAAAGAATGGCAACATCAACCTTATCCAGTTTGGTGATATTGTCAACCACGTTTATACCTGTCAGTTCAACCGGAGTGGTGTATGATAATGAACGGCGCACAACCCCTATCAATTCAAAGTCAGGGGCTGCTTTTACAGCTTCAAGTGTGGCTTTTCCTATATTGCCATATCCAACGATGGCTACACGAATTTTTTCCATTTTTGATTGTCTTTTTGTTTGAATATTTACATTTTTGGTTACAAAAATAGCAAAAAATGATATGATTTGTAACGAAGCAGTTTAAATTTTTCTTAAAAATGGTAGTCTTGATTCTTTAAAGTAAAAAGAAGGGAGCATTTATACGTCACGGACTGATGAGAATTGAGTTGTGTTGCTGTATGTTTCAGAAAAAGCCTTTGTCGTTGTCTTAAAAGCATGCTGGTATGCATCCGGTTGATTTTAAGCGCGAACAAATAAGTGGAATAATGTGTTATATCAAATAAATACACAAATAATCGATTTATGAAATTAATTTTGAGTGACAAACCACTTGATATTGTCCTGCCGGATAAAGAAGAAATCAAATATGTAGATTTGTCGGCTTTGAAAATAGCCAATTGTATCGGCTGCTTTGGCTGTTGGACAAAAACACCAGGCCGTTGTGTGATTCGTGACGATGCTACCAAAGTGTATCCTTATATTGCACAAAGTGATACGTTGCTGTATGTGAGCCATATTCGGTATGGCGGTTATGATACGGTGATGAAGACTATGTTGGAAAGGGCAATTCCGATTCAGCAGGCGTTTATTCGGATACATGAAGGTGAGACCCATCACGTGCAGCGTTTGGTAGCAGAGAAAAGTGCAACTATCATTGCTTATGGTGATATAGTGGAAGAAGAAAAGGAAATTTTCAATCAGTTGGTTCAACGTAATGCCCATAACATGAATTTTAAGAGTTATGAGGTTATTTTTGTGACAGAAAATATGCTTGACAAAGCAGTGGAAAAAGTATTGGAAACATGGAAAAGATAATGATAATAAATGGTAGTCCTCGGGCTCCGAAATCCAATTCGAAATCTTATGCGGAACTGTTTGTAAAGTATTGTAAACGGAAAGCAGACTATTTTAATCTGTCTAGAAGCAATCATTTGGAGTTGTGTGCCAGAATGAACGAATACTCCGATGTGTTGCTGGTTTTTCCGTTATATGCGGATGCATTACCGGTAGGATTGTTGAATTTCTTGAAGTCGTTGGAAGCAAATCCGCCTATGCAGAAGCCGGTTATCTCGATGTTGGTCAATTGCGGCTTCTTGGAATATCAGCAGAATGCAGTGGCAGTCAGGATGATACGATTTTTCTGTAAACAGAATCATTATGCTTTTGGTTCGGCATTAATGTTGGGTGGAGGAGAGGCCATATTGAATACTCCGTTCAAGTTTATAGCCAAGATGTCAATCCGAAAACTTTCCAAATCGGTAGCCGACAAAAAGTACGGAGAATTTCATGCTACAATGTTGCTTTCAAAAAAAATGTTCTTGAAGGCATCAACCCGGTACTGGACGTTATATGGCATGAAAAATGGTATATCGAAGGAACAGATGCAAACCATGTCGATAGAAGCGGAGTGACTTTTGGGCCGACATGGTTTGCTGCAAGACTTTTTATGATTTCCAGCGTTTGGTAATGTCGCCGAACGCATCGATTCTTCGGTCGCGGAAGAATGGCCACATACGTCGAACGGTTTCAGTACGGGTTAAATCAATGTCGAGGACGATATTTTCTTCCCGGTCGTTGGAAGCTTGTACAAGCAGTTCACCCTGTGGCCCGGCAATAAAGCTATTGCCCCAGAATAATATGCCGTTTGTCGAGCCCGATGGGTCGGGTTCGTGTCCTACGCGATTGCATGAAATCACATGCAGTCCGTTGGCCACGGCATGTCCGCGTTGCACTGTAACCCATGCTCCCAATTGCCGTTCTTTTTCACAGGCAGAATCGGTGCTTTCCCAACCGATGGCAGTAGGGTAGATTAGCATTTCGGCTCCAGCCATGGCCATGAGCCGGGCGGCTTCCGGATACCATTGGTCCCAGCATACGAGTATACCCAATCGTCCGACGGAGGTTTGTATCGGTTCAAAGCCGATGTCTCCTGGTGTAAAATAAAATTTTTCATAATAAGCGGGATCATCGGGAATGTGCATTTTGCGATACATTCCGGCAATGCTTCCATCTTTTTCTATGACGACAGCTGTGTTATGATACAATCCGGCAGCCCGCTTTTCAAAAAGTGAAAGCACCAGGACGACCTGTAGCTCTTTAGCCAACTGTCCGAATCGTTCGGTTGATGGGCCGGGAATGCTTTCGGCGAGATTGAACGTTTCCGGATCTTCCGTTTGACAGAAATACAGGCCGTTGTGCAATTCCTGCATGACGATGAGTTCGGCTCCTTGTGCTGCACATGTACGGATGTTGTTTTCTAATTTTTGTATGTTGGCCGTTACATTGGCCGTGTTGCTTTGTTGAATGAGTGCTACTTTCATTTTGTTTAACGGACAATTTCACTTTAGGGATGATTTACACATACTGCATGGTGACACAATGCAGTGAGCCATGCTGTTTAATTAAGGCCCGGCAATCGATGCTGACTATCTTGCGGTCGGGGAATGCTTTTTTCAGTTGTTCTTTGGCTATACTATCCTTGATTGAACCATATACGGGAAGCAGTACTGCACCGTTCATGATAAGGAAGTTGGCATAGGTTGCCGGCAGGCGTTCGCCGTTTTCCCATACAGCATCGGCCATGGGCAAAGGCAATAATTGGTAGGGAGTGCCATCAAGCGTGCGGAAGCGTTGTAGTTCCTCTTCCATCAGCTTCAGTTCATTGTAATGCTCATCCTGCGGGTCGGTGCATTGTACATAAGCGATTGTTTCAGGCGAGCAGAAACGTGCCAGCGTATCCACATGACTGTCGGTGTCGTCACCGGCCAGATAGCCATGTCGCAGCCAAAGCACTCGTTCTATTCCGAACACATTTTTCAGCACTTCCTCGATTTCTTTTTCGGAGCGGTTGTTGCGGTTGTCCGACAACAGGCATTCGGCGGTGGTGAGCAAGGTTCCTTTGCCGTCGCTTTCAATGCTGCCGCCTTCAAGTACGAAACCGAGCCGATTGACGTATTCGGTATCAGGAGCGAACATACCTTTTTCGAACAGTTGACGGGTAATCTGGTTGTCTTTATTGGCGGCAAACTTCATGCCCCATCCGTTGAACGTGAAGTCGAGCACTTGCCGTTTGCCGTTATTGAACACGGTGATGCCTCCGTGGTCGCGTGCCCACGTGTCGTTGCTTGGTATTTCCACCAAACGGATGCGGGACGTGTCTGTATCGGCAGCGGCAAGTTGCCTGCGCACTTCCTGTTCCGATGCACACACAATGAGCAAGTCCTCGCGTTTGGATATTTCCTGCGCAATGCGGACGAAACAAGCGCACACTTCATCAAGCATATAGGCCCAATCGCTGTCGGCATGTGGCCATGTCAGCTGCACAAACCTTTGCGGGGCCCACTCGGGTGGAAGAAGAACGGGTTCTTTTAACATGTTTGTCTTTTGAGGGAGATAAAATAACGGGGCCGTTCAAACGTAGACATAGATTGAACGGTCCCATGAAGAAAATAGTTTTACCCTACGCACGATCCGTCGGCTACTTTGGCTCGGGGTTGTACCAACACCAGTTTGCCATCGGCATCGACAGCCGAGAGTATCATGCCTTCGCTGGTGATACCCATGAGTTTGCGAGGTTCAAAGTTGGCAATGAAGCATACCTGTGTGCCGACCAGTTCTTCCGGGTTGGGATAGTATTGTGCTATGCCCGAGCAGATGGTGCGTTCGGCCAATCCATCGGCAATGCGGAATTGCAGCAGCTTCTTTGACTTAGGTACCGGGCGGCAGTCGAGCACGGTTCCTACACGAATGTCGACCTTTTCAAAGTCTTCGAAAGGTACATTGGCCTTCACCGGTTCTGCTTTATGGGCAGCCAGTTCGTTGGCCTTTTTTGTGTCGAGCAGTTTTTGTATCTGTGCTTCGATGGCTGCATCTTCTATTTTTTCGAACAACAGTTCGGGCGAGTCAAGTTGCGTGCCGGGTTGTAGCAGGTCGGTTTTGCCAAGATCGGCCCAGCGGAACGTGTCCATGTGCAACATGTCGCGCAATTTTTTCGAAGAGAAAGGCAGGAACGGTTCGAACGCAATGGCAAGGTTTGCAGCAATCTGCAGACTCAGGTTCATGATGGTTGCCACCCGTGCCATGTCGGTTTTGGCCAGTTTCCAAGGTTCGGTGTCGGCCAGGTATTTGTTGCCGATGCGTGCCAGGTTCATGGCTTCTTTCTGTGCATCGCGGAAACGGAAATTGTCGAGCATGCGTTCCATTTCGGCTTTTACTCCGGCAAACTCGTCCAGCGTCTGCCGGTCGTAGTCGGTCAGTTCGCCGGCGGCCGGCACTTTCCCTTCAAAATACTTGTGGGTGAGTACGAGTGCACGGTTGATGAAGTTTCCGTATATGGCTACCAGTTCGTTGTTGTTGCGTGCCTGGAAATCTTTCCAGGTGAAGTCGTTGTCTTTCGTTTCGGGTGCATTGGCCGTCAGCACATAGCGCAGCACGTCCTGCTTGCCGGGGAAGTCCGCCAGATATTCATGCAACCACACCGCCCAGTTGCGCGAGGTGGATATTTTGTCTCCTTCGAGGTTGAGGAATTCGTTGGCCGGCACGTTGTCGGGCAGAATGTACGAGCCTTCGGCTTTCAGCATGGCCGGGAACACAATGCAGTGGAACACAATGTTGTCCTTGCCGATGAAGTGTACCAGACGGGTGTCTTCGTCTTTCCACCACTTTTCCCACGAGTCGGGCAGCAGTTCCTTTGTGTTCGATATGTAGCCGATAGGAGCATCGAACCACACGTAAAGCACTTTGCCTTCGGCCCCGGCCACCGGTACCGGGATGCCCCAGTTCAGGTCGCGGCTCACGGCACGGGGCTGCAGTCCCATGTCCAGCCAGCTTTTGCACTGTCCGTATACATTGGGTTTCCATTCCTTGTGGTTTTCAAGAATCCATTCGCGCAGCCATGCTTCATGCCGGTCAAGGGGCAGGTACCAATGTTTGGTCTTGCGCATGACGGGCGTGCTTCCGCTGATGGTCGAGCGCGGCTGGATGAGGTCGGTCGGGTTGAGCGATGTGCCGCACTTTTCGCACTGGTCACCGTAGGCATTCTCGTTGCCGCAATGCGGACAGGTGCCCATGATGTAGCGGTCGGCCAGAAATTGGCCGGCTTCTTCATCGTAGTATTGTTCGGACTCTTGTTCAATGAAGCCGCCTTTGGCTTCGATGGTCTTGAAGAATTCCGATGCCATTTCGTGGTGCGTGGCCGAAGTCGTGCGCGAATAGATGTCGAACGATATGCCGAATTCTTCGAACGATTGCTTTATGAGGCTGTGGTAGCGGTCGACAATGTCCTGCGGAGTGACCCCTTCTTTTCTCGCCTTGATGGTGATGGGTACGCCGTGCTCGTCCGAACCGCCGATGAAAAGAACCTCTTCACCCTTCAGACGGAGGTAGCGTACGTAAATGTCGGCAGGGACGTATACCCCGGCCAAATGTCCGATGTGTACGGGACCGTTGGCATAAGGAAGTGCCGAGGTGACCGTTGTGCGTTTGAATTGTTTCATAAATTATTCTATCGTCGTTTGTTCTTTTTGCTGATGGTGGAAATTTTATTCCTGACTGCAAAGATAATAAGTTTATTTCACTTGAAGCCATCGCGCAAGGGCTTTAGAGTAAATAAGATGTGCGTAAGGCCGTTCTTCGGCCTTTTCACGGGCGGATGGGTGCGTGCGCAACGTCGCCATGAGGGTCTGCTACGGGTGTTTCTCTATACATCCGCACGGCGTATGTTACGGGATGCGTATGTCGCAGGTTACGAGATGCGTATGTCGTGGGTTACGAGATGCTGATGTCGTGGGTTACGAGATGCTGATGTCGTGAGTGACGAGATGCTGAAGTCGTGAGCGACGACATACTGAAGTCGTGAGCGACGAGATACTGAAGTCGTGAGTGACGAGATACTGAAGTCGTGCATTCCGACTTGCCTAAGTCGTGCGTTGTGACTTGCCTATGTCATAAAAACGTCCTCACAAACTTTTGCAATCAAGTTGCAGGTTTCTCCTTTTACTTTTGCAATCGGATAACAAATGACATATTATATATAGTATGAAAAAGCAGATATGGATAGCGGGAGCATTGGGACTGGCAGTCCTGGCTTCTTGCGGGCAGCGGGGCAGCCGTCCCGATGCTCACAGTCACGAAGGGCATGACCACGGTGTGGAGGCTGTGGAACATGACCATGAACACGAGGGGCATGACCACGAAGCCGAACGGACGGGACACGGTGCTGCGTCGGACGAAATAACCCTTGCCCCCGAAAAGGCACGGGCCGCAGGCATTGTTGTCGAAACCATACAGCCGGCGGCATTCCGCAACGTCCTTGTGGCAAGCGGACAGGTGTTGCCCGTGCAGGGTGGGGAGCATACCCTGGTGGCCAATGTGTCGGGAGTCGTTTCGTTTGCACGGCCTGTGATAGAAGGCATGTCCGTGAAGAAGCAGGAAGCCCTGGTCACCGTTTCGGCCTCGCATCTGCAGGACGGCGACCCCGCCGAACGGGCACGCATTGCCTACGAAACGGCACGGACCGAATATGAACGCGCTTCGAAGTTGGTGGACAGCCGCATCGTGTCGCAAAAGGAGTTCAACGCCATCCGTGAAAACTATGAGAACGCCCGTGTGGCTTACGAAGCCCTGCGACCCGCAGAAGGAGGCAAGGGAGTTGCCGTGCGGGCGGCAGAAGATGGGTTTGTGAAGACCTGTCTTGTGAAAGAGGGCGACTACGTTGCCGTGGGACAGCCCCTGCTGACGGTGGTGCAGACCAACCGGCTGTATCTGCGTGCCGAGGTGCCCGAACGCTGCTACGGAGAATTGTCCGGAGTCTCGTCGGCCCATTTCAGGACATCGTACAGCGACACGGTGTACAAGTTGCAGGAACATGCCGGCCGCCTGCTTTCCTACGGACGCACTTCGGGCGATGCTTCGTTTTACGTGCCTGTGATTTTTGAGTTTGACAATCCGGGCGATGTGTTGCCGGGAGCCTATGCCGAAGTGTTCCTTTTGGGCCGCGAGCGGGCGAATGTCATCAGCATACCCCGTTCGGCACTCACCGAAGAACAGGGCGTGAAGTTCATTTATCTGCAACTGGATGACGAATGCTACCGCAAACAGGCCGTCGTCACCGGAGCGACCGATGGCGACCGGATAGAGATAACAGCCGGACTGAAGGGCGGCGAGCGTGTGGTGACACAAGGCGCCATCTACGTGAAACTGGCCTCGGCAAGCAACGCCATTCCGGCACATACGCACAATCATTAAACCATTATCACCAAGTATAACATGCTGAACAAAATCATACATTTCTCATTGCACAACCGGCTGCTGGTATTGGCGGCCGCAGTTCTGCTGCTGGTTTGGGGCCTCTATACGACCTGGAACACCGAAGTGGATGTGTTTCCCGACCTGAACGCTCCTACGGTGGTGGTCATGACCGAAGCGAACGGCATGGCCACGGAAGAAGTGGAGCTGTTGGTGACATTCCCCATCGAAACGGCCGTCAACGGAGCGACCGGCGTGCGCAGGGTGCGCTCATCGTCCACTACCGGTTTCTCGGTGGTGTGGGTCGAGTTTGACTGGGACATGGATATTTACCTGGCCCGGCAGATTGTGTCGGAAAAGCTGGCCGCGGTAGGCGAGTCGTTGCCCGACAATGTGGGCAATCCTACCTTGGGACCGCAGTCGTCCATTCTCGGCGAATTGCTCATTGTAGGGCTGACAGCCGACACGACCTCGATGCTCGACCTTCGCACCATAGCCGACTGGACCCTGCGTCCGCGTCTGCTCTCTACCGGAGGGGTGGCCCAGGTGGCCGTGCTCGGCGGTGACATCAAGGAGTATCAGGTACTCATTCATCCGGAGAAGATGAAACATTACGGAGTGAGCCTGTCGGAAGTCATGGCTGTGACACGGGGCATGAACCAGAACACAAACGGAGGTGTCATTTACGAATATGGCAATGAATACATTGTACGCGGCATACTTTCCACGACAGATGTGGAAGCCATGGCACGTGCTGTCATCAAAACAGCCGGGGGCGTTCCCGTTACGTTGGGCGATGTGGCGGATGTACGCATTGGTGCACAACAACCTAAATTAGGGCTGGCTTCCGAACGGGGAAAGCCAGCTGTGCTGCTCACCGTAACCAAGCAGCCGAACACCGGTACAATGGAACTGACCGAACAATTGGAACTGGCTTTGGCGGATGTGCAGAAGAACCTGCCTCCCGATGTACACGTGTCGACCGACATATTCCGCCAGTCGCGTTTTATCGAGAGTTCCATAGAAAACGTGCAGGAGTCTCTCTATGAGGGAGCCATTTTCGTGGTCATTGTGCTGTTTCTCTTTTTGGCCAATGTGCGCACAACGGTCATCTCACTGATTACATTGCCTCTTTCTTTGTTGGTGTCCATTCTTGTGTTGCACTATCTAGGTTTGAGTATCAACACCATGAGCCTTGGCGGTATGGCCATTGCTATCGGTTCGCTGGTTGACGATGCCATTGTCGATGTGGAAAATGTGTGGAAACATCTCCGTGAAAACCGTCTGCTGCCCGAGTCGCAACGCAAGCCGATTATTGATGTCGTATTCAACGCTTCGCGTGAGGTACGCATGCCCATACTTAACTCAACGTTGATTATCATAGTGAGTTTCGTTCCGTTGTTTTTCCTCAGCGGCATGGAAGGGCGCATGCTGGTTCCGCTCGGCATTGCATTCATTGTTGCCTTGTGTGCTTCGACAGTAGTGGCTCTCACGTTGACTCCGGTATTGTGCAGCTATTGGTTGGGAGGGAAGGAAAAGGGCAATGAACTGCCGAAGGAGGCTTTTTTGGCCGTATGGCTGAAAAAATACTACCGCAAGGCTTTGCTTGTTGCCTTGTCTCACAAGAAAACAGTAGTGGGCAGTACTTTGGCATTGCTTGTCATCGCATTGGGTGTTTTCTTTACATTGGGACACAGTTTTCTTCCTGCGTTCAACGAAGGTTCGTTTACCATCAACGTAAGTTCTTTGCCTGGCATATCTTTGGAAGAATCCGACAAAATAGGGCGGCAGGCAGAAGAATTGTTGCTTTCCATACCCGAAATCAAGACCGTGGCCCGCAAGACAGGCCGTGCCGAATTGGATGAACACGCTTTGGGAGTAAACGTGTCGGAAATAGAAGCTCCGTTCGAACTGGCGGAACGTTCACACCAGGAAGTGTTGAATGATGTTCGTCATAAACTGTCCTCCATTATTGGGGCCAACATTGAAATAGGGCAACCCATCAGCCACCGGATTGATGCTATGTTGAGCGGTACGCAAGCGAATATCGCCATAAAACTTTTCGGCGATGATTTGAATGAAATGTTCCGCATAGGCAATCAGATCAAGGATGTTATCGGCGATGTGGAAGGCATTGCCGACCTGAATGTGGAACAGCAGATAGAACGTCCCGAGCTGAAAATCTCTCCCAAGAGAGAAATGTTGGCCAAATATGGCATTTCATTGCCGGCATTCAATGAGTTCATCACGGTGAATATGGCAGGCGAAACGGTTTCGCAGGTATATGAACGTGGCAAGTCATTCAACCTGGTGGTGCGCGCCGATGAAAACAACCGCGGCTCGATGGAACACATACGCAACTTGATGATAGATGACGCAAACGGCAACAAAATCCCCTTGGAATATGTGGCCGACGTGGAGTCGTCCATGGGACCGAACACCATTAACCGTGAAAATGTAAAGCGTAAGATTGTCATCTCGGCCAATACCAGCGGGCGTGACCTGCGTAGTGTGGTGAATGACATACAGGCCAAGGTAGACGAACATATCAGTCTGCCCGAAGGTTATCACATTGAATACGGCGGTCAGTTTGAAAGCGAACAGGCAGCCAGCCGGATTCTTTTGCTGACATCGTGTATGAGCATTGTCGTGATATTCCTGCTGCTTTACATGCAGTTCCGCAATTTGTCGCAAAGCGGAGTTATCCTCCTCAATTTACCCCTGGCACTGATTGGTGGTGTGTTTGCTCTGTGGTTGACGACCGGTGAAGTCAGCATTCCGGCCATCATCGGATTCATATCCCTGTTCGGCATAGCAACCCGCAACGGCATGCTGCTCATCAGTCACTACAATACTTTGCGGGAAGAACAGCATTTGTCAGTGCGCGAAAGCATCATACAGGGCTCGCTTGACCGCTTGAATCCGATATTGATGACAGCATTGTCGTCGGCGTTGGCACTCATTCCTCTTGCATTGAGGGGAGATTTGCCGGGCAATGAAATACAAAGTCCGATGGCCAAAGTCATTCTTGGAGGATTGCTCACATCCACATTCCTGAACGGATTTATCATCCCGATTGTTTATGAATGGTTGCACAAAGCAGAAACGTGCAACAAGGATACAAACAACTGATACATTTTATTTGTCTAACGGATTAATGACTCAACTGTAAAAAATGAAAATATATTATATGCTGTTGCCGGCCTGTTTGTCGTTGCCGGCAGTTGCGAATGCACAAAGCATCGATGAAGTGCTGCATTCAATAGAACAGAACAACAAAGCATTGCAAGCACTGCAAAGCAATAATGAAGCTGCCAAACTGGAGGCACGGACAACAAACAGTCTGGGCGATTTCTCCGTACAATACAGTCCTTTCTTCATGCCCGATGTGAACGGCATTTCCAGTTCGGAACTGGTCGTTTCGCAAGGATTTGATTTTCCTACGCTGTATAGTGCCCGTCATAAATCGAACAAATTGAAAGAGGAAGCCATCGATTTGCAATACCTGGCTTCGCGTCGGGATATGCTGTTGGAAGCAAAGAATTTGTGTCTTGACCTGATTCGTCTGAATAGGGAAAAGGAATTGCTTGACGAGCGTAAAAGGAATGCGGACGAACTGCTGGTCTTTTTTGAAAAACGTTTGCAGGAAGGCGATGCATCGGTCATTGAGGTGAATAAAGTAAAAATGGAAAGAATGAATGTACAGACCGAAGTCGCCCGGAATAATGCAGCCCATCGTACTGTTGTGCAATCATTGCTGGCCATGAATGGAAATTTGCCCTTGGAGTTGGGACTGACAAACTATCCGGAGGTGAATCCCATTAAAGACTATGCCACTTTGCACGATCAGGTCATGTCTGTCGATGCAACTGTACGTGCAGCCGATGCAACCATGCGGGCCGCTGCCAAGGATGTAAACGTAAACAAGCAGAACTGGTTGCCCAAGTTAGAGGTCGGTTATCGCCGCAATACCAGTCTTCAGGAGGCAAGCAACGGTTTTCTGGCCGGAGTCTCATTGCCTCTGTTCTCAAACCGGAAACAAGTGAAAATAGCCCGGGCACAGTCTGTAAGCGCACAGTTGCAGTTGGATAATATCCGCCTGCAGGCAGAAGCCCGCATTCAGTCGCTGTTCAATGAAACCCAGCAACTGTATGAAGCCTTGCAGGCCTATGATATGGATTTGATGCGTTACACCTTGGACATGTTGAAAGAGGCCGTGTTGGGCGGACAACTGTCCTCCATAGAGTATTATGTAGAAGTGGATGGTGTGTACCGGAACATGCAGGCTTATATGGAAGTGGAGAACCAGTATCAGAAAGTCATGGCAGAGATTTACAAGAATGAATTGTAAAAAACGTTTTGACTGACGGGTTTTAACCCCAATCGGTCATTCGATTTTGCCGGTGTGACAAGTGCAACGACGGCCGAACGCTCGAATGACCGATTGGGGTTAAATGTCTCTGCCAAACCAAAATGGAGCGGCAGAGATTATTTCATTACAAATCCTTTCTGTAAAGCACATGTCTGCACAGAAAATGTTCTTCAGGCAACAAAGGATGGTTGAATTCTTTTATTTTTGTCATTTCCAGTTTTTGCATAATGTGTTCGGAAATGGCGTTCCACCTGCTTGTAAACGCATAAATTTCATGCAAGCCGAGTCTCTTTTTGGCATAATCCAGACAGGCGGAAGCCGCTTCGGTGGCATAACCTTTTCCCCATTTGTCGAACTTCAGTCTCCAGCCAATCTCTATTCCCGGGGTAAAATCGGCTTCGAAAGGAATCTGTTGCATGCCGGTAAAGCCGATAAACTCACCTTTCTTTTTGCTTTCCACGGCATAGAGTCCGAAACCATAATCCTTGAAATGCCGGTTTATCCGGTCAAACAACAATCGGGTGTCTTCAGCCGAAAGCGTTTGTGGGAAGTATTTCATTACATTTTCATCCTGATTCATCTCGATGAAAGGCTGCAAGTCTTCTTCTTTCCAGTCCCGCAAAATAAGTCGTGGAGTTTCAATGTAGTTCATAATTCATGAATTTTATGGAGTTAAGCTTGAAAAATCGGACCAGGCAATCCTTGACAATCCGGAGCCGTTTTCACTTCAACTACAAAAATAATATAACCTGCATACAATAACAAACAAAATTTTCTTAAAATATCTTCGGAACCAATCCGTTTTTCACACATGCGGAGTGCATCATGGTTTTGCAGGCTTGCATTCCCTTTGCAACAAGCATAAATTCTACGACCCATAACTATGGGTTATATAACCCACAATAGTGAGTTGTATAACTCACAGTTATGGGTTGTACAACTCACTACTGTGGGTCGTAGAATTTATGCTGTCGGAACAGGAAAACAACGCTGTCGGGAAGGGAAAAAGAAAACTCCCGGACAGGAAAATGTCTTTCAATCCCCACACATGCAGGCAAATTCCGTTTTTAATTTATACTTTTGCAGAAAGATACAATACAACATACGTTATATGATAGAAATAATTCCGGCCATTGATATTATCGGTGGCAAATGCGTGCGGCTTTCACAGGGAGATTACAAGCAGAAAACGGTTTATGATGAAAATCCGCTTGAAATGGCCAAAAGGTTTGCCGATTCCGGCATCCGACGTTTGCATCTGGTCGATTTGGATGGAGCAAAGGCGCAACATATTGTCAATTATAATGTGTTGGAGAAAATAGCTTCCAAGACAGATCTTGTCATCGATTTCGGAGGAGGCCTGAAATCGGATGATGACTTGCGTATTGCTTTTGAATGTGGTGCAAGTATGATTACCGGGGGCAGCATTGCGGTAAAAAATCCGGACTTGTTTTCGGGATGGATTGCACGTTATGGCGGCGAAAGAATCATTTTGGGCGCAGATGTGAAAGATGAAAAAATAGCCGTCGGCGGTTGGTTGGAAACAACCGACATTGATTTGTTTCCTTTCATTGCCGGATATCTTGGAAAGGGTATCAAAAAAGTGATTTGCACCGATGTCAGCAAAGATGGGATGCTCGCCGGTCCGGCACTCGGCTTATACCGGCGTATGTTGGAACAGCATCCCGATATGTATCTCATTGCCAGTGGGGGAGTCGGCTCTTTGGCTGACATAGAAAGCCTGCAGACAGCCGGCGTGCAAGCAGTCATCATAGGAAAAGCCATATACGAAGGCAAGATAAAGACAAAGGACCTGTTGGCTTTTTTGCACTGAAAAACGTTCATTTTCATGCGGTCGGCATTCGTGCCGGTAAAAGGACTTGCCCAAAAAGACCGCACAGACGGTAAAAATAGGGGAGTCCGGAAACGTTAATTTGAAAAATAAGGGCTATATTTGCCTGCCTTTAAGAGTACAGGCATCCGAAAGGTTTTTTGGATGAAAAATGTATAGTAGAATCTTTAAACGCAAACAGATTATTTTATGTTAAAAGAAATTTTGTCAATTGGTGGAAAACCAGGACTTTTCAAATTGGTATCTCAAGCGAGAAACATGTTGATTGTAGAATCGTTGACAGATGGTAAACGTCTGCCCGCATATTCACGTGATAAAGTGGTTTCATTGGGTGATATCGCCATTTTTACCGAAACGGGAGAAGTGCCGTTGAGGGAGGTGCTCAACAACATATTGACTAAAGAGAACGGAAATAAAGCCTCTATCGATCCGAAATCAGACAATGATGTGCTGCGCGGTTACATGGCAGAAATACTTCCTGAATTCGATAGGGACCGTGTATATCCGAGCGATATACGTAAAATCCTGTCGTGGTATAACCTGTTGGTCAAGAACAATATGACCGACTTTTCAGCACCGGAAGAAAAGAAGGAAGAACAAGTTGAACCGGAACCGGTAAAAGAAGAGAAAGCGGAAGAGGTAAAAGCTCCCCGCAAAAAAACGGCTAAGGCCAAGAAAGCGGAATAAAACATTTTTTTCTTATGGTAACAGTACAGTCCATTTGTAACCTGATTGAAGATGTTGCACCTCTTGCCTTGCAGGAGGATTATGATAATGCAGGCATGCAGTTGGGAAATGTGCAGATGGAAGTACATGGCATACTGCTTTGTATTGACATAACCGAAGAAGTGTTGGATGAGGCGATTGGGAAAGGATGCAACTTGATAATATCGCATCATCCTCTTATATTCAGAGGTTTGAAACGCTTGACCGGCCAAGACGAGGTACAACGCTGTGTAGTCAAAGCGATAAAAAATGATATTGCCATTTATTCGGCCCATACCAACCTGGACAATGTTCTGCAGGGAGTAAATGGAAAAATAGCAGAAAAAATTGGACTGACGAACATACGTGCCTTGCAACCCAGGCAGCATGTGTTGCTCAAGTTGGTTACATACGTTCCTACAGAATACGCAGAACGTGTACGTTCTGCGTTGTTCTGTGCAGGTGCCGGCAACATTGGCAATTATGATGCCTGCAGCTATAACGTGAATGGAATCGGGACCTTCCGTCCGGGCGTCAACACCCATCCGTTTGTTGGGGAGCAAGGCAAGATGCACCGTGAAAACGAAACAAGAGTGGAGGTGGTTCTTCCTGAATATGCAAGGTGGAAGGTTGTAAATGCTTTACTGTCGGTTCATCCATACGAAGAACCTGCATTCGATTTGATTCCTTTGCTCAACGAATGGGAACAAGTTGGCAGTGGAATAGTGGGAGAGTTGCCTGCAACCGAAGCTGAAGAAGCTTTTTTGTTGCGTTTGAAAGAAGTTTTTGGTTTGCAAGTGATTCGCCACACCCGTCTGCTTGGAAAAGATATCAGGCGTGTGGCGGTTTGTGGCGGGGCAGGCAGTGCATTTTTACGTGATGCCCTGCGTGTCCAAGCAGATGTCTTTATTTCCGGCGATTTCAAGTATCATGAGTTTTTTGCGGCAGAAAGCAAAATCCTGATAGCTGATATAGGACATTATGAAAGCGAGCAGTTCACAAAAGATATTTTTTATGAGATAATTAGAAAAAAATTACATAACTTTGCAATCCAAATTTCGGATATTAGAACAAATCCTATAAACTATTTGTAATCAATGGCTACAAAAACAAAAGTAGAAAAAGAAGTTACTGTAGAAGAAAAGCTGAAATCGCTTTATGAACTTCAGAAAGTAGTTTCAAAGATAGATGAAATCAAAATATTGCGTGGAGAACTTCCCCTCGAAGTGCAAGATTTGGAAGATGAAATTGTTGGTCTGAATACTCGTTTGGAGAATATAGATGCAGAAATAGAAGCTATAAAGGCAACTATTTCCAATAAAAAACTTGAAATAGAAGATTCGAAGGCAAAAATTGCGAAATACAAAGAGCAACAAGAAAACGTTCGCAACAATCGGGAATACGATAACTTGTCCAAAGAAATAGAATTTCAGGAATTGGAAATTGAGTTGAGCGAAAAACGTATTCGTGAAGCTACTGCTGCCAGAGAAAACAAGATTGCAGAGAAGGAAAGTACTGTTGCACACCTTGCTGAACGTAAGTTGGATTTGGAACAGAAAAGGACTGAACTGAATGAGATTGTCGCTGAAACAAAACAGGAAGAGGAAAGACTGCGCGAAAGTGCAAAAGAAATAGAAGAACGTATAGAAGAACGTTTGCTCACCGCCTTTAAACGAATCCGTAAAAATGCCCGTAATGGCTTGGCTGTTGTTTATGTGCAGCGTGATGCTTGCGGAGGATGTTTCAATAAGATTCCGGCACAGCGTCAGTTGGACATTCGTTCACGCAAAAAAATCATTGTTTGCGAATATTGTGGACGTATTTTGGTTGACCGCGATATAGCTGGAGTAGGAACAGAGGGATAATCAAATTTTATTCATGAAATATGAAAGGAAGCTGAGCACGGCTTCCTTTTTTTGTTTTTACCTCGGAATAAAATATTAGCTAACGGATGCAAGTTCCATGAACCCCAATGTAGTTGAAATTATACAGTCGGTGGCAAGGCCTCGTCAGAAAAGCAAAAAACAATGCAAAATCCAATGACTGATTTGGGTTAAATAACTAATTTTGCTCTGCAGGAATAAGGAAATTCTTTCCAAGACAAAAGAGAAACGTTATGCAAAATTTTTGAGCTTACAAACTAAAGAGTCTTTCAAGTTTGATGCAAGAGAATAGCATTGTGCTTCTCACTTATAGAGCAATAAGTTCATTCACAAATAGTTGGCGTTGTATTATCTGCGTCAAATGGAAATACGCTGTTAAATTAAATGTATAAATAAAATGAATATACAACATATAATCAACTTGGTCAGAGAAACTAAAGAGATAATCACAAATAGGGAGTTGGCAGCTCAGGTGAAAGAAAAAGGAGTTGCCGATTATGTTACGCAGGTGGACATTGCTGTGCAAAATTTTATGAGAAGGTCACTATATACACTTGCACCTGATATACAGTTTCTCGGAGAGGAAACCGGTTTACAACAGATGTCAGCAGACTGTTACTGGATTCTTGACCCCGTTGACGGCACTACCAACCTCATGCACAACTATCAGCATAGCGTGGTTTCGTTGGCCCTTTGCCGTCAAAAAGAGATTGTGTTGGGTATAGTCTACGATCCTTTTCATGATGAACTTTTTTCTGCCGTCAAAGGTGAAGGAAGTTTTTTAAATGGTCAATCCATACATGTTTCTGCCACCCCCAAACTATCGGAAACCATAATAGGTATCGGTACTGCTAAAAGAGAATTGGCGAAAGAAAATTTCACCCGATTTCTCAAAGTTTACGAAAACTCCCAAGATGTCCGAAGACTTGGCTCTGCTGCCTTGGAATTGGCTTATACCGCATGTGGCAGACAAGGTGGACATTTCGAGATATATTTGAACCCGTGGGACTACGCGGCAGGGATGCTTCTGGTACAAGAGGCTGGAGGAAAAATGACCGACTGGAATGGAAATGTACTTGATCCGGCTCAAGGATGCCAAGTAATCGCTACAAACGGACTGGTTCATGAAGAATTATTAAAATTGTTATAGGCGAGATACCCCCAGTCATATAAGCTATTCGGTTACCCGCTAGTATATTTATTACATGCCACAGGCATGTTCCTACGTTATTACCGCACCTATTACTTCCAAGAGTTGTTTTTATTCGCAGGATAGTTACCTTATTCTTGCGGTGGGCGTTTTTGGGACCTATTTCCCAAAAAATCTGTAAAAAGCAAATTTTACGGCAAAGAAAGTTGCGTAGCCTAATTCTCAAAAGTATTTTACAAAAATAAAATTATCCGAAAAACACATCGGTTTTACAAAAGTAATAAGTATTGTTTTGTTTCATATTGTCAATTTACCAAACAATTCGAAAGTGGTCTGTTATGTAATTTGCAATTGTATAGTCAGAAAATCAGTTGTAAAACAAAAAATAAAAATCGCCATATTTTATAATATAACAATCTATCATCTAGTTAATTAACATAAAAATATAAATTATCACTTTATATGTGTTGTACAAAGGTCAATAAAATACCCACAAACTGGAAAATTTGTTTACTTAATAGCTTTAATTTGTTGATTTTTAGTAGAATTATGGATTGAATATAAACAATTACTTTAAGTATATTCTTCGGATATATAAATGACTGTAAGAATGTGATATATTTGATTATTATGCAATACTAACCGATTTAATCTTTATCAACAAATGTATTAACTGTTTACAAATGTGTATTTATTGATTTTTACAAAATACAACTTTACAATGTTGTGAGTTTACAGAATGAATTTTATTTTATGAAAAATTATTTTTACTTTTGTGTTTTAGTAAAATCTATTTTCAATCAATGCCATTTCACATATGGAAGAAGAAAAAGTAAGAATAGAAAGGCTCATGCAGGAAGAGAATCTGAATGCCAGTCAGTTTGCTGCTAAAACCGGCATTCAAATTTCGACTTTATCACATATTTTGAGTGGACGTAATAAGGGAATGAGTGCAACTGTTATGAAACAGATATTGCAAAGTTTTCCTTCTATCAGTTCTGATTGGCTTATTTTGGGTACTGGGCCTATGTATCGCCAAATATCGCATTCTCAGAGCCGGGATTTGTTCTCTAATTTAGATGAAACGGATTGTTATTCAACAGTATATAACTCCGAAATACCTAAAAAAAATGATCAGGAAAAAGAATCAAACCAGAAAATAAAGGAGTCGTTTATAGAGAATCGGCCGACTTTGCCCCCTATTGTCCCTATTGTGGAAAAACCTCCCAGGAAAATAAAGAAAATCATCGTTTATTTTGATGACAATTCTTTTCAAGAATTCAGTGAGGATTAGGGTGACAACTACAGCCACCAGCATGACAACATCAGACAAAAGTCTCTCCGCATTGCTTCCCTCTGAAAGAAATAAGGTTTAGGGCAACGATCATTGTTGGGGAGTGCTTGCAAACTATATACAAACCAGTCAAACACACATGTCGTATTGATTTTTCGATATATTTATTAACTTTGCACGCACGAAACCGATTGATTTTTTAGTTTTGAATCATATTATGGCAAAATTCATACTCGATTTGATTGTAAAAGCAAAAGTCCGGCTCAGTTCCACTTATGTCCTGATTGTATTGACATCGTTGGAAAAATTGCCGAAAATTTTACCCGGGCAGTTTGTCGAAGTCCGTGTGGATGATTCTCCCACAACCTTTTTAAGACGTCCTATTTCTGTCCATCATGTAGATTATCAAAAAAACGAATTATGGTTATTGGTACAAGTTGTGGGCGATGGGTCCAAACGTTTGTCCGATTTGAATCCAAATGAGCGTTTGAATGTGATATTACCATTGGGTAATGGCTTTACACTTCCTAAAAATAAGAATGATCGTGCTATGCTGATTGGAGGAGGATGTGGGGTTGCTCCATTGTTGTATATGGGTGCTTACTTGCGACAGAACGGATATAATCAATTTGATTTTCTGCTTGGAGCCCGCAAGAAAGATGATTTGCTGCAATTGGAAGAATATCGGAAATACGCAGATGTATACGTAACCACAGAAGATGGTTCGTATGGAGAACGGGGCTTTGTGACACAACATCCCATATTAAAAGAGAAAAAAATAGACCTGATTTATACTTGTGGCCCTACACCAATGATGAAAGCTGTAGCCAATTTCGCGAAAGAGGTTGGTTGTGAATGTGAGGTTTCTTTGGAAAACACAATGGCTTGCGGAATAGGTGCATGCCTTTGTTGTGTGACCGACACGACCGATGGTCATGTATGTGTATGTACTGAGGGGCCTGTTTTTAATATTACAAAATTGAAATGGTAGACTTAAAGGTAAATATTGGCAGTTTACAGTTGAAAAACCCGGTCATGACAGCATCGGGCACTTTTGGCTATGGAACAGAGTATTCCGACTTTATTGATATATCGCGAATAGGTGGTATAATTGTAAAAGGAACCACTGTTCGAGATAGGCAAGGTAACCCTTATCCACGTTTGGCCGAAACTCCATCTGGTATGTTAAACGCTGTGGGACTGCAAAATAAGGGGGTAGATTATTTTGTAAACAACATTTATCCGACGATAAAGGACATTGATACAAACATAATAGTTAATGTATCGGGATCTGAAGTGGCAGACTATGTGGCAACAGCCGAAAAACTCAATGAACTGGAACGTATACCGGCCATAGAATTGAACATATCATGCCCCAATGTCAAAGAAGGCGGCATGGCATTTGGCACAAGTTGCGTATCGGCAGCCAAAGTAGTATCTGAGGTCAGGAAAGCCTACAAAAAAACATTGATAGTCAAATTGTCTCCTAATGTGACAAACATCAGTGAAATAGCCTTGGCTGTGGAAGCTGCAGGGGCCGATTCCGTTTCACTTATTAACACGTTGTTGGGTATGGCTATCAATGCAAAAACAAGACGTCCTGTGTTATCTACTGTAACTGGAGGCTTGTCTGGTCCGGCGGTGAAACCGGTTGCTCTGCGCATGGTATGGCAAGTGGCCAAGGCTGTAAAGATTCCGGTCATTGGATTGGGAGGCATCATGACGGCTACGGATGCCATTGAGTTTCTGTTGGCAGGGGCTACAGCCATTCAGATTGGAACGGCCAACTTCATAGATCCGACTGTGAGTATAAAGGTGATTGATGGCATTGAAACTTATCTGAAAGAAAATAAATTCAACTCGGTAAGCGATATTATCGGAGCTTTAGAAGTGTAAAAAGCAATACGCTGGTAAATAATCAATTGCTTTATAATTGTCAAGTGCGAATGGCGTGTCATTTTATGATACGCCATTCGTTCGTAAAAAGAGGAACGTTCAATCAAGCATTTTCAACAATGCAGAGTAACTTGGAATGTCAGGCAGAAAATCATAACGGCAATTGGCCTGGTCTATGTGACAACAATAGTGTTGCATTCCATTGCTTATCATAAAAAAACGTACATTCAATTTTAGATTATAAACGGCCACCTGGTCGAAAACGGCTTGTGTGATGGCTATAGTCGGTGCTTTAAATTCGATAATCAATAACGGATGGGCATGAGAGTCAAACAAAACGGCATCGCATCGTTTTTTCAGGCCGTTCAGTTCTACGGAGTGTTCTATGGCTAACAAAGCGGCCGGATACCCTTTTTCCTCTATCAAAAAACGGATAAAATGTTGTCTCACCCATTCTTCCGGAGTCAGCGTTACATAACGTTTTCGTTGGGCATCGAGAACTAAAAGCCGGTTATTTTGTTTTTTTATTGAAAATCGATATTCCGGAAGGTTTAGTTGATACATTTTTTCGTAATTTTGAGAGTTTTATAAACGCACTGCGAAAGTACAAAAACAATTTTATACATAAAAAGATGAAAACGAAAAGAGAAATTGTAGAAAATTGGCTTCCCAGGTACACTAAACGGCCTTTGGAAGAGTTTGATAATTATATATTGCTTACTAACTTCAACAATTACGTCGATTTGTTCGCCCAATGGAACAATGTACCTGTTTTGGGCAAGGATGGTAACATGCCCAATGCCTCGGCCGATGGCATTACCATCATCAATTTCGGCATGGGAAGTCCCAATGCAGCTGTCATTATGGATATTCTTTCGGCCATACATCCGAAAGCGGTGTTGTTCTTGGGAAAATGTGGAGGATTGCGCGATAAAAACAAGGTAGGCGATTACATTCTGCCAAGTGCGGGCATTCGCGGCGAAGGTACGTCAAACGACTATTTTCCTCCTGAAATACCGGCATTACCGGCATTCAGCCTGCAACGTGCCGTGTCATCGAACATTCGTGACTTTGGAAAAGATTATTGGACGGGGACCGTATATACCACCAACCGTAGGGTTTGGGAGCATGATGAAGCATTCCGTCAATATCTGCGTTCTACTCGTGCCATGGCGGTAGACATGGAAACAGCCACACTTTTTTCCGTCGGGTTTTACAACAGCATTCCTACCGGTGCCTTGTTGCTGGTGTCGGACATGCCGCTACAGGAGGATGGTATAAAAACCATTGAGAGTGACAAGAAGGTGACGGCCAACTTTGTGGAAGAACATCTGCGCATAGGGATTAAATCTTTGTCATCCCTGAAGAACAACAGCCGCACCATCAAGCATCTGCGGTTTGAATGAAATTTTTTTCAACGCAGTTTGGAAATTATAAAGGCATTATTATGCAAAAAAGGCAATAAGCGTTATTTAACAAGCAGACATGCTTCATCTGTAAAAGTGTATAAACACCAAGCAATAATTACTAACTACTTAAATTACAAATGTTATGAAACAGAAATTATTTACTCTTGTGCTATGTTTGTCGGTAGCCGGCAGTGTAGCAGCAACCAGTTTTTTTGTGAAGGATGTAGAGTACACCATTACGGATGAAACGTCCTTGATTGTAGAGGTTAGCGGATGCAAGGATTATTTGTCAAATATTGTTTCTATTCCTTCCACTGTAACTTACGATAATAAGGAATATAGCGTAAAAACCATTGGAACAGATGCTTTTGCGAATAATAAAAATATCACGCAGGTGATTATTCCTGTTGGCGTGACAAGTATAGGTAATAGTGCTTTTAGAAGTTGTACTTCGCTTGCTTCCATCTCCATTTCCAATAGTGTGACAAGCATAGAAAGTTGGGCTTTCAGAAATACTGCCATTACCTCCATTACCATTCCCAACAGTGTGACCAATATTGGAAAAGGTGTATTTTATGAATGCAAACAACTTGCTGACATACAAGTGGAAAGCGGCAATGATGATTATTGTTCCGAAAATGGCTGTCTGTTCAATGCAGACAAGACAGCTTTCATTCTATATCCTCCGAAAAAAACGAACACTTCTTATAGCATACCCGATGGCGTGACAAGCATAGAATACGGGGCATTTTATCATAGCGATAACCTTACCTCCATCACCATGCCCAATAGTGTGATGGAGATTGAAGCGGTAGCATTTGAATTATGTTCAAAACTCACCGCCATTGAAATTCCTGAAGGTGTGACATACATTAGAGATGCAACATTCAGAAATTGTTATGCACTTTCCGCTGTTACCTTACCCAATGAGTTAAGAAGCATAGAAATAGATGCTTTTAACGGTTGTATTATCCTTCCTTCCATTGTCATACCTGACAAAGTCACAAAGATAGAATATGGAGCATTCGGAGATTGTTACGCTCTTGCCGCAGTTACCATAGGAAACAGTGTGTCATACATAGCTGAAAATACGTTCTATGGAACCGCAATCGCTTCCATAGACATCCCCGGTAGCGTGAAATATATAGGAGTCGATGCCTTTTCGAATACTCCGCTTTATAGAACTGCATCGAATTGGAAGGATAATGTGTTGTACATTGATAATTGTCTGATAGAGGCAAAAAAAACATTGGGCAGCCGTTATGCAATAGAAGAAGGGACACGACTGATTGCAGACAATGCATTTGAAGGCTGTTCCAATCTGTCTTCGGTTAGCATACCCGGCAGTGTTGTAAATATAGGGGCAAATGTATTTATAGAAACTGCTTTATACACAAATGAATCTAACTGGGAAAACAATGTATTGTATATTGATAAATGTATGATAAAAGCGCAAAATACGTTGAGCGGTAATTATGAAATAGCAGCAGGTACACGACTGATTGCAGATATGGCTTTCTGGTATTGTAGCAACCTTCAGCAAGTTACCATTCCCGACGGCGTAACGAGTATTGGGGCGCACGCATTTTCTTCTTGTGGAAACCTTTCTTCCATCAACCTGCCGAATACGGTTGCATATATAGGATACGGGGCATTCATTTCTTGTAGCAAGATTGCTTCCATGACTATACCTGATGCTGTGACAAGTATAGGGCATGAGACATTCAATGAGTGTTCATCGCTTACGCAAATCAACTGGGGGAACAACATAACAAGCATTGGTGAAATGGCATTCAGCAGTTGTTATAATATTACTTCCATCACTATTCCTGAAAAGGTGGAATACTTGGGAGATAACATGTTCGATGGCTGTAAAAAATTAGCTTCCCTTACCGTACTTCCCGTCACGCCACCGATAGTCCAACGACACACGTTTGACAATATGGACATGTCCATACCGGTATATGTGCCTTTCGAAGCGTTGAATGAATATACAGGAGCTGCTTTGTGGAAAGACTTTAATCTGCAGGCCATACAGACAACAAGCCTACAGGCCTCTGCCTTGCCTGCAGGCTTAAGTATTTACAACGGCACGTTGTACAACCCGCAGGGGCAGTCCGTCCGCATTTTTGATATACAGGGACATCAAGTGTACATTGGCAGAGATGTGACCGTGAGCCAGCCGGAAGGGATATACATAGTGCGTTGCGCTGGCATAAGCCGGAAAGTGATATTCTGAACAAATTTTGTATCAAGGAGGGAGCTTGGTGTAATCAGGAGCGCATACATGTGCTCCTGATTTTTTATGAGACACATTTTATAGAAAAGACGACAGCGACAGATTTATTTAACGTGAGTTCACGAATTCAAAACAAGGCAGAGAAAAGCCACCTGAAGCCTGACAGATGGTTGGAAACAAGTTTCAGGGAAAAGGTGCATATCCTCTCCAATGATGTTGTATGTTTATGCCTTTATTGAAACAAACTTTAAGAATTGTTTCTGTTGCTTTTTCTCCCCCAAGAACATTTATGAGTAAAATGTGTGTAGTTGTAATCACAGCAGGAACCGTTCTACAAAGGGAACGAGCAAGGCGGTCATTACTCCCATAATGCCGATGGCCAATCCGCTGATAGCCCCTTCAATGGCTCCCATTTCAAGTGCGCGGCTTGTGCCCAATGCATGGGCCGCCGATCCCATGGCCAATCCTTTGGCCACACTGCTCTTTATTTTGAGTTTGCGCAGAATGAGCGGTCCTACCAGTCCGCCGAAAATGCCGCATAGCACCACAAATGCTACCGCCAGTTCCGGTACACCTCCGGTGCTTTGGGCTATGTTGATGGCAATGGGGGTGGTAACCGATTTGGGAGCCAGCGATGACATCAGCACCCGGTCGGCCCCGCACAATTTGGCCACAGCCAGCACACTGACAATGGCCACCACACACCCTACAAATACTGAAGTGAGTATGGAAAGCACGTTGCCTTTGATGTGTTCCAACTGTTCATACAGCACATAGCCCAGCGCTACCACACTGGGTCCCAACATGAAGTTGAGAAAACGTGTTTGTTCGTAAAATGTTTCATAGTCAATGTCTGCCAGTTTCAGGAACGGGATGATAATGGCTACCGATATGAGCAATGGCTGCAACAGCGGAAACTTTAATTTGCGGTACAGCCATATGCCAAACAAGAAACTGCCCAGAACGAGCATCAGCAGGAATACATCGCCTTGCAGCAGGCCGCGAAGTTGTTCACATTTTTCCATTGTACCTCCTGTTTTTTAACGGGTGTCTTTCCATTTGTTCCTGTACCAGTGCGACAACAATGATGGTCATGACGGTGCTTACAATAATGGCCAGTGAAATGGCCCAAATGGACCGGGAAATGATTTCGGCATAGGCCATCAGTCCTACAGCCGGCGGGACGAAGAATACAGCCATGTTTTTGGTGATGACAATGGCTGCATCTTTCACCATGTCCGGTTTCACCAGTTTGAAAAACAAGCTCAGGAACAAATAAATCATCCCAATGACACTGCCGGGAATGAAACCATGGATGAAAATGCTTGTCACTTCGCCCAGGAAGTAAAAAAGCAGAATGAAAAAAAGACCTTTAATCATAAATTTCCGATATTTGCCGAAAGGCGGTGCAAAAGTATGAAAAATATGACAATGTTGTCCGGTTTTATAGCTTATACCGATGGGTTATAAAAACATAGGCTTTCAAAAAACGAAATTATGGGTACGGGATGCAAAAAACAAACGGAGAAAGCTATGCTTGCTGTGATTGTATTTGACCGTTTGCCCCGAATGTTGTATTTTTGAAGCCGATATACACACAAACGGCTTATGGCAAAGCAGACACTGACGGCGGACAGCATATTGGGTGACTTACGGCGGGGGGCATACAGTCCCATTTACTTTCTCATGGGTGAGGAGCCCTATTACATAGATCTCATTTCCGACTATATACAGAACCATGTGCTTGATGAAATGCAACGCGAGTTCGACCAGACGGTGCTTTATGGTAAGGACACGGACATGCGTACGGTAATCAATGCTGCCAAGCGCTATCCTATGATGGCTCCCGTGCAGGTGGTCATTGTGAGGGAGGCCCAACTGATAAAGGACTGGGACAATCTGGTATATTACCTGCAGCAGCCATTGAAATCGACCCTGCTTGTGTTCTGCTACAAATACGGAACGCCTGATGGACGCAAGAAATGGTTTGCCATGCTCAAGGAAAGGGGAGTGGTGTTTGAGTCGCCCCGGGTACGAGATTACGAAGTGGGTGCATGGATCAAGCGATATGCACAAAACAAAGGGATGGCCATAGACGAAAAGGCTGTGATGATGCTGGGAGAATTTCTGGGTACCGACCTGAGCAAGATAGCCAATGAACTGGATAAGTTGTTAATAACCCGTCCGGCCGGCACAGAGCGTATTACCCCCGAAATCATAGAAAAGAACATTGGCATCAGCAAGGACTACAACGTGTTTGAACTTCAGGCGGCACTCATAAACCGTGATGTGCTGAAGGCTAACCGCATTGTGCGTTATTTTGCAGAGAACAAGAAAGCCAACCCGCTGGTCATGGTGCTGGCACAGTTGTTCAATTTTTTCAGCAATCTGATGCTTTTCCACTATTTGCCTGATAAAAGTCAGATGGCAGTGGCTTCCGAATTGAAAATAAATCCTTATTTCGTGAAAGACTACCAGAAGGCGGCACAAACCTTCAATGCATGGAAAACCATGTTCATCATCAGCTACATACGCGAAACAGATGCCCGTGCTAAAGGTTTGGAAAATGCCTCGGCCGATGAAGGGGAACTATTGAAAGAACTGGTGTTCAAAATACTGCACTGAGTGTAGGTAAGCAGAAAAGCACATTCAGGTTTTAAATGTATTCAATATTTATTGATCATGTGGAAGTATTACGCGTTATTATCCGCTTTTTTTGCCGCGTTGACGGCTATTTTTGCAAAGGTCGGTGTCAAGGATGTCAATTCTGACTTGGCCACGGCTATCCGTACTACCATTATTCTGTTGCTGACTTGGGGAATCGCCATTTTTGGCAAACAGGTGCAGCACATCAAGGATATTGGCGGTCACACGTGGGCGTTCCTCATTCTTTCGGGTTGTGCTACAGGGTTGTCATGGCTATTCTACTTCAAGGCACTGCAGGTGGGCGATGTGTCGCGTGTCGCTCCGATTGACAAACTCAGTGTAGTTATCACCATTGTGTTGGCATTCCTTTTTCTACGCGAATCGGTTACTCCACTGGTCATTGTCGGCGCATTGCTCATCACCGCCGGAAGCATTGTCATGTTCATCAAGTGAAAGGTGGGCATAAGCAAAAAATATCCCTGCCATTTCTCTTGCTACGGAAAGAAATGGCAGGGATATTTTTTGCTTATGTGGTGCCTGTCAAAACTTGAATCCTATGGTCGCCACTACGTTGTAGTCGTGGGTCTTGACAGTGGCGGGATTGTTGTTGATGGTATTGTAGGGCACGAAGTCTTCAGTCAGATTACGGTTGACAAAAGCCGCATCGAAATACAAATAATCTCCCCGGTAGCCCAACCCGGCTGTGATGTAGTTTGTTCCGCGGTGACGGAAATATTCCATGTCGGTACGGGCGGTGTTGAGATGTGGATATTTGGCTGCCTCAGAAGTCATGGCTGCCGTTTCGGCTGCAAACCCGGCCCGCACGGAGAAATGGTCGGTAATGCGATATTCGGCTCCCACATTAAATTCCATACCATTGCCAAATGTGCTCTTTATCGCAGCGTTGTCTTCTTCATAGTAACGGTTGCCATCTACAGCATCGTACATTTTGATGTTGCGATAGTTCGTATAGTTGAAGTCGGCACTTACAATGGCTTTTTTTCCTATAATCCAGGCTGCACTGGCCGTTACTTCTCCTGGGGTATATACTTCGTAGTCATACTTGTTTTCGTTCAATGGTTTTGAACTGAATGTAGACATACCTTTGTCCGTCAACAGATTGGATGTCATGTCACCATTGTTGTATGTAGTCAGACGGTAGCGCATGGGGGTCTTGTAAGCCACCCCGAAGCGCAGAAAGTCGGTCGGACGATAAATGATACCGAAATTTCCGTTGATTCCCAGTCCGCTTGTGCTTACAATGTTGGTCAACTCAAAGCCTTCGTTTTGGCCGAATTCTTCGATATAATTGCTCTGCATGCTGTAATTGATGCTTTGGAAGTTGACTGTAGCTCCCACGTAAATCATGTTGCTGAAGTTCCCGCCCCAACTGATGGCATATTCGCTGATACTACCGACTTCCTTCAGATAGTAGCGTGAGTTAACCTTTTCTCCATCTTGCAAGGCAGATACCCATTGGTCTGTTTCAAGAGAAGTGTTACCGCTCGGGTCGTTGGGATCTTTTACCAGAACATTTTTGATGAGTCCAGTTTCAAATGCCATGGTAGAAAGCCATGGGATATTGACGTTTTCATACGGGTCATAATACTCACTTTCGTTATCCACCAAAGTCAGGTCATAAGGAGTCAGTCCGTTGGTAAATCCGGCCATGAAGTCGGTAAACGATGTACCCAGTCCGTCGGCACCGACCGTTAGTTGGCGGTTAAAGTTTTTCAGCCGGTTATAGGAAAAACTCCAGTTGGATTGCAGCAGGCCTTTGCCGCCGTTGCGTCCCGACCAGGTTGGGAAAGCCATAACCAGTCCTACATTGTCAAATGCAAACTTGAAATCACTCTCATCAAAACTCATTCCATTCCAGGCGGACGAGGTTCCACGGGTTATGAAGTTGCCGGTGGTGGTCAACTCGGAACTGCGGTATACCCCAAGGCCTGCAGGGTTGTCTTTTATAGCTGACACATCGCCTCCCAAAGCACCCATGGCTCCGGCCATAGCCATATAACGTGCCGTTCCCGTTATATCGGTCTTAACCGCATTCATTGCGTCGAATTCTGTTATTTGGGCTTGTGCCCCTGCAATACTTCCACATATCAGTAATGCGGATATTATATTCCTTCTCATATAGACTTTTATTTGAAAAAATGCGTTGTTGGTAATTTATAAGTAACTCGTAAAAATTAAACGATACTATATTCCTTTTTTCAGCAACTCATCTTTTATATGCTTTTGTGGCCTTTTCCGGCTGCCTCCCTTCTTCAAACGCAAAATCAGCTCGAAAAATCCTCACAAAATCATATAAATTAATTCTCACGAGTTACTTACAAAGCAAGTTGAAGATTCTTTAACGTCTGCCGCCACCCGAACGAACGCTTCCACCACGGCTTCCGCCTGAGAAAGAGCCGGCCGAAGAACGTCCGCTGCTGCTTGGCGCGCTACTGCGATAAGACGGTGAGTAGCTGCTGCGGCTATTGTATGTTGAGCGTGTGCTCGAATTGTAGCTGCTGCGGTTCGTGTTGTAGGTAGAACGGCTGCTTGAATTATAACTGCTGCGCGAAGGACTATATGAACTACGCGAAGAAGTGGTCGTTCGTGGCTGTGTGTTCACAGTCGATCGTGTGGTGGTACGAACCGAACTGTTTGCTGTAGTGCCCGTACGCGAAGTTGTTGAACGAACTCCCGAAGTGGTGGTTCTTACACCGGATGTTGCCGTAGCCGAACTGCGCCCTGAAGTGGTTGTACGCGAACCGGTTGAGCGGACACTCGCGGTAGAGCGTCCGGTGCGACTGCTGCCTACCACCGTGTATGTATTACTGCGTGAAGCGGTAGTACGCCCGCTTGTTGCAGCAGTCGCTGTTGAACGGCGGGCTGTAGTAGCTGCCGTACGTGTTGCTGACGTTGCTGTCCTGCTGTTGCCGTTGTAGCGGCTTGCACTTGGCCGGTTATTGCCATTGTAAGCTGAATAATAACTGCCGTGATAGTAAGGATAATGATGGTGATGGTGATAATAATGGTTATGTCCCCAATAAGGACCATAACCATAATACCACGGGTCATACCAACCCCATCCGGCATACCATCCGTAGTAAGAATTCCACCCGAAATTCCAACCCCAGTTCCACCATGGGTCATATCCCCACCAACCGCTGTAATAGGGACGTCCCCAATACCACCATGAGGAATAGGGATAGCCGTAATCCCACCAAAATGGCGTGTTCCAATCATACGACACGTTTACATTTACATTCATGCCATCTTCGTAGGCCACTTCTACATAATCCGGGTCGGAGATGAGAATGGTGTTGTCACGGTGGAAACGTTTGATGCGGGTGGTATATTCCCCATCGGGCACTTCTTCAACTGTGGCTTCGCTTTCCGCATCGTATTCGGCTTCGGCCAATGATTCACCGGTTTCCGATTGCAGATAGATGGTATCTGAATCGAGATACAGTTCTTCACCGGAGTTGCTGTCGATAAAAACGATTTCTTTTGCTCCGTTCTTATAGTTTGCCGGTTGTTCCTTTTGAACTGCATTCACTGAAGTTTTAACTTCGTCTTCCGGAGAATAGTAAATGTCATCTACATACGCTTGGGCATATCCCGCTAAAGAAACGAGCAAAGCGAGTGAGATTAAATGAATGATACGTTTCATGTTGGAATCCTCCTTGTATTGTTTTATTTCCAGTAACTTGTTTTTTTATAAATCACAAAACAACAATCATGCCATCATGCAAACTTTTGGCGGTTTGCATTCAAAAACTTGATAAAATACGTTAAATGTCAACTCTTTTATATGTTTAATTCCAGTATCCGGTCGGCAGTAAGGTCATCCAAACCTAAATAATAGGAAGCAGTGTCGAGCAATGCACCGATAGGCATCAGCCCGATAAGTTCACTCCCGGCCAAGGTTACTCCGTAACGGTTTGCCTCAATGCGGACCAGTTCAAATATTCGGTATAAGGCTGTTTGTGTATAGTCGGTAATGTTCATCGATACTTGCACAATGCCTTTCTCGTGCAGTTCCACCCCCATGGCCTTGCAATAGCGCAATCCTCCATTGGAATGTCTGATACGCCGTGCTATGGCTTCGGCTATGTCAAGCCGGTTCGTA
Organism: uncultured Porphyromonadaceae bacterium; assembly: GCA_949285425.1. Classification (GTDB taxonomy): domain Bacteria; phylum Bacteroidota; class Bacteroidia; order Bacteroidales; family Paludibacteraceae; genus QVMH01. The sequence continues at coordinate 60,113 of CASEAJ010000097.1, forward strand.
TTCAGATTAATGTTATATGCCACAAGGGGTATGCGTGCTCCGATAATTGCAGCTCCGGCAGTTGGGTGGGGGGTGTCGGGACCGAAATCGGGCTTCCACTCGGGATGGGTCATTTTTTCCGCCAACCCTTCGAATTGCCCTTTTCTTACAACGGCCAGGTTTTCACGGTGAGGGGCTGTTGCCGATTTTTCATATAAAAACACGGGAAGACCGTATCGGTCGGCCACCGCTTGTCCCACTTCTCTTGACAAGGCCACCGCTTCTTCCATGCTTACATTTCTGATAGGAATGAACGGTATTACATCAGCAGCTCCCATGCGGGGATGTTCTCCTGCATGTTTTCTCAAGTCAATCAGTTTTACGGCTGTTCCGATAGCCTCAATAACAGCATTCTTTATTGCATCGGGAGTGCCTATAGCCGTCACCACCATGCGGTTGTGGTCGCGGTCATTGCTATAATCCAGCAATTTTATATTTTGTTTGCCGCGAAACGCATCTGTAATCTGTTCAATTTTTTTAAGGTCCCGTCCTTCACTGAAGTTGGGAACACATTCTATTACCTTATCCATACGTTCTTTTATTTTTAACATCGGGTACGGGAGGAAGGTCCGACAAAAACATGCCTCCACATTTTTATACGTGCTTGCAGGGCACTTATTTACTGCAAATATCCGATTTTCTTGCTAAATAGTGAAACAGAGCAGAATAAATTCATGTACCTTTGCACAAACTTTAACAATAAATTTTAGAAATTCAACGACATGCATACAAAAGAAGAAAAATTGCAGGAGTTCGGAAGATTGCTTGACATATTGGATGAATTGCGTGAAAAATGTCCTTGGGACAAAAAACAAACGTTTGAAAGCCTGCGCACATTGACCATAGAGGAGTGTTTCGAATTGACAGATGCCATTGCCGACAAAGACCTGGCCAACATAAAAAAAGAGTTGGGCGATGTGTTGATGCACATTGTTTTTTATGCAAAAATAGCCAGTGAGACGAATGATTTTGATTTGTATGATGTGTGCAACGCCTTGTGTGAAAAACTGATATACCGTCATCCTCATATTTTTGCCGATGTTGATGCGGACAGCAGTGAAAAAGTAATGCAGAATTGGGAACGTCTCAAATTGAAGGAAAAAGGAGGGAACCGTTCGGTACTGGCCGGCGTGCCCCGTTCACTCCCTGCTTTAATCAAGGCACATCGCATTCAAGACAAGGTACGGAGCGTTGGTTTTGACTGGGAAAAACGAGAACAGGTGTGGGATAAAGTCACGGAAGAATATCATGAACTGAAGGCGGAAATCGGAGCCATGGATGAAGATAAAATGGAAGCTGAATTCGGTGATTTGCTCTTCAGTCTGATTAATGCGGCGCGTCTGTATGGCATCAATCCCGAAAATGCCCTGGAACGGACGAACCGTAAATTCATAAAAAGGTTCAACTATCTTGAAAGCAAGACCATAGCCCAAGGTAAAGACTTGAAGCAAATGTCATTGGCTGAAATGGACGCCATTTGGGAGGAAGCGAAAAAAGAAGAGTAGTAAGCGACAAAAAGCGCAAGCAGATAACATGAACTGCTTGCGCTTTTTGTGTAACATCACGCTTTTTTTAAAAGTTGTTTCTTATCGTCGCCGCTATTTCTTCCATTTCTTCAGAAGAAAGTTTCAGTTTCGGATTGGCAAAGTTCATATCCGCTTCTTTTTGGATGGGAATGAGATGAATGTGCGTATGAGGCACTTCCAGTCCGATGACAGCCATGCCTATGCGTACGCAAGGCACTGATTTTTCAATGGCCTTTGCCACACGTTTGGCGAAAAGCGTGAGTCCCGCCAATGTTTCATCGTCCAAATGGAATATGTAGTCGTCTTCCACTTTAGGTACCACCAATGTATGTCCCTTGGTCATAGGGTTAATGTCGAGAAAGGCATAATAATGCTCATCCTCTGCAATTTTGTAGGATGGTATTTCACCCGCAATGATTTTACTGAATATGGTCATAAGTCTGCAAGTTTAGTTTCTTTAAAAAGAATAGGCCCGAAAAATATCGGCGACTTACAATGATATTTCTACAATCTCAAATTCCATTTTTCCCGATGGAACCTGCACTTCTGCTATTTCACCCACCTTTTTGCCTAACAGGCCTTTGGCTATCGGAGTGGTGACAGACAGCTTGCCTTCTTTGAGGTTGGCTTCGCTTTCCGATACAATCATATAGGACATAATCTGCCCGTTCTTCTTGTTCCTTATTTTAACACGGGTCAATATCTGTACTTCGTTTGTATTTATTTTTGATTCATCGATGAGACGTGCAGAAGCAATCACATCTTTCAGCTGTGAAATTTTCATTTCAAGCAACCCTTGTGCTTCCTTTGCGGCATCGTATTCGGCGTTTTCCGAAAGGTCGCCTTTGTCACGTGCTTCGGCAATCATTTTAGAAATAGCAGGACGTTGTACATTCTCCATTTCATTCAACTCGTCCACTAATTTTTTATAACCTTCTTCGGTCATGTAGGTTACAGCCATAGTAGTTTGTATGTTTTTATTAGTTAATACTTTGATTTCTTTTTTTAGCAACAAAAAAGAATTCCGACTCCACAGCCGGAACTCTCAATTTTTTTATGCAATGCCTTTTAAAAACTCAAAAACGGCTTATAAGCACCAATTGTTTTCTCTTTTGCAAAGATAAGAACTTTTTTCCGTTAACAATAAACAATTTTCCGTAAAAAAAGTATTTGATTTTTAGAGATATCAGTACTTCCGGTTAAATATTTCCGAATAAATGAAGGCCTTGCGGGCCTCTTCCGCCGTATCCAGTTTTATGTGCTCTGGTGAGTGCGGAGCATTCAAAGGCGAGTCTGCTTGTGTCTTTTCGGCAAATCTTGTCTGTTTCCTTTCACAACCCGAAACCGTTTCCTGCCTTTCTTGATTTATAGGAGATGATGTCGTTACAGAGACACTCTGTTGTTTTGCAACGTTTTCTTCATTGAAAACCTGTGGCTCGGTATCATCATACGATACTTCTCCTGCAGGAAAAGGAGCGGAGCGAGCTGTTTTCTGCCTTTCGGTCTTTTTGTTCTTTTTGAAAAGACCGCTCAAAAGAAAAATGATTGTGATGACAATATATAATATATCTCCATTTTCCATACGCTTAAAACATTACAAACCGGAAACTTGCATGAATCGGTTCAAAGGTAAAGAAGTTTTTTGGGATTTGGAGTCGGCTGCAAGTTTTTTTTGAAAAATCCCTTGCACCGTTTTCTGTTTTTGCCGGCAAAGTCGTACATTTGTTCGTATAAAGTTCTTTTTTCACATAGGTGAAAAAAGCTTTTCACATAGGTGAAACATATTTTTCATATAGGTGAAAAAAGCTTTTCACATAGGTGAAAAAAGAACATATTGCGGTTAGAACAAGAAAAAATACTTAAAATCAAACGGCTATGACAGTAGAATATGATGTGTACAAGACACCGAAAGGGTTTGGCGAAGAAAAAGAGGCGTATCATGTGCGCGTAAAAAACAAGGAAACGGTGACCACGGACCAGATTGCCGCCCAAATTGAACATGACACGGTACTGACAAAAGGCGATGTGAAGAATGTGTTGATGTCGCTTTCGCACCATTTGGTGAAATGCCTCGGCGAAGGAAAACGGCTGCACATAGAGGGTATCGGCTATTTCAGCCTCCTTATTGAAGCACCCGCCGTAGCCTCACCCAAGGACATGCGCGCCGAATACGTGCAGGTAAAGGGCATTGCTTACCGGCCCGACAAACGGGTGAAGGTGAAGCTGGCAGACACGAAGTTCAAAAGGGCGAAGGTCAAAGAGCATTCAGGGATGATGTCGAACGAGATGGTACGCGACCGGCTCACAGCCTACTTCGTTGACCATGCCTACTTGCGTCGGAAGGATTTTGAAAATTTATGTGGCTTTACAACGATGACCGCTATCCGCAGGCTGAATGCCTTGCTTGCCGATGGTTTCCTCAAAAAAGACGGAGAGCGGCAATCGGCGGTGTATTTGTTGAACGAGAAAGAAAAGGGAATGGAATAGGGGCAATCATAATGCACTATGAACTGTCTGTCAGTGGGAGGGGGTATGGTATAACCATGCGTCCTTGAATTCCGCATGTTTTTCCCTTAACTCGTTTAGGTAGAGAACTGCAATGTCCCGGCTTGAAAAAGATTCAATCACAATGCGGTTGGTGCGTATAGATGGCAGCACTCGTGCGTTGTCGTAGTGTTTGGCCTGCAACAGTTCGCAGAAACGATCGGCGGAGGTCCTGTTTGACAGACAGGACACAACTATGTGGTAGTTTTTCGTCGGTTGTTCGGGTTGTATTTTGGGGGCTGATTCTGTTGTTTCCGGCAGAACAACTTCTTCAACGTTCTGTTGGGAAACTGTTGTGCCCGATTCAAACAAAGCCAGTGGATTGTTTATTCCGGCAAAGTCGGGCAGTTCACTGTCGCCTATTGGTGAGGGAAATAGCAGAACGGAAATTATAATCAGGATGGAGGCTGCATAACGAAGCATATGCCTGGTTGTCGGCAGAGATATGGTAATGGTTTTGGTGGCTTTTTTCTGCATTGCCGACCGCACGGGATGAAGCGTGTAAAGTCCGAAATCGCAAGGGAAAACGGGTAGGGTGGCTGCCGGTATATAAACGATTTGTTTTTCTGCATCCAGTTTCAGTGTTCCTAAGCGGCCTATTTTCACGCACCCTCCTGCGTATAAAGTTTGTTTTGCTTTGGTTATTTCTGTGTTTACCAGTGCCATGGCCGAGCGGTATGAAATTTTCTCGGCACGAAGGAGTTCGGTTGCCAATAATCCATCGTTATTGTCCATTCGCACATTAAAGCCGACCGTGTGATGAGGCGGAAGAATACCTTGAGAGGTGATTTGTGCCGGTTGTTCTTGCAACACAAATCCTCCCAATCCGGGTATTATGACAAAATCGTTACGGATGAGCAGATTTTCAATATGATGAATTATTTTCTCCATGATTGCAAAGGTAGAACAATAAAAGGACTTGCTTTTTTGTTTTTCCAAAAAAGTTTTCAACAAGTTATCAAGGATGTTTTTTCAAGTGGTTCTATAAACGGTGTTTAAAACAACGAACCCTACGCTTCAATCAAAGCATAGGGTTCTGTAGTTGGTACATATAACAAGCAATTCGCCTATCTAATTCCTTGTTTTTGCAGATAAAGCCTGTAGCCTTATTCAGCAGGCTCCAGCTCAATCATCAACGTATCTTTCGGGATTTTTTCCCCTTCCGTTACGTTTATCTTCTTTATCCGTGCAGTGAAAGGCATGTCAATGTGGTTTTGCATTTTCATAGCTTCCAGAATGAGAAGCGGTTCGCCTTCTTTGACCAAATCGCCTTCCTTGACCAGAATTTTCAGCACGGTTCCGGGAATGAAAGACTGTACGTCGTAAGGGTTGGGATTAGTCCACACCTTTCTCGCCTTGTATTTGGGAGTAAGCATGGTTTTATACTTCCGGGCTGTTACGGCAAAGTCAACCCATTCTTCCGGATTTTTCTTTATATTTTCTGCCATAATTTGTCGATTTAGAATGGAGGAATACCATGTTTCTTAGCCGGACGATAATCATCCTTTTTCTTGGAAACAGACAAGGCATGCAAAAGCAGCTCACGTGTTTCCTGAGGTTCGATTACGGCATCAATATAACCTTTGGATGCTGCAACAAACGGGTTGGCAAATTTTTCAACATATTCTTTTACCTTCTGTTGCCTCATGGCTTCTTCATCTTCCGCCTCCATGATTTCTTTGCGGAATATGATGTTGGCAGCACCTTCCGGTCCCATAACGGCAATCTCGGCTCCGGGCCATGCAAACATGAAATCTGCACCCAAGTGACGCGAGTTCATGGCAATATAGCCACCTCCATAAGCCTTGCGCAAAATGACGGTCATTTTGGGCACCGTTGCTTCGGAATAGGCATAAAGCACTTTTGCACCATGACGAATTACACCGGCATGTTCCTGGTCAACTCCTGGCAGATAACCGGGCATGTCTTCCAATGTGATGATAGGAATGTTGAATGCATCGCAATAGCGGATAAATCGGGCTGCTTTGTCGGAAGCATCGCAATCCAAAACTCCGGCCAGGTAAAGGGGTTGGTTTGCAACAAAGCCAACCGTTTCACCATCCATGCGTCCAAAGCCGACAACTATATTCGGAGCCCATAATTCGTGCACTTCTAAGAATTGTGAGTCATCAGCCAAAGCGTGAATAATATCACGTACATCATATGGTTGTTTGGGATCGCTCGGAATGATGTTTTCGATTTTCTTTTTCGATTTGGGGCGTTTCGGTTCAACCCGTTTTGCCTTTTCTTCATTGCTATGCGGTATGAGTGAAATCAATGTCTTGATTTGTTCGAAACATTCTTTTTCACTTAAAGCATAAAAATGAGCGTTACCCGTAATTTCGGCATGTACGCGAGCACCACCAAGATTTTCCTGAGAAATTTTTTCTCCCAAAACTGTTTCTATTACGTTAGGGCCCGTGATGAACATTTTGGAAATGTTTTCCACAACGAACACAAAGTCAGTAAGGGCAGGAGAGTACACGGCACCTCCTGCGCAGGGACCCAATATCACAGAAATTTGAGGAATGACTCCAGAAGCCATTGTGTTACGGTAGAAAATTTCACCGTATCCGGCCAACGCACCAATACCTTCCTGAATACGGGCACCTCCTGAGTCGTTGATACCGATGCAAGGAATTTTCATTTTCAAGGCATGGTCCATGATTTTGGTGATTTTGCGGGCGTGCTTCAACCCTAACGATCCTCCCATAACCGTAAAGTCTTGTGCGTATATACACACCGGAGCTCCGTTAATGGTCCCTGTACCGGTGATAACTCCATCTCCCGGCAATTCTTTTCTATCCATACCGAAGTTGCGTTCCTCGTGTTCTACAAACATGTCATATTCGTGGAACGACCCCTGGTCTAACAAAGCGACAATACGTTCGCGGGCAGGTAATTTGCCCATGGCAATTTGTTTTTCAATGGCTTTATCGCCACCACCTTTTTCTACAATTGCCTTTTTCAAACGCAGTGCCTCTACATTTTTCTTTAAAGTCATAAAACGTTTGTTTGGTTAAACATTTGAATGAATTATAACAATTCATTGTGCATATCGGCTGCAAAAATAACACATATTTCCTTACAAAGTGCCATTTCAACAGGAATAATCCCTATATTTGCCTGTTCTTATTGATTGTAACTACGGATGAAAAAGCCTTTAATTGTCGGAATAACAGGAGGAATAGGAGGGGGAAAATCCACTTTTTCCAACATGTTGCGTGAACGTGGTTTTTTTGTGTATGATACGGACAAAGAAGCAAAGCGTTTGCAAAATGAAAATGTTGCCATTAAGCAAGAACTTATCAGATTGTTCGGAGAAAACATCTATACCTCAAATGGGCTGGATAGAAAACGGTTGGCCGAATTGGTATTTAATGATTCTGACTTGCTAAAGCAATTGAACAGAATCGTGCATCCTGTCGTACAGGAGGATTTCTTGAATTGGCAAGGGAAACATGCTCAGGAAAAATATCTGTTTGTGGAGTCTGCCATTTTGTTTGAAAGTGGTTTTAATCAACTGACAGACATTGTAATTGTTATTACAGCAACTGAAAATATTCGGATTGAACGCATTGTCAGTAGGGATAAGATATCTCAAGAGGCAGCTCGAAAACGTGTAAAAAATCAGCTTCCTGAAGAGGAAAAAATCAGAAAGGCAGATATTACAGTCTATACCGACTGTGAAAATGCCTTATCTGATAATATTAATCCGATATTGGAAAAATTGAATTTTTTTCTTTTTAAAAAATCTTTTTAGGTAATGTCGCTTGAAATTCCTTTAGATAAAACGGTTCAAAATAAGCAACATCTTCAAAATCTTTGTTTTCATATTTCTCCCACGTGGCCACTGTCATGTTTTCGGCAAGAGGGACTATGTTGTCAATGAAAGATGCGTGGCTATCTATTAAAACAGATTTACATTTTTCTGCACCATTACCAAAAAAATATACGGAATATTGAGAAAGGATGTCTTTGTATGAATCAGTTGTGATGATATCAGCAGCTATTTCTCTGTATAATTGTTTGTCTGGTTTGTAAAAAGCAGCATAAACCTCCATACGACGGGCATCTATCATAGGGCAAAACAGAGTTTTATCTTCTGTAGTAATCTGTTCTATCACAGGTTGAGTCATAATCTCAAAAGTATTCACTGCTATAAGTGGAAGGTTCAGTCCGTAGCATAGTCCTTTAGCAGTAGAGACTCCAATTCGTAATCCTGTATATGATCCAGGTCCGGAACTTACAGAAATGGCTTTTAATTCTTTTTTATTTGTTTTTGTTGTGTCTAAAGCTTCCTTTATAAATTGATTCAATAATGTAGCATGATTCATTCCTTTATAATCAGCTTTTTTGAATATAGTTTCCCGATTTTCATTACTCAATGCTACGGAGCATACATTTGTGGAGGTTTCTATTTGTAGTATCATGTGGAATAGGCTTAATTGTTATTATTTGACATAATATAAATTATAAGAAATTGATTGTGATATTTTTATAGAATATGATTGAATTTATTTAGGAGCACGCAAATATAAGAAAATGCCAACAATAAGAAAAATCATATTGGGCAACCAGACTGCGGTTGCTGCAGACATGCTTCCATTGACTGCAAAAGATGTAGACATGGTTGAAAATAATATATACAAGGCGCTTAAAGCCAATCCAATGCCTAAATTAAGTCCCATACCACCACGTACTTTTCGGGAAGATAAAGAAACTCCCATCAAAGTCATTATAAATGCCGCTAAAGGCATGGAAAATCTGCGATAATACTCATCCTCAAATGCTTGTATGTTTCCCACACCTCGTTTGCTCTGTTTTTCCAGATAAGACCTTAATTCTGGATTGGTCATTTGAGGGGCTTCTTGAGCTGTTATAAAAAACTCTGCAGGTTGAATTTGTATAATCGTGTCCATAGACTCGCCTTGCGATATGTATTCATGCATTCCTTCAAAATCACGTTTCAAATATTTATTGATTTTCCAATTATAAGCCGAATCCCATGATATGGTTTCTGCCGTCAATCTGGATACGAGATGTTTTCCATCAAATTTTTCCAAAGAAAAACGATAACCTTTATTGTTTCTCATTTCATAGCGGTCAACATATAGTATAACTCCCTCTTCTACTTCCATTTGTACATTCCGCACATTTTCTTTTTTATAGTTTCTAATGTATTTGTTTTCGAATTCAAGCATTTGCTTGGTCGATTTAGGAATAACATAGCCTCCTAATCCAAAAGAAATAATAAAGATAACAGATGCGGATATAAAGTAAGGAACCATCAGACGGTTAAAACTAACTCCTCCAGCCAAGATGGCTATAATTTCAGAGTTCCCGGCCATTTTGGATGTAAAGTAAATTACAGCTATGAACGTGAACAATGAACTGAACAAATTCATGTAATACGGAATGAAATTAAGATAATAATCGAAGATAATTGCTCGCCATGGCGCATTGTTTTCGTAAAAATCATCTAATTTTTCGGTTAGATCGAATACAATACCAATACTGAGAATAAGCACGATAGAAAAAAAATAGGTGCCGAGAAACTTTGAGATGATATAAACATCCAGTCGTTTAAGTCCCAGTATTCGGTAATTGATCTGCATTCCGTTTTTTTATTTATTGCACAAATGTGCCAATTATTTTGATTTACAGAAGTTATAATAAGTTAAGGAGAACAAAAAAGAAAGCCGTGCAGGCAATTTTACAGCCTTCGGCCTAATTTTTCGACCATTGATGTCTTCCATGCGAGAAAGTCGCCAGCCGCAATATGTTTACGTGCTTCTCTCACCAACCACAAGTAAAAAGCCAAATTGTGTATGGATGCTATTTGCATGGCAAGCAATTCTTTGCTGACAAACAAGTGGCGAAGATATGCTTTGGAATAGGCTTTGTCGACATATGAAGTTCCATATTCATCCAAAGGCGAGAAGTCATTCTTCCATTTCTCATTGCGCATGTTCATGATGCCTTCCGAGGTAAACAACATGCCATTGCGGCCGTTTCGGGTAGGCATAACGCAATCGAACATGTCAACCCCGCGTTCTATACCTTCCAATATGTTTATCGGAGTTCCTACTCCCATCAGATAACGCGGCTTTTCTTTCGGCAATATTTCATTCACCACTTCAATCATTTCATACATTTTTTCTGTGGGTTCACCTACCGCCAATCCTCCGATTGCATTCCCATCCGCATCTTTTTCTGCAATGAACTTTGCCGATTCACGACGCAGGTCGGGGTATACACATCCCTGTACAATGGGGAAATAGGCTTGTGAATATCCATATTTGGCCTCGGTTTCACGGAAACGGCCGATACCCCGGTCAAGCCAGCGATGAGTCAGCTCCATCGATTTTTTTGCATAATTATAGTCTGCGGTTCCAGGAGTACATTCATCGAAAGCCATCATGATATCGGCTCCAATGGAACGTTGTATGTCAACCACTTTTTCCGGGGTAAACAAGTGCTTGCTTCCATCGATGTGCGAACGGAACACGGCTCCTTCTTCTCGCAATTTTCTGTTTTCAGTGAGCGAGAATACTTGGAATCCGCCACTATCTGTCAATATAGGACGGTCCCATCCGTTGAATTTATGCAATCCCCCTACTCTTTCCAATGTATCTATGCCAGGGCGCAAGTACAGATGATAAGTGTTACCCAAAATGATTTGTGCTTTGATGTCATCTTTCAGTTCATGAAAATGAACTGCCTTGACCGATGCCACAGTCCCTACCGGCATGAAAATAGGTGTTTCAATTATGCCGTGGTCTGTTGTTATTTTGCCTGCCCTTGCAGATGTATTGGGGTCGGTGTGCTGTATTTCAAATCTCATATATAAAATTCGATAATATTTTTTGTCCGAACAGGCCGGATTTTTCAGGGTGAAACTGCACTGCATAAAAGTTATCCTTATGCAGTGCGGAGCTATATTCAAACATATAGTCCGTCTGTGCTATCGTGTGTATGCCGGTTTCGGCATAATAGCCATGTACGAAATACATGTATGCTCCGTTCGGGATGTCTTTGAACAAAACCGATTGCAGATTGTCGATGTTATTCCAACCTATTTGAGGTACCTTGAAAAGTGCTTGTCCTTGTGGAAACTGTCTCACAGTCTGGTCGAATATTCCCAAGCAGTCCGTATCGTTTTCTTCTGAATGCGAGCACATGAGCTGCATGCCCAGGCAAATGCCCAATACCGGCTGTTTCAGGGAAACTATGAGCTGGTCCAGCCCCCGTTCTTTCAGATAGGACATAGCCGATGATGCCTCCCCTACTCCGGGAAATATCACTTTGTCGGCATTGCGGATTTCATCAAAATCATCTGTAACGATGGCTCTGACTCCAATCCGTTCCAGTGCAAATTGCACGGAACGCACATTCCCTGCATTGTATTTTATTATGACTGTCTTCTCCACACGGCAAAATAAAGTAAAAAAAATGGAAAACGGAAACCGGCATGGCTTTCCATTTTCCATTTAACGGTTTATATGTTTCAAATCTGTTTATACCAACCGGTTGGTTTCGGTGTCAGGAAACACGACGACAGGCTGAAAAGTCTTAGCCTCTTCGGCATCCATCAAAGCATAGGCTATGATGATAACCACATCACCCGGTTGCACCTTGCGGGCAGCCGCACCGTTCAGACAAACGACCCCTGAACCGCGTTCGCCTGCAATGACATAGGTTTCGAACCGTTCACCGTTGTTGTTGTCAACGATACTGACTTTTTCATTCGGAATGATATTGGCCGCATCCAGCAAATCCTGGTCAATAGTTATACTGCCGATATAGTTCAAATTAGCTTCCGTTACGGTAACCCGATGAATTTTTGATTTCAATACATGAATCAACATAACAAAGAAAGAATTTTTAACCGATAAATGTGTATTAGTAATACCTAATGTTGTCAATCAAGCGTACATCTCCGCAATAAACGGTTATGCATCCCACACAATTGTCATTCCACTTGTCTATGGCCTGAAGAGTAGCAGCATCTACAATTTCAAAGTATTCCACTTCCAGCCCTTCGACTTTGTTGATGGAATCGATGACCCATCGAATCAGCTCGTTCACTGATTTTTCGGGGACAAAGTTACGACTTTCAAACAAAACTTCAGATATTTTCACCGCATTTTCACGTTGTTGGGTGTTCAAGCGTTCGTTACGGCTGCTCAAAGCCAAGCCGCTTTCTTCCCGTACGATAGGACAGTCCACTATTTTCACCGGAAAATTCATCAATTTGACCATACGGTGTATAATGGCAAGCTGTTGAAAATCCTTTTCTCCAAAGTAAGCCCTGTCGGGACGTACCAGCGAAAACAGCTTGCTGACAACCTGCACCACTCCGTTGAAATGTCCGGGACGATATTTGCCTTCCATCACCTGGTCCAAACCGCCGAAATCAAATTCAAATGTCGAGTTCATTTCTTCCGCATTGTACATTTCTTCCGGTGAAGGAGAAAATACAATGCTGCATCCGGCTGCACGTAACATTTCCTCATCGTGCTGCAAGTTGCGGGGATATTTTTCCAGATCGGTGGGGTTGTTAAATTGGGTCGGGTTGACAAATACGCTGACCACGCAACAATCATTTTCGTTCACTGCACGATTGACCAATGACATGTGTCCAGCATGAAGAGCCCCCATGGTAGGAACAAATCCAATGGATTTGCCAGTTGCCTTGAGCGAGTCTATTTCTGAAATGAGATCTTGCTTTTTTGTTATTGTTTTCATTTTGACAATCAATCTGTTTATTGATGTAAAAGTCTAATGCATATCGAAAAACGGCCGCAAAATTAACAAAACTTATTCAAATAATTCGTTTTTAACCGTTAAAACGGAAAAAAACGGCAAGCTTGACATGGGGACACGTATTCTTTTATCCTGTTATCCGGCTTCCCCTAGCACTCTATCTGCTTGTTGTGTGTGGTGGTGTTTCCGGAAGATTATAAAACTCATTGTTGTGTGGTCAGGGCAAGATGAAGGAGGTTCATTGGACTGACATCGTGCATGTAGCAGCAATTTGTTTTCTTTTCACATAGGTGAAACATATTTTTCACATAGGTGAAACATGCTTTTCACATAGGTGAAAAAAGAAAAACAAAAGCATGGACACACGACATTGCAGGCTTTAGGCAACGACAGGTCCTTTTTTCTTTTCTTCCCTTTTTGGCACAGGCACTTGCTTATATCCCGTTTTTTTTATATATCTTTGCAAATCGAAACAGGAAATCCTAAAAAGGATTAGTATTTTAGCATGAATAAAGTAAAAAAAGTCTTGTATATTTCTCAGGAAATATATCCTTATTTACCGGAAACGGAAATGTCAAAAATGGGGAGATTCCTCCCGCAAGCAGTCCAGGAACGCGGACGTGAAACACGCACTTTCATGCCGAAATTCGGACTGATAAATGAACGCCGCAACCAACTTCATGAAGTTATCCGACTCTCGGGCATGAATCTGATTATAGATGACACCGACCATCCGCTTATCATCAAGGTTGCATCCATACAGTCGGCACGCCTGCAGGTTTATTTCATTGACAATGATGACTATTTTCAGCGCCGCCATCTGACTGCGGATGAAAACGGCGTGGAATATCCGGACAATGATGAACGCATCATATTCTATGCCCGCGGGGTTCTTGAAACGGTGAAGAAATTGCGGTGGACTCCCGATATCATACACTGCCAAGGCTGGATGACTGCATTGGCTCCGCTGTATATAAAAAAGGCGTATGAAGATGATCCTTTCTTCAGGAAATCCAAAATAGTGTATTCCGTGTTCAACGATGATTTCAAAACACCTTTGTGCGAATCGTTTTCTCAAAAAATACTGGTCGATGGTGTTGAAACGGAACACTTGAACGGACTGGACAAATCGGCTGCCGATTTCACGGCCTTGTCCAAATTGGCTGTCGACTACTCTGACGGAGTAATACAGGCACAACCTACGGCAAACAAGAATGTAATGGACTATGCAAAAGCAAATGGCAAGAAATTGCTGGCCTATCCAGGCGAGGACTATGCAGATGCATATGTCGAGTTTTATGACAGTTTGATGTAAAAACAAAAGTGTGTTCCGTCTTGTCGGGGAGTTTACATAAAAAAAGATAAAATCTTAAAATTATATTTTATCGGTATTCCACAATTGCGAATATATGTGTAACTATGCGCCTCGAAAAAAGGGAATCATTTTCAAAGGTTGTTTCTTTATGAAATCGTTTATATATTATACGTTGCTCCTTTCGCTTTTTTCTGCATTGTTCTCTTCCTGCAAAAACAGCATAACCGACATGGGGCAAAACATTCAGCCGGAAGGAGACCAGATAAAGGTGGTGACAGATACGTTTCACTTGTCCACGGAAAATGTTTTTGTGGAAAAAATGTACAATCGTCCCGACTCCCTGCTGTTAGGAACATTCAAGGATAGCAGATACGGTACGACTTATGCTGATATATTGGCACGGTTTGAGGCTGCATTTGACAGTGTCGGTTTCCGTTATCCGGAGGGTGCCATACCCGACTCTTCCTTTTTGCTTTTGTCATATCGCACATGGTTTGGCGCCGACAATTCCGTGATGTCGGTAAAAGCTTATGAAATGAACAAAGGACGGTATCTGGACTATTACACCTATTATCCGACCAACATAGATGTTGCTGACTATTGTGACCAGCGTGTATTGTTGGGAGATGCCGTTTTCTCGGCGGGCGACTCAACACAAGCCATACAAATCAGGCTGACTGATGACTTCACGAAGCGTTTGTTTGAAAACACCCGCGATTTTACCGACGAGGAAGACTTTTTCTCAAAATTCAACGGGTTGTACATAACCTCGCCGTTGGGCGATGCCACCATGATGTATCTGCGCAGTGTCAGCATGTTGCTCTATTATCATTACAATACCACCATTGCCGGCAAAGACACTACGTTTGTAAACACAACCAGTTACATTGTGGATGGAGCTGTAGTGAACCGCTTCCTGCATCCCGACACGGCTCGTGTCAAAGATTATCTTAACCAGAATGACAGCATCAACTATGTAGCTTCTCCGGCCAATATATACACACAAGTTAACGTTCCGTTGCGTCGTATGGTACAGCAGTTGAAAGATTCTGTAGGAGACAAGCGTCTGATTATAAATGGAGCCAATGTCAAGGTCGAAGTCAAAGACACGGAAAACAAAATTGAAGGAAGCGATATAACGGTGCCCTTGCCCAACAATATGCTTCTGATGAAGAAGGATGAAGTGGATGAGTTTTTCAAGGATGAAAATTTGCCGACAGACAGTGTGGTCTATGCCGGATATACCAGTTCGGATTCGTGCTATAACTTCAACATTGCTGCCTACATAACACGGGAAATAAGAAAGGTATCCGATGAAACAGGCGAAATGCAGATAGACTTGTTGCCCGAACAGTTGGAACTGATGATGTTGCCAGTCAGAGTGGTTGCATCGAGCAGTAGTTCAGGCTCGACGTCCATTTCGTCCGTGAGCCAGCAGATATTGATTAACGGAGTAACGGTCCGTAGTGGAAAAGACAAAAACCGTCCTATGAAAATAGACTTAGTATATAGCGGTTTCTGATGACGTCTGTCAGCCGAAAGAACTTTAAAAAGTCTTGCTTCGAATGTGTTGAAGCAAGACTTTTTATTTAACTTTGCCAATGTTTGGCAAAAAGCGGAAATTATCAAAATAATTGAATATATGGAAATAAAAGAAAGATTATCGGCTTTACGCAGTGCGATGAAAAAGAATGCGGTTGCCGCCTATATCATTCCTGGCACTGACCCTCACGCAAGCGAATATATCGCTGACCACTGGAAAGAGCGCGAATGGATTTCCGGATTTAACGGTTCGGCTGGTACTGTAGTTGTAACACTTGATGGGGCTGGCTTGTGGACGGATTCCCGCTACTTTCTTCAAGCAACGGAACAATTGAACGGAAGTGGCATAGAACTAATGAAACAGGGTGTTCCCGAAACGCCGGAAATAGTTCCTTGGCTGACTGCTACGTTGAAAGCCGGTGACAAAGTCGGTGTAAATCCGCAAATGTTCTCATTGAACGCATATGCATCGATGAAAGCCGAGTTGGCAGTTTGTAAAATAGAATTGGTTTCCATTGACCTGCTGAGCGACATTTGGACCGACAGACCGGAACTGCCGAAGAGCAAACTGTTCATTTTCGATGAAAAGTATGCAGGAATTTCTGTCAAGGAAAAATTAGACCGATTACGGAACGAACTGCGTAACAACCATGCAGATGTATTTATTATGTCGGCATTGGATGACATTGCCTGGCTTTTCAATGTCAGGGGTAAAGATGTTAACTACAATCCGGTGGTCATTGCCTATGCCTTGGTTGATGAAAAAAATGCAACCCTCTTCATTGACGCAGACAAGGTAAATGAAGCCGACAGAAAGGCATTGCAACAGCAAGGTGTCTGCTTGGCCGCTTACGATGCTGTACTTGAAGCCATACGGACCCTTCAGCCGGATGCCTCTGTATTGGTTGATGGAGGAAAACTGAACCAGTCTTTGTTCGAAGCCATTCCGGCAGGATGCACCATTCGGAACACCATGTCACCGGTGTTTAAAATGAAAAGTATTAAGAATGCCGTTGAATTGGAGGGTATCCGCCGTGCGATGGTAAAAGATGGCATTGCTTTAGTGCGTTTCTTCAAATGGTTGGAAGAAAACGTACGGACCGGCAACCTGTCGGAGATTTCAGTTTCGGACAAACTGTATGAATTCCGGTCAAAGCAGGAACGTTTTATGGGAGAAAGTTTCAATACCATTGCCGGATATGCGCATCATGGAGCTATTGTGCATTATTCGGCCACTCCCGAATCCGATTCAAAGTTACATGCAGAAAACCTCCTGTTGCTCGATTCGGGAGGTCAATACCTCGATGGTACTACCGATATTACCCGTACCGTGGCATTGGGTACACCTACCGTACAGCAGGTCATTGATTTCACCCGTGTGTTGAAAGGACATATCAGTTTGGCAACAGCCATATTCCCAGTGGGAACGAGAGGTTCACAACTTGACATCCTGGCACGTAAATCTTTGTGGGACGAATGCCAGAATTATGGACATGGAACCGGACATGGAGTCGGTCATTTTTTGAATGTACACGAAGGACCTCAGAATATTCGTATGGATGAGAATCCGGTAACATTGCAACCGGGTATGATTATTTCGAATGAACCCGGATTGTACCGGACCAACGAATATGGCATAAGAACTGAAAATCTGATTCATGTTGTTTGTGCCGACAAAACGGAATTCGGTCAGTTCTTGAAATTTGAAACACTTACCCTGTTCCCGATAGACCAGACACTGATAGATCCGGAACTGCTTGACAACAAAGAAATAGAGTGGTTGAATGAATACCATTTGCGTGTTTACAACACGCTGTCCAAAGGCTTGAATGAGGATGAACGTGAATGGCTGGCTCGTAAATGTACCCCGATTAAAGTACAAAGATAAATTTTAATGGAAGAGTTTTCTGTTCATGATTCTCTGTTGGGAAAAGAGGCGGTCATTCCGGAAAGGTATGACCCCTCGCTTCTGTTCCGGATACCTCGTTCGGAAAACAGATTGAGATATGACTTAAAGGATACGTGTCTGCCTTTTACCGGGGTCGATGTATGGAACTGCTATGAATTTTCATTCTTGACAAAATTTGGTTTGCCTGTGTCAAGGGTAATGAAAGTAATTTATCCGGCATCAAGCCCGTTCATTGTCGAGTCAAAATCGTTGAAACTTTATCTCAACTCGTTTAACATGGAACGGTTTGATGAAACGGTTTCCGGTTCACTTCAAAAAGTAAAAGGCATCATAACGGCCGATTTGTCCAAGTTACTGCAAACTAAAGTTTCGGTTTGCTTTTTCGATAAAAACACAGAAGAAGCCCACCCTTTCAAAGACATAAATGATATAGAGCATTACGTTTCTGCCAGTTCCTTGGAACGTATTCGATTTGAACATTACAAGGAAACTCCGGACTTGCTCGCCGGTATATTGACAGATATACAACGGGAGTATGCATTTACAACCGACTTGCTCCGTTCCAATTGTCGTGTGACCAACCAGCCCGATTGGGGAGATTTATTTGTAAAGATGCAAACTCAATATGAAATAGATTTTGTTTCTGTCATACAATATCTTGTGTCTTTTCGTAAGGAGAACCATTTTCATGAGGAAGTGGTCGAAATGATTTACAAGCGTTTTTGGGATACCTTCAAGCCAAGCAGGCTCACGGTGGCAGCCATGTACACCCGTCGGGGAGGAATAGACATAAATCCGATACGCTGTTCTTGCGAAGCGGACATTGAAGAAGCCTTTGTTTCTCTTGACAAACGTTTGGGAAAAACCCTAAGGCAATAAACATTGCTTTTGCATTTTTCCCTCCAATGTTTGGTTTTAAACAAAAAAAGGCTATCTTTGCACTCGGAAAGTCAAATGCGTCTGTGGCGTAATTGGTAGCCGCGCCAGACTTAGGATCTGGTGCCGAGAGGCGTGGGGGTTCGAGTCCCTTCAGGCGCACAAAATGCGAGATACAAAGGTATCTCGTTTTTTTTTATTGGCCACAACAAGAAAGCCACCCTGCAAATATACAGAGTGGCTATAAACAAAATGTGTCCCTATATGTAGTTTAACCTATTCTTCCCTACTCTATTTCCCGTTCCCGGTTATGCCTTATATTCCAAAAGAAAAGGCATTAATGCTATCATAAACACCGCTTGCAATTCCCAACAGTACAATGCCTAATGTGCATAAAACCAAACTCAACCGGGTATATGCATCGCTTTTGAATGTTGCGACCGGCTGTTCATTCGGGTTGATATACATGGCTTTCACAACAAGCAGGTAATAATAGAGTGAAATAACGGTATTTATCAATGCAATGAATACAAGAACTTTGAATCCGGCACTGAAAGCCGACATGAAAATGAAGAATTTGCTGAAAAAACCGGCAAAAGGAGGAATGCCAGCCAAGGAAAACAAAGCCAATGTCATGACAAGTGTCAATTTCGGGTTGGTCTTGTATAGTCCGTTATAGTCGCTGATATTCACTTTTCCATCGGTTCTCTGTTCAATAATGGAGATTACCCCAAACACGGCAAGGTTGGCTATCATATAAACCAGTATATAAAATACCATTGATGTCATGCCGATTGCATTGCCGCCAATAGTGCCAAGCATCAGATAACCTGCTTGTGAAATGCTGCTGAAGGCAAAAAAGCGTTTTATGTTCTGTTGGCGAATGGCAAAAAGGTTGGCTATGGTTATACTTGCTATAATGACCCAAAACAACATTTCCTGCCATGCAGTAATCATAGGAGCAAACACTTTAATGAATATGACAAGCAATGTAAATGCGGCAGCACCTTTTGAAATGACCGATAAATAAGCCGTCACGTTGGTCGGAGCTCCTTCATAAACATCGGCTGTCCACAAATGGAACGGAACGAGTGATATTTTAAACGCCAAACCGGCGAAGAAAAATACCAGAGCCATAAGCTGCAAGGGAGATGCATTCAAACGGGATGCGACATCGGCAAAGTAGAGAGTACCAGTTGTTCCGTAAAGGAATGAAATGCCATATAACATGAGACCGGATGAAAACATGGCGGACAGAATGTACTTGGCTCCCGCTTCTGCCGAATGGTGTTTGTATTTGTCAAAGGCAACCAAACAAGCCATGGGGATAGAAGCCAGTTCCAAACCTATGACGAACAACAGAAAATGTCCGGAACTCATCATGAAAAACATTCCCAGCAAGGTGAACAAAGTCAGTGTGTAGAATTCACCTTGTTTATGATGCGTGTCTTCCCTTTTCAGCCATACATTGGACTGCATAACGGCAATGAGTGTGCCGATAGAGAGAATGGTCTTGACCCAAGCAATCATTGGCTGAGACTGGTACATTCCGCCAAAAGCGTTTATGTTGTCTCCGGTTGGAAACAGGTTCAACAATATGTGTGCAAAAAGCAACAGACAGGTCAAAGGTTGCAGATATCCGCGCGCTTTCTCTCCTGAAAACAAATCGTATATGAACAGGACAACGATGATAGCTATCAGCGATAATTCCGGGCGCATATACAAGAATTGACTATAATCCATATCTTATATGATTAATGTTTAAAGAATATCCGTTCAAGTTAAAAGTTCAACGACGCTATCATGGGCAACACGCTTTCGCTAATCATGTTGCTCACACCCCAAGGCATTAGCCCCAAACCGGCAATGGCAACAATCAGGCAGATCAATGTCAGTTTTTCATCCCATGTTGCATCAGTCAGTTTCAAATGCTCTGCATTTTCTACGTTTCCGTACAGCACTTTTCCTATCAGCCGGAGAATATAGACTGCGGTAATCACGATGGAAGTAGTTGCTATAATTGTCAGCGTACGATGGAACACATCATTCACGGCAAATGAACCGACGAAAATGGTCATTTCAGCGACAAATCCGCTAAGTCCCGGAAGTCCTAAATTGGCCAGTCCGGCAATGACATAGCATACGGAAAGGAATGGCATTACCTTCATCAAACCGCTCATTTCACGTATATCACGTGTATGAGTGCGTCCATATATCATTCCGATAAGAGCGAAAAACAAAGCGGTCATCAAACCGTGTGAAAGCATTTGCAGGATAGCTCCCGTGCTTGATGTTCTGGTCATCATAAGAAGGGCAAAAAGAACCAGACTACAATGCGATACAGATGAATAGGCATTGATGTATTTCAGGTCTTTCTGAACACATGCCGAGAAAGCTCCATACACCACACCGATGGCTGTCAGCAGGAGAAATATCCAGGCTTGTTCGCGAGCGGCATCAGGCATCAGGTACATGGCAATGCGGAAACAGCCATAACCGCCCAATTTCATCAGTACGCCGGCATGGAGCATTGAAACCGCCGTCGGTGCCGAAGCATGACCATCGGGACTCCAAGTATGGAAAGGAAACAATGCGCCCAACACACCGAATCCGATGAATGTAAGCGGAAAGAAAACACGCTGCATTTCAACCGGAATATGCGTTTGGGCTATTTCTGTTATATTCATTGTGGTAGCTCCCGCTCCGAAATAAATGCCCAGAATACCCATGAGAATGAATGCCGATCCTCCCATCAACATCAAAGTCAGTTTCATGGCCGAGTATTCTTTACGTCCGCTGCCCCATACTCCGATAAGCAGATACATGGGTATGAGGGCCACCTCATAAAACATGAACATTGTAAACAAATCGACAGAAATAAAGAATCCGAATACTCCCAGACTCAACAAACAAAACCACAAAAAGTATTCTTTGGGCATGGTCTGCATTTTCCAGGATGCAAACACTCCGGTAAACACAATGATAGCCGACAACATAAGCATTGCTACAGAAATACCATCAACTCCCACTGCATAATGGATGTTCAACGGGGCATACCATACATGACTGGCCGTAAACAGCATTTGCTCCGTGGCTCCTCCGGCACGTTCCGACAGATAGAGTGTTACCAGCACAACTGCCAAAGCCAATAAAGCCGATGCTCCGGTAACCATAACCATGCGTACTTGCTGCACGTTACGGGCCAGCCAAAGTCCTGTCATCATCAATACAGGAATAAGTACAAATAACGATAAGAAGTTCATATGTTGTATTTGAATATTTTAAACCAATAATAAAATCAACACCAATAGCAAGGTTCCGCCAAGGAATACAATGGTATATTGCTGTACGTTTCCACTTTGCAATCCCCGTATGCTCATGCTTGTCATATTGGTAACCCAAGCCAACGAGTTCATGAAACCATCTATCACATGACGGTCAAACCAGGCAATCGGAGTAGAAATACACCGGAATATGATTTTATGGGTTATGAATTGATATACTTCATCGATGTAGAACCGTTTATACGCAGCACGATGCAATCCGTTGAAACGGGCCGCCAGTTTGTCGGCAACGGGCTGTGTAGCCCCTTTATACATAAACGTTGCAATAAGGATGGCAACTACCGCTACACATATACTTGTCAGTGCCACCGGAATACTAAGATGAATGGTATAGGACTCACCGTTGCTGCTGATGAAGCGACCAAAAGGAATGAATCCGGCCACACAAGTGAGTGCTGCCAGGAAAATCAGTGGAAATGTCATAGATTTTGGTGCCTCATGTGGCATATGGGAAGAGTCTTCTGATACTTCATAGGGTTTGCCCCAAAAAATGTTGTAGTAAAGACGGAACATGTAAAATGCTGTCAATCCGGCAATAAACGTCATCAATACACCCATAAACGGACTGTAACGGAAACATGCGGTCAAAATTTCATCTTTCGAAAAGAAACCGCTGAACGGTGGAATACCGGCTATAGACAAACAGGCAATGAGGAACGTGATGTGAGTTACCGGCATGAACTTGCGCAATCCCCCCATATTCATCATTTCGTTGGAATGAACCGCATGAATGATGGCTCCGGCTCCGAGAAATAACAAAGCCTTGAACATGGCGTGTGTGAACAAGTGAAACATGGATGCCATATATCCCAACCCGCCGGCATGAGGGTCATTGGAAGTGCATACCCCCAAGGCTACCATCATAAAGCCAATCTGAGATATGGTGGAAAAAGCCAAAACCCTTTTGATATCGGTCTGCACACAAGCTACTATCGCAGCATACAAGGCGGTAAATGCTCCGACATAAGCTACAACATGGAGTGTTTCCGGTGCATAACCGATAAACAACGGAAACATACGGGCTACCAGGTAGACTCCGGCTACCACCATTGTTGCAGCATGTATCAATGCGCTGACCGGAGTCGGCCCTTCCATGGCATCGGGTAACCAAATGTGTAGCGGGAACATGGCACTTTTACCGGCACCTCCCACAAACATGAGTCCCAATGCGAGTGAAAGAAGACTTCCGGCCGCTGCCAATACCTGCTGTTGCGGACCGAAGGAAAATGTTCCGGTGACATAACCGTATATCAAAATACCTATCAGAAAACCCAAGTCAGCAAAACGGGTTACAATAAACGCTTTTTTCGAAGCTGCGATAGCTGCCGGTTTTGTATAATAGAATCCGATGAGCAGATAGCTGGACACACCGACCAATTCCCAAAAAACATACATTTGAAAAATATTAGTCGCAACAACCAAGCCCAACATGGACATGGTGAACAAAGACAGAAAAGCATAATAGCGTTGGAAGCCTTTTTCACCATTCATGTATCCGAATGAATAAATGTGTACCATGAGTGACACGGTTGATATCACAACAAGCATCATCACTGAAATAGGATCAAGCAGTATCCCCATTTCTATTTTCAGGGTTTCCGTAAAAGGAAGCCAGGTTGCATTGAACGGAATCAAAGTCTGGAACGTTCCATCCGCTCCCCTTTCCCTTGAAAAGTAAAGAACGGCCGTGATGTAGGCCAGCAGTGTAACAATACCCAGAACTGCTGTTCCTATGAGCCCGGCTGTTTTCGGTTTGAATTCCGTCCCTGTCAGTCCCAACAAGAGAAAAGACAAAAAAGGCAATATCAACAACAATATCGTATATTCCATATTCAATATTTTAATTCGTTCATGTTTTTAACCTGAATATTCCGTATGTTTCGGTATATGTTGATAATGATTGCTATGGCTACGGCTGTTTCTGCTGCCGATATTCCAATGGCAAACATGGTGAAAAAGAAACCTTCCAACTGTCCCGGAAACAAAAAACGGTTGAATACGGCGAAGTTGATATCGACCGAGTTTAATATCAATTCTACAGAAATCAGAATGGCCAGCAAGTTACGCCGTGTAAAAAAACCGTATATTCCAACAAACATCATGATAGTGGAAACTATCAGATAATATTCCATATGTATCATACCAAATTATTTTTTAGCGGTTAAAGACATTTTAGCGTTTTCGTGCAATAAGTATCCCTCCTACAATGCAGGCCAGCAACAACAGACTGATGACTTCAAACGGAAGCAGATACTGATATTTTTCCGTGCCCATAAGTGCATGACCTATGGTGCGGACCTCCAGTTCACCGTGTTCAAAGTGCGAGGGAACGAATTTGTTCTTCAACGTAACGAACAGGCATATCACCAGGCCGGCAGCCGAAGCGGACAAACCTGCGAACATTTTTGAGTTTGTCAGTTTTTCCGCATGGTCTCCCTGACTCGAGGTCAACAAAATGGAGAACACGTAAAGCACGGTAATTCCTCCTGCGTAAATCAGCAATTGCACGGCACCTAAAAAGGAATAGTTCAATTGAAAATAAATGCCGGCTGTTCCAAAGAGCACAAACAACAAGTAAGTTGCCGAACGCAATATTCTCTTGGTTGTGACTGCCATCACAGAACTGACAACAATGAAGGCTGCCAACACAAGAAACACGATTAAGTCCAATGTTATTTCCATAATTATCCTAAAAAAATCACGACTGCTTGTCTGTGGTCCTGTTTAATGTTTTTACTAATTTATCCCGGGTATATACCGCATGTTCAAATGCCGTTGAGAATGCAATGGCACCTGTCGGACATGCATTGACGCACAATTGACAGAACATGCATGACCCTAAATCATAACGGTAACGCACCAGCACTTTCTTTTTCTTTCCGGTTTCTTCATCGGTCACCATTTCACTTTCCACATGTATTGTGCCGTTGGGACAAGCATTTTCGCACAAACCGCAGGCAATGCATTTGTTCCGCCCGTTTTCATCAACAGGCATTGTCAGGGTTCCTCTGAAGCGTTCGAACATGACCAGACTATTTCTGTTTTCGGGATACTGTTCGGTTGTCTTCTTCGTGAAAAACTCAATCCATGTAACCTTCATTCCGGTAAGCAGGGTCTTCAATCCGTGAAATATCCCGCCCATGTAACTGTATTTCTTATTTTCCATAACCTTGTTTTTTTAAAAATGCCAGCCAAACACGACACATACGGTCATTAACAGCAGATTGGCCAGACCTATCGGCACCAATATTTTCCACTCCAAATGCAATATCTGGTCGACACGCAACCGGGGAAAAGTCCATTTAATCCACATCAGTAACCACACTACAAAGAAAGCCTTGCCGAAGAACCAGACAAATCCTGGAATGTAATCCATAATCTGGTTAAAGCCATTCCAGCCGGCAATGTGCAAAGGCATCCACCCTCCAAGAAATACTGTAGCCGCAATGGAAGACACAATGAAAAGATTCATAAATTCAGCCAGATAAAACAATCCGAAGTGCATACCGGAATATTCTGTGTGATATCCGGCCGTCAATTCCGATTCTGCTTCCGGCAAGTCAAACGGCCCACGGTTCACTTCGGCATTTCCGGCAATCAGATAAGTGACAAAAGCAATCAATGCTGGAATGTGTCCTTTAAAAATGAACCATCCATCAGCCTGCCGTTCCACTATTTCACTGAACTGCATCGTATCGGTCAATACGACAATGGTCATAATGGAAAGCCCGACCGACAGCTCATAACTGATCATTTGCGCCCCGCTGCGCATGGCTCCAATCAAAGAGTATTTATTGTTACTGCTCCAGCCGGCCAACAGAATGCCGACCACTCCGATGGATGAAGCTGCCATGAAGAAAAAGATACCTACATTGAAGTCAAGTACCTCAATACCTTTGTTTATCGGGATGCAGGCAAATGCAAGTATCGATCCCAATATCACAATATACGGAGCCAGATTATACAAAAAGCGGTCGGAGTGACGAATCACAATGATTTCCTTGATAAGCATTTTGATCACATCGGCAAAAAGCTGGCATAAGCCCCACGGACCGACACGGTTGGGGCCCAGCCGGCACTGGAATGAGGCACACACCTTACGTTCCATGAAAATCATAATCATGGCTATCACTGCATACATGAGCATGATACAGATACCTATAAGAACACACTCCACAAACGAAGCCAGTCCTAAAGGCATGACCGAAACAAGCAGTCCATGTATCCAGTTTGTAACTACGCTAAAATCAAACATATTTTATCAAATCTTAATTATCAATGGTCAATGTTTTGCAACTCTCAACGGTCTATATCGGGAACAATGTAGTCAAGCGTTCCGCCGATGGCTATCAGGTCGGCTATTTTTCCTCCACGAGTAATGGTGTCAAGACAGGAAATAAGCGGTAAGCCGGTGCTGCGGAACTTCATGCGGTAGGGATATTTTTCACCGCGGCTTTCTATATATACACCGAATTCGCCACGGCTGGTTTCAACCGCCGAATAATAACTTCCCTCCGGAACCCTAATGACCGGTTTCATTTTCACCTGATATTCCCCTTCCGGAATATTGTCAATCAGTTGTTCGATGATGTTCATGCTTTCTTCTATTTCTTTCATGCGCACCATGTAACGGGCATAACAGTCTCCTTCCTGAAAAACAATCTCGTTGAAATGAACTTTTCCGTACATGGCATACGGATGACGCTTGCGCACATCACAAGCCCAACCCGATGCACGTCCGGTGCCGCCGGTGGCTCCAAAGGAAATGGCATCTTCGCGGCTCAAGACTCCAACCCCTTTCATGCGTTGTTGTGCGATAATATTGCCACTGAACACCTCATGGTATTCTTTCAACTGCGGACGCATGTAAGCAATGAAATCTTTCACCCTTTTAACGAAATTGGGATGAATATCCGCCTGTACCCCTCCGATGACATTATAATTAAGGATGAGGCGTCCTCCCGTTGTTTCTTCGAAAATGTCAAGTATCTTTTCGCGGTCGCGGAAACCGTAGAAGAATGCCGTCAGTGCACCCAAGTCCATGCAGAGTGTGGAGAAGAAGAGCAAATGCGAATCGATGCGCTGCAATTCATCCATAATCGTACGTATGTACTGTACCCGTTCAGGAATTTCTACCCCCATAGCCTTTTCAATGCACATGCAAAGCGCATGACGGCTTTGCATCGCCCCAAGATAGTCCAGACGATCGGTCAGTGCCAAGGTCTGCGGATAGGTCAGGCTTTCACACATCTTTTCTATGCCGCGATGAATGTATCCGCAGTGAACCTGCAGTTTTTTTATCACTTCACCTTCCAGTGAAACTCTGAATCGCAACACCCCATGTGTGGCGGGATGCTGGGGACCGATATTGACCACATATTCATCATCTTCAAACAGGACACGTGTTTTTTCCACTGCGTGTCCGTGTTCATCTATTTCAATGGTAGAAGTGACATCGGAAGTCACTTCGTTTGTCATACGCAGCGGATTTATCTCCTTGCTTTCATCGAAATCCTTACGCAAAGGGTATCCCACCCAGTCATCTCTCAGGTAGAGACGGCGCATGTCCGGATGTCCGGTGAATACAATGCCGAAATAGTCGAACACTTCACGTTCATTCAATTCGGCTCCTTTCCATATATCACATACCGTAGGCAGTTCAGGATGTTCCCGGTCGGTTGTTGCCGTTTTCATTACCAGTTGAAAGCCGAACCGGGTCGACTCCAAATGATAGACAACTCCTAAACCATCTTCGCCCCAATCCATCCCGGTGAGACTGCGGAGAAAGTCAAACTGCATGTCTGCATCTTCACGCAGGGCTTTTGCCAAGTCATGAAGATGTGCCGGAGCTACAACGGCCCACAGCGTATCTCCCTCGACAAACTGCACTTGCGGAATATAACCTGTTATTTTCTCTTGAATGTTCATGCCTTCTTTACTGTTAAGTTGTTGTCGGCAAGCAGTTCCTGCTGTTTCTTGTCATCTTCTTCCTGCAACAACCGTTTGTAATCCTTTTTCTTTACCTGTTTGTTTACTCCACCGAAGAACTTTTCTACTTTCACTTTCCGTTGAAGCTGCATCATACCGTAAAGCATGGCTTCCGGACGTGGCGGACATCCCGGCACATACACGTCAACGGGCAGTATCTTGTCTACTCCATTGACCACATGATATGATTTTTTGAACGGACCGCCCGACACGGCGCAGGCACCAATGGCAATCACATACTTGGGGTCGGCCATTTGTTCGTACAGACGTTTCAGTACCGGTGCCATCTTGTCGGTAATGGTTCCGGCCACCATAATGAAGTCGGCCTGACGCGGACTGGCACGGGTCACTTCAAACCCAAACCGGGCAAAATCATAGCGGGCCGCCCCCACTGCCATATATTCTATTCCGCAGCAGCTTGTTGCAAAAGTCAGGGGCCACAGCGAGTTGCTTCTTCCCCAGTTAATGACATCATCAAGCACTCCTACCAATACATTGGCACCATTCGCATTCAATTCCTTTACGAGGCTTTCGAGGTATTCGTTGTCATTGAAATCCTCGTATTTCATCGATTTTATCTCTGTTTTTTTCATTTCCATTCCAACGCTCCTTTCTTCCAGGCATAAGCCAAACCTAAAATTAAGACAAACAGGAAAAACAGCACATTGACCAAGCCCATAATGCCCAGTTCCTGCACAACTACAGCCCATGGGAAAAGGAACACCGTTTCCACATCGAACATAAGAAACAGGATGGCAAACAAATAATAACCTACCTTGAACTGCATCCACGACTTCCCGCGCGTAGGAATACCACATTCGTATGCTTCTCCTTTCTGCGGATTGTAGGTACGAGGTGAAATGAGCCGTGCAATGGTAAGTGCCGCTGCCACCAGTGTAATAGCTGTCAATACAACTACAATCAATAAAACAAAATACATAACTTTTTATGATAAATTAATCGGGTCGATAATATCAATGTTCACACACTGACGATGCTCGTCCGGATCAAAGTATGAACCGGGCGTCATCCAAACATTTTTTCTTGCGTTTGGTTGGAATCAGAATCTCAGAGAAGAATTTTCCGGAATCTGTACACGTAATACAATACAGGTTCCGGCACCAGATGGCGGATAAATCTTATTTTTTTTGCCTGACACAAGCATGTGTTGTCCTGAGTAGTGTAAAAAAGTGGTAGGCGGACGGCATAAGATTTAAAAAAAGAAGAAAAATCGGAATCGAGCGCAATGGCATCCATGAGGGGAATACCAGACAAGACGAAAGTCGAATAATTTTGCGAAGTTCCGTCTGTCGTTTCATCGCCTGGCACAAACATTTGGTCTGTAGTGTTTTTGTCGGCCAGGTGTGACACGAATGCATTCTCTGCATGCAAGCCCAACACACCCGACAAGAACAAAAGAACTCCCAAAATATATTTGTACCTTTGTTTCATCACGCTGTTTTTTGAGGCCGCAAAGATACAATTAAATTACGGTTTTTTGTATCCTTCCTGTCCAAAAAATATTGTTAAACCCTGATCGTTCATGCGGTTTTTTATTACGGTTTTTGTTTTTTTCTTTTCGTCCGTTTCTTGTCAATCTTCATTCCATTCGGTCATCGAGAATCCATTGGCGGCTCAAAAAACGTTTTTTTTCAAGGATACGTGAGTTCGGTATAAGAATAAATATTTCATTGGATATGAGTGGTATAATGATACAGGTATTGGATGTATGTTGATGCATTCCTGTGAATGAGGGTTGAGGACTGTCACCTGAAATCAGATACATGGCCAAAAACAAGTTCCGGGAAAAGGACAAGGTCATTGGTCCGTCTTCATGATGTCGTGTGTCTATGCTTTCAAAGTTATCTTTTCACCTAGGTGAAAAGAACGTCCCACATATGTGATACACGTGTATCACGTATATGGGACACGTGTATCACATATGTGGGACGATAACTTTGGCGGCATAAAAAGGAAACATTGTACTGTAGGTAGCACAAAACCATTATATCGAACTCATGTAATATTGGTTTTCATCATGGAAAATATACCCTGTCAAGGCAATGAACCTATCCGTACACTACAAAGAAAAGTTGACAAGCGTTTTTTTATTTTTGCATCTTGACCGGATTATGGCGACACTCCATTGTTCAAAGTCCGGTTATCATTTTACCGCTCGCTTTATTTTTGTACCTTTGTCGCCGTTTCATTTCATGATATTTATGGTAAAGGCCGTGTTTTTCGACATTGATGGTACGCTGGTCAGCTTTAACACACACTGCATGTCAGACAGTACCGTACATGCTCTGAATCTTCTTCGGGAGAAGGGCATCAAGACATTCATTGCCACCGGCAGGCAGTTTCCTGCCATCAACAACCTTGGCGGAATGCCTTTCGATGGGTATGTAACCATGAATGGCAGTTTTTGTTTTGTGGGCGACTATGAAGTGGTGCGCAAACAACTTATTCCACAAGGGGACATAGAGGCGTTGATTGCCTACATGCAAGAATACGGCGAATTTCCTTGCTTTTTCCTTTCAGAAAAGGATGCTTTCGGCAATTTTTTCAACGATGCAGTGCGTAAGGTGTTCGACCAACTGAACTTCCCTACTCCGCAGATTTTGCCATTGGAGGCTGCGCTCGGCAAAGACATTTGCCAGTTCGTTGCCTTTTATAATCCCCAGGAGGAGGAACGCTTGATGTCGGCCCTTTCACATTGTGAGACTGCGCGGTGGTCACCTTACTTCAGCGATATATTGCCGAAGGGTAGCGGTAAGGAAAAGGGAATAGAAGCGGTGCTCGCTCATTTGGGAATCCAACGTTCGGAGACCATGGCCTTCGGCGATGGCGGCAACGATGTGTCCATGCTTCGCTACGTGCACACCGGTATAGCCATGGGCAATGCCGGCGAGGAAGTGAAACGGCTGGCCGATTATGTCACCACTTCAGTTGATGAAGATGGGGTGTGGAATGCTCTCCGGCATTTCGGAATCATATAGAATGTTAACTGTTATATTGTTGATTGTTATGCTTGTCAGACTCTACGAAGATAATCCGAATCCGAACCAAATCAGACGCATTGTCGAAGTGCTGCGCAATGGCGGCATCATCATCATACCGACCGACACATTGTATGCGTTTGCCTGCCATCTGTTCAACCAACATGGCATTGAAACCATTTCAAAGATAAAAAACAAGGATTTGCGGCGTTCCAACCTGTCGTTCATATGCAGTGAGATCAGCCAGATAAGCGAATATGCCAAAATGGATGACACGGCCTTCAAATTGATAAAAAAACATTTGCCAGGACCGTTTACCTTTATTCTGAATGGGAGCAGCAGTCTGCCCAAACTGTTCAAGAACAAGAAAACGGTAGGTATCCGCATGCCCGACAACAACATTGTCATGGAAATCATACGCGAACTGGGCAGCCCGCTCATGACCAGTTCCATCTTTCATGATGATGACCCGGACTACATGATTAATCCCGAACTTATTGATGAAAAATATGGCCGACTGGTCGATCTTGTCATTGATGGCGGCAACGGAGGAATTGTGCCTTCCACCATCGTTGATTGTACCGGTGATGAACCGGCTGTAGTACGTGAAGGTGCGGGAGAAATAGAATTGTAAAAACATGTTTCTTTCACTGTTCCTGCTGCTATGAGACGTGGACATGCCGACTTACCTCTCCATTATGGGACCGTACCCGCATGGCTGGCCCAACGCATGAGTCTGCTGGGAGGGGCCATTGTCGAAGCCATAGTCATGGAATATGGACGGCCGGCCTTGTTACAGCGTTTGAGCGACCCGTTCTGGTTCCAGGCTTTAGGCTGTGTGTTGGGGATGGACTGGCACTCGTCGGGCATCACTACCTCCGTCATGAACGCATTGAAGAAAGCAATCAACAAACGCTCGGCCGAACTCGGCATTTATATATGCGGAGGCAGAGGAAAGGCTTCGCTCCGCACACCGGCCGAATTGCTGGAGGTGGCCGAAAAAACCGGACTGAACGGCAATGAACTGGTGCATCACAGCCGTTTGTCGGCCAAAGTGGATAATACGGCCGTGCAGGATGGTTTCCAGTTGTATTTACACTCATTTATAGTGACAGTGGATGGACATTGGGCTGTAGTTCAGCAGGGCATGAATCCCGATGAGCGTATGGCGAGACGCTATCACTGGCTTTCTTCCTCCTTGAAGTCATTTACCGAGGAACCTCATGCCTCCGTATGTGGAAGAAATCTGGGACAAATCCTGAACCTGACTGACCGGCGGGCTTTGCCGACCAAAGCCGGCATTATAGAACTCACACATGAAAAACCCGACCGGCTCATGCGTGAGGTGTCACTTATCTTGCCCCGACATCACGATGTTAGGGTTGAAGACATAAACATGAAACGGCTCGGAGCTGCGTTGACTTTAGCGCATGAAACCAATGTACGCGACATGGAGTCGCTTCTTTTGCTTGAGGGCGTAGGACCACGTACTTTGCAGTCGCTTACACTGGTTAGCGAAGTTATTCACGGAACCCCTTCCCGTTTTTCCGACCCGGCACGTTTTTCTTTTGCACATGGCGGAAAAGACGGTCATCCTTTTCCTGTACCGACCCGGGTATACGATGAAACAATTGACATATTCGACAAGGCAATACACCAGGCCCAACTCGGAGAAAAGGATAAAGCCGATGCACTGAAAAACCTTTCCCGCATCTCACAAGCTATGGAAAACAACTTTACCCCACGCAATTTTTTCGACGAATGGCTCGAACATGAACGTAGCAATTCATACCGTTACGGAGGAAAAACCGTTTCTGGGGATGCTCCCAAACCCAAGACACAGGATACACAGTTGTCACTGTGGTAGCTGCTACAACATAAAAGTCTGCCTTACTTCCGGGATGGTCAGCCGGCGAAATCCTGCTTCATGCAAATGTTCCTTGTATTCCTGCAGGGCATCGGGTTCTCCATGGACCAGAAATGTCTGTTTTATCTTGTCTTTGTCCACCGATTCGGAAAGAAAGTCTATCATTTCACTATAATCGCCGTGTGCAGAAAATCCTTCAATGCGGGCAATGCGGGCATTGACTTTATGGGGTTTGCCAAAGATGGAAATCTCTTTCAATCCCGGTTGTTGCAGGCGTGCCCCCAATGAAGTAGGTGTGCAATACCCCACCATGAGAATGGTATTGTTTGGATTTTCTATGTTGTTTGAGATATGGTGCTTGATACGTCCGGCTTCCGCCATACCCGAAGCCGATATGATGATACACGGTCTCTTGTAACTGTTCAGGGCTTTCGATTCTTCCACATCACTGATGTAGTGCAGTGAATTGAAACCGAACGGATCCGGGTCGGTCAGCATGGTCTCTTTCACATCATCGTTCAGTGCATCGGTGTGCATGCGGAATATGTTCGTGGCGTTTACCGACAGCGGACTGTCAACAAAGACCTCTATGCGGGGCAATCTTCCTTCATTATAAAACTGGTTCAGCGTGTAGACAATTTCCTGGGTACGTCCTACAGAGAAAGATGGAATAATGACTTTTCCCCAGCGTCGTACACATGTATCTTCTACAATCTGCAACAGTTCTTCTCCTGTTTCTCCCAATGGTTTGTGCAGGCGGTTTCCGTAGGTAGACTCCGTGATGAGATAGTCGCACTGAGGGAAGGGTGACCAGCCCGAAAGCAGGTAATTACTTTTGCGTCCGATGTCGCCGGTATAGCAAATGTTCTTCACCTCCCCACCCTCTTTGATGCGGATATTGGCAGCACCGCTACCCAGCATGTGGGCTGTATTGGTAAACTTTACGCTGATATGTTCATCTATGTACAGCCTTCGTCCATAAGCTGTGGTGACAAACAGTTCCATACA
Organism: uncultured Porphyromonadaceae bacterium; assembly: GCA_949285425.1. GTDB lineage: Bacteria > Bacteroidota > Bacteroidia > Bacteroidales > Paludibacteraceae > QVMH01. The sequence continues at coordinate 93,839 of CASEAJ010000097.1, forward strand.
CCGTTCGGCATGCACCACGTTGTAGATGGGCGATATCAACGGCAGATGTTTGCGTGCCTGTTTTTTGTTGAACCATTTGGCATCCAGTTCCTGTATATGGGCACTGTCAACCAGCATGATGGAACAAAGATCTCGCGTAGCCGGAGTACATACTACTGAACCTCTAAATCCTAATTTGTACAAGTAGGGTATCAGTCCCGAGTGGTCAATGTGTGCGTGGGTCAGTATTACGTGGTCTATTTCCTCCGGATTGAACCCCAAGTCGCGGTTCATGGCATCAGTTTCCAACCCTTTTCCTTGAAACATGCCGCAATCAAGCAAAATCTTTTTTCCTTCGTCAGTCGTAATCAGAAACTTGCTTCCTGTCACCTCGCGGGTGGCTCCAATAAATTCGATTTTCATAAGGTTAAAATTTTATCGTTTGGGGATAATGAATCTTTCTTTGACGTTGAACTTATACATTAAAAACAATCAAATGCCGGTTTTGCTTTTAGCACACATTGCTTTTAATGTTTTTTATAGGAAAATGGCATGGATTATAAGGTTACCCCGGTTTTGAATATAGCAATTTCCCGATACCCTTTTTTCTCGTTATTCACCGGTTCTCCGCTCGCCACCCGGATAACATAGTCGATGAACCGTTCCTTTACACTTTCCATCGGTTCGCCTTCGGCTATTGTACCGGCATTGAAATCAATCCAACCTTTTTTTCTGTTGTACAAAAGCGTATTGGTCGACACTTTCAATGTAGGCACATAGGTTCCGAACGGTGTCCCCCGTCCGGTAGTGAACAGTACCATATGGCATCCGCTTGATGCCAATGCAGTAGCAGCCACCAGGTCGTTGCCCGGAGCACTTAACAGGTTCAAGCCTTTGGTTGCGATGCGTCCGCCGTATGACAGTACATCCCGTACCAATGATTTGCCGCATTTTTGTGTGCACCCCAACGATTTCTCTTCCAAGGTAGAAATTCCTCCCGCTTTGTTACCAGGCGATGGGTTTTCATACACAGGCTGGTCGTTTTTAAGAAAATACTCCTTGAAGTCATTGATGAGATGTACGGTTTTGTCGAAAGTGTTCCGGTCGGCACAACGGTTCATCAATAGGGTTTCTGCACCGAACATTTCGGGCACCTCGGTCAACACCGTAGTGCCTCCCTGGGCCACAAGAAAATCGGAAAATTCACCCAGCAAGGGATTGGCTGTAATGCCCGAAAGTCCGTCCGACCCTCCACATTTCAGTCCGATTTTCAGTTCCGACAATGGGATTTCCTCACGCACATCACCCGCTGCTACGGCATATATTTCACGCAGAAGCTGCATACCGGTTTCGTACTCATCGTCCACTTTTTGGGTTTCCATAAATTTGACACGTTTTTCATCCACTTCGCCCAGCAGTTCACGGAATGCGCTCATTTGATTGTTTTCGCAACCCAACCCTACAACAAGTATGCCTCCTGCATTCGGATGCTGTACCATGTCGCGCAAAATGCGGCGTGTATTTTCATGATCATCACCCAACTGCGAACAACCGTAATTATGCGGATAAGCCACAACGGCATCCACTCCTTTCTGGTTTGTTTCGGCACGCAGACGTTCGGCCAGCGTATTGACCGTGCCGTTCACACAACCCACAGTCGGTATAATCCATATTTCGTTACGTATTCCCACTTCGCCGTTGGCCCGGCGGTACCCTTGAAAGCTCAGACCACGGTCGGCTATGTCGAGTGTTACTTTATGCGGATGATATTCATACTCAAGCACACCTTCCAGATTGGTCTTTATGTTTTTTTCGTTCACCCAGTCTCCCTGTTTTATATCGGTGACTGCATGTCCTATTGGATTTCCATACTTTACTACGTGCTCTTGGGCACGAATGTCGGTCAATGCAAATTTATGTCCCATGGGTATGTCTGCACGTAAACAAAATTCATTGCCCGACACATTGACCCATTCCCCAGCCTGCATGTTCTGCAAAGCGACGGCCACATTGTCGGCCGGATTTATTTTCAGATATTTCATAAGAATATATATAAGGCAGGTTCTATAAATTTCCCTCCATAGAAAAAGTTATACATTGTGGGCTTGTTTCATCAACGATTCATAGAACCCACCTAAACACTAAACAGAGTTTCCTGAATCCGTTTTTTGAGTGTCTTCCCCCGAAAATACACTCAAATATCCGGATTTGATTTTTATAACACAAAGCCGACAACATGATGTGCCGGCTTTGTCCTTTTTGTTTTCTAACAAACCAATGTCTCTACTGTAGCACGCATTCCTTTTTCCTGAATGTCGGCCAGGTAACGGGTCAGCCGTTCGGTCAACCCGGGAATGCGGTTGAGGTCCTCGCCCCAGATAAATTCAGCGGCCAGCACGCCTTGTGCAACGTGGGCCACATCCCCGTTGCTCCACAATTGTGCCAGCAGGTCAACAATGGCTTTGTCGTCGTTCGGTGTAATGTCGTCGTTGCCACGTTTGCCACCTTTATAGTATGTGATGATGCCGGCCAATCCCAAAATCAAGCCGTTTGGCAGTGTTCCCTTGCGTTCCAAATACAATTTCAGGCCAGGCAAGTCACGTGTCTTGAATTTTGGAAATGAGTTGAGCATGATACTGGTAACGAAATGTTTTACGAACGGATTACAGAAACGTTCCAGCACATCATGGGCAAACTTTTCCGATTCTTCCTGCGGCAGATCGAGTGTTGGCAACAGTTCATCGAACATGACCCGTCGCACATATTTGCCAATAACCTCATCTTCCACGCACTGACGCACGGTGTCGAGTCCCGACAGATAGCCTACCGGCGACAATACAGTGTGAGGTCCGTTCAGCAGGGTCACTTTGCGGTCATGATAAGGTTTCTCATTGGGCACGAACAGCACATTCAGTCCGGCTTGGACGGCCGGAAATTCTTTTGCCACTGTTTCCGGAGCCTCAATCACCCACAGGTGGAATATTTCCGCTTTTACCACCAGTTTGTCCTCTATTTTTATACGGTCCAATATTTCTTGAATTGTATCACGCGGATATCCGGGTACAATGCGGTCGACCAATGTGCAATACACACCACATGCCGTGTCAAACCAGTTTTTGAATTCGTCGCCCAATCCCCATAATTCAATGTATTGGTGAATGCACCTCTTCAGTTCCGTGCCATTGTGAAATATCAGTTCGCAGGGAAATATAATCCAACCTTTGTCTTGTGCTCCGTTGAACGTCTGGTAACGGTGATAGAGCAACTGTACCAACTTGCCCGGATAGGAAGTGGCCGGACGGTCACTCAGCCGGCAAGACGGGTCGAAGGCAATGCCAGCTTCGGTCGTGTTCGAGATGACGAAACGCATGTCGGGGTTTTCCGCCAACTGCATGTATTCATCAAACTGTTCATAAGGGTTCAATCCGCGCGTAATTACATCTATCAGTTCTATGCTGTCAACCGGTTGACCGTTGCTCAATCCTTGCAAATTGACATGATACAAGCCATCCTGTTCGTTAAGCATGTTTACCATGCCTGTCGGGAGCGGTTGCACCACCACGACACCGGCATTGAAACCGGCAGTCCGGTTCATGTTATACACCATCCAGTCTACAAATGCCCGTAAAAAATTACCTTCTCCAAATTGAATGATCCGTTCGGGATAACGCGTCGTTCCCGAAACGTTCTGTCTATTCAGTTTTTCCATGTTCAATTAAAATTTGACTTTTATCTGTTACGTATATGTTCTGTTTGTGTTGTAACCGCTGTCTTTGCACCGAAGTAATTTGTTACAAAAATAGTATTTATTTTATGAAAATACTTTTTTTTCGTATTTTTGTGCGCGCACACACAACGAAGCATACGCAAAACCCCTGTTGAAAGTCGCATTTTTATGCAATGAGACAGGACATTGGGGTGTAATAGAAAATAATTATCATTGAACAAGACACTGTGTCATGAAACAATTTATGGACAAGGACTTTTTGTTGCAAACGGAAACTGCACAAAAGTTGTATCACGAACATGCGGCGAAAATGCCGATTATCGATTATCATTGCCACCTCATTCCTTCCATGGTGGCCGAAGACTACCGTTTTAAATCATTGACCGAGATTTGGTTGGGAGGCGACCATTACAAGTGGCGGGCCATGCGTACCAATGGTGTGGACGAACGTTATTGCACCGGTACGGACACCACCGATTGGGAAAAGTTTGAAAAATGGGCAGAGACGGTGCCCTACACCATGCGCAATCCGTTGTATCACTGGACACACCTCGAGTTGCGCACTGCTTTCGGTATAGACAAGCTGGTTTCACCCCAGACGGCACGCGAAATTTATGATGAATGTACGGCCAAACTGCAGACTCCCGAATACAGTGCCCGCAACATCATGCGGCGTTACCATGTTGAGGTGGTTTGTACAACCGACGATCCGGTTGATTCGCTCGAACACCACATTAAAACCCGCAACGATGGGTTTGAAATAAAGATGTTGCCTACCTGGAGACCCGACAAGGCTATGGCGGTAGAAAACCCGGCAAGCTTCCGTTCCTATGTGGAAAAACTCTCCCGGGTGTCGGGAATAACCATTTCCTCGTTCGACGACATGATTTCCGCATTGCGCAAGCGTCAGGATTTCTTTGCCGAACAGGGTTGCCGTTTGTCCGACCACGGCATTGAAGAGTTTTATGCCGAGGACTACACCGATACCGAAATAAAGGCCATATTCAACAAGGTATACGGAGGCCAAAGCCTGAACCAGGAAGAGATACTCAAATTCAAATCGGCCATGCTGGTTGTCTTTGCCGAAATGGATTGGGAAAAAGGCTGGACACAGCAGTTCCACTACGGAGCCATACGCAACAACAATACCCGCTTGTTCAACCGCTTGGGCCCCGATACCGGTTTCGATTCCATTGGTACATTTGCCACGGCAAAAGCCATGTCGAAGTTTTTTGACCGTCTGGACAAGCAGGACAAACTCACCAAAACCATCATTTATAACCTGAATCCCGCCGACAATGAAATGCTGGCTACGATGATAGGCAATTTCCAGGACGGTAGTGTAGCCGGCAAAATGCAGTTCGGGTCGGGCTGGTGGTTCCTTGACCAGAAGGACGGCATGGAACGCCAAATGAACGCCTTGTCGGTGTTGGGCCTGTTAAGCCGTTTTGTCGGTATGCTCACCGACTCGCGCAGTTTCCTTTCCTACCCGCGTCACGAATATTTCCGCCGGACGTTGTGCAACTTGCTCGGAAACGATGTGGAAAACGGATTGCTGCCTGCCTCCGAACTCGATTTCATCGGGCAAATGGTGGAAAACATCAGTTACAACAATGCCAAAAACTTTTTCCGTTTTTGAAAAAACAACAGGCATGAAAGGGGCTGCGTCTTGTGCTGTTGCTCGTTTTGATACAATAACAGACGCGATTGATACAATGTTGATAGAGATGAGACAATATTTTAAGTGTCGTATTCCCGCCAACTCGTATATTTGACCCCTGAAATCATTCACGATACAAACACATAAACATAAAAGAAAAATGAGTAAGAAAATTGTGACATTAGGAGAAATCATGCTCCGTCTGTCGACCCCGGGCAATACCCGCTTCGTACAGTCCGATTCGTTCGATGTTGTGTACGGAGGCGGCGAAGCCAACGTAGCAGTAAGTTGTGCCAACTACGGGCACGATGCCTATTTTGTAACCAAACTCCCGAAACACGAAATCGGTCAGTCGGCTGTCAATGCTTTGCGCAGATATGGCGTAAAAACCGACTACATAGCCCGTGGTGGCGACCGTGTCGGCATTTATTATCTTGAAAGCGGAGCCGCCATGCGTCCGAGCAAGGTGATATATGACCGTGCCCATTCGGCCATTGCCGAAGCCGTACCATCCGATTTTGACTTTGATGCTATCATGCAGGGAGCCGACTGGTTCCACTGGTCGGGTATCACTCCGGCCATTTCCGACCAGGCTGCCGAACTTACCCGTCTGGCCTGCGAAGCAGCCAAGCGTCATGGTGTAACCGTGTCGGTCGACCTTAACTTCCGCAAAAAACTGTGGACGAAAGAAAAGGCACAATCCATCATGCGTCCGCTCATGAAGTATGTGGATGTTTGCATTGGCAACGAAGAAGATGCCGAACTTTGTCTCGGATTCAAGCCCGACGCCAATGTCGAAGCCGGACAGACCGATGCCGAAGGCTACAAAGGCATTTTCAAACAAATGGCCGAAACTTTCGGTTTCAAGTACGTCATTTCTACCCTGCGCGAATCGTTCTCGGCCAGCCACAACGGTTGGAAGGCCATGATTTACGATGGCAAAGAGTTTTACACCTCCAAACGCTATGACATAGCACCTATTGTTGACCGTGTAGGCGGCGGCGACTCGTTTTCGGGTGGCATCATACACGGTCTGCTCACCAAGGCCACACAAGGCGAGGCATTGGAGTTTGCCGTGGCTGCTTCTGCGCTGAAGCATACCATCAACGGCGACTTCAACCTGGTATCGGCTGAAGAAGTGGAAGCATTGGCCGGCGGTGATGCCAGCGGACGTGTACAACGGTAAACCCATTTCGACGGTTCATTCATTTTCCTGTAGCGGTACATTGGCTAAGTGGAAAATGAATGAACATCGGTTTGGAAAATCAAGAAAAAAACAATCACAATCGGTATAAACAAATCAAACATGCGATTCAACAAACTGCAAGTGCTTTCCGCCATGAAGGAAACGGGTATGGTGCCTGTGTTTTACCATGCCGATGCGGAAACAGCCAAACAAGTACTGAAAGCCTGCTACGCCGGTGGCGTGCGTGCTTTTGAGTTTACCAACCGGGGCGATTTTGCCCACGAAGTGTTCGGCGAGCTGGTGAAATTCGCCGCAAGCGAATGTCCGGACATGATTTTGGGAGTAGGTTCCATTGTCGAACCGGCCGCAGCTTCGCTTTACATACAGCTGGGTGCCAACTTTGTGGTAGGACCCTTGTTCAACCCCGAAGTGGCCAAGGTGTGCAACCGCCGTCTGGTTCCCTACACACCGGGATGCGGTTCGGTGTCTGAAGTCGGATTTGCCCAGGAGTGCGGCTGCGACCTGTGCAAGGTGTTCCCCGGCGATGTGCTGGGTCCCAACTTCGTCAAAGGCTTGAAAGCCCCCATGCCCTGGTCAATGATTATGGTTACCGGAGGCGTGAAGCCCGAAGAAGAAAATCTCAAAGGATGGTTCAAGGCCGGTGCCACCTGTGTGGGCATGGGTTCCAACCTTTTCCCGAAAGAGGTGATAGCCGCCCGCGAGTGGAACAAGATAACCGAATTGTGTGCCCATGCACTCGACATCATCAAGAAAGTAAAATAAATCATTTTTTACCCGTACGCTCCGTATGCGTACATAAAACTGACATTACATGACGAATACAAGCAAAAAACTTATGACCAACTGGCGTTGGTGGATGTGTATGCTGCTTTTTGTAGCAACTACCATTAACTACATGGACCGCCAGGTATTATCACTTACGTGGAAAGACTTCATTGCACCCGAGTTTCACTGGACCGATGCGGACTACGGTAACATCACTGCCTGGTTTTCGCTTATCTATGCCATCTGCATGCTGTTTGCCGGCAAATTCGTAGACTGGATGGGAACCAAGAAGGGTTACTTGTGGGCCATTGGCGTGTGGAGTGCCGGTGCCTGCATGCACGCTGTGTGCGGCTGGCTCACCCTGCACATCGAAGGATATGAATCGGTGGCTGCCATGGCTGCCGTTGAAACCGGTTCGGCGGCTGCACTGGCCATTGCTTCGACCAGCGTGTGGCTGTTCCTGGCGGCCCGTTGCATACTGGCCCTGGGTGAAGCCGGCAACTTCCCTGCTGCCATTAAGGTGACAGCCGAATATTTTCCTAAAAAAGACCGTGCATTTGCCACTTCCATCTTCAATTCGGGTGCGTCGATAGGTGCCCTGCTGGCTCCGGCCACCATCCCCTTGCTGGCGCAGTACTTCAAGGACCGCGGCGTAGGCGGCGGCTGGGAAATGGCCTTCCTCATCATCGGGGGATTGGGCTTCGTGTGGATGGGTTTCTGGGTGTTCATGTATGACAAACCCGAACATTCCAAGCACGTAAATGAAGCCGAACTGGCCTATATGCAGCAGGACAACAACGAAGCCGAAGCACAGAAGGCTCCGGAAAAGAAAGACAAGCAGATTCCCTTGTGGAAATGCTTCACTTACCGGCAAACCTGGTCGTTCATTGTGGGCAAGTTCTTCACCGACGGTGTGTGGTGGTTCTACCTGTTCTGGGCTCCGGCCTACTTCTCCGACCAGTACGGATACGTTTCCAGTTCGGGCATGGGCGTGGCACTCATCACCACCTTGTATGCCATTGTCACCGTGCTTTCCATTTTCGGCGGTTATCTGCCCCGTCTGTTTGTCGACAAGAAAGGCATGAATCCTTATAACGGACGTATGCTGGCCATGCTCATTTTCGCATTCCTCCCCTTGCCTGCCCTGTTGGCACAAAGCGCAGGAGCCGTGTCGGTGTGGTGGCCTGCCATCATCATCGGTTTGGCCGGAGCCGGACACCAGGCTTGGTCGGCCAACCTGTTCTCTACCATTGGCGACATGTTCCCCAAGTCGGCCATTGCCACCATTACAGGCATTGGCGGCATGGCAGGCGGTGTAGGTTCATTCTTCATTCAAAAGGGAGCCGGTGCCCTGTTCACCTATTCCGAACAGGCCGGAAGTGCATTCCACTTCTTCGGTTTCGAAGGAAAACCGGCCGGATACATGATTGCCTTCTGCGTGTGTGCCGTAGCCTACCTGGTGGCTTGGGTTATCATGAAGGCTTTGGTACCGAAATACAAACCTATCGAGGTGAAATAATACCTGCCTGCCGGTAGAAGTTTCATACATGGAAAGCTGGAAACTGACGTTTGAAAGTCGTTTCCGGCTTTCCTTTTTTTGTCTCTCCTTTTTCTTCTTTCCTTATCATGTGCTTTTTGTTTTCATGCGGCATCTTTTGTGTTTCCCTTATCAATTGCATGGCCCGCTATGCTCTTGCAATGAAAAAGCAAAAATTGGCCGGTAAAACAATTCATAGAACCCACCTGTAGTTTGCGGAAAAATCTTCTATAGAAAGTTGGTCAACATACTATAGAAGATTAGGCAACATACTATAGAAGATGGACCAACTTTCTATAGTATCTTTTGACAGCTTCCTGTAAGGCTTGTGGCGGGCTTGAGCGGTCATAATGTCAGTTGTTTTGAGAGAGTGATGAGTTGACAGTTGACGAGTGACAGTTAAACATTAATGAACGTACTCCCTCCCCCTTCGGGTACTCCCTCTAAACCAGAGGGAGAGTGTTGAATCGGACGCCTTCGGCGGAGTGTTGATTTTTGTTGATACAGAAAGCCTTGCATACAATTCTCCC
>CASEAJ010000098.1 GCA_949285425.1 uncultured Porphyromonadaceae bacterium
GAAGAAATGGACACAGCCTATTCATAACTGGGGGTTGATTATGAACCAATTTATGCTTATTTTTGAAAACAGAATCCAGATATAAGAATAAACTTACAGCTGAATCCTGTTTCCATTTACACAAAATTTTGGACAGTGTCAATTCGTCGAAAAGACTGAAGGTTGCCCAATATCATCCATCGCCTTAATCCTTGCAATTTCAAAGGCGTAGGCAGTATCACCCTGGTCCAACGACAATACAGTTTCCCTTCATACTCATGCAAACAGACGGGAGCAACTGTGAAATACATCCGATTGCCATCGTCTGTTTGAAAAAACAGTTCAAGTACTTTTCGCTTATGGATAGCAGCATTTATGTTCTTTATAGCTGTGTTTATGTTCATATCGACAAATTTCATTAACTCAATATGTAACAAAAAATAGCAATAGGTTGTGCCCAAACATAACACAGAGTTTTTTTCTACGTTGTGTCGTATTTTGGCATAACTGGAGAATAATTTTGCCCCAATACACCTTTGAGCGATAAGTCCCTTGAGATAATAAAACGCATCGTGGAACGCAATGGAGGCGAAATTGTTAAAGAAAAGACAACCGAACATGAATGACTTATGGAATAAACTTCAAACCCTTTAGAAAAGATAATCACAATGAAAAAGAAAACGGTTAGAACTATCGAATTGACATGGGAATACGTTGGGCCATGTCCAGACCAATGGTTTTCGTATTTCTACAATGAGCATAACGATAAAACATATTGTGTCTATATCAGGCAGGATTCATGCAGTTGGAGTGCACAACTCAGGTCTGCTGACGGGCAGTATACTGGTGATGATTTTGAAAAACTATCTATAGATAAGGTAGAATGGAAAATCATTGAACTGGCATTCGACTATCTGTCATATTCTATTAGTCCCTACGATATAGAAGATAGGTATTTCAGAAGAATAGTAACAGAAATCATCCTGTATCTAAATCACAGATTCCCTTATTTTCATTTTGATTCACAGGAACGTGAAAATTTTAATTTTATAGGAGAAATTGCTGAAGGAGACAAGGATTCTCGTATGGAAGTTTTGTCAAGACGGGCAAAATTAATGCAGAGATACCTGGCTGAATATGAAAAGTTCCTAGACAGTATGCATGATAAAGTATCATGCCAAGGTAATACTATTCTATAATGCTACACCTGCAGCAATGGTCTTACAATAGCATTGTTAATTATTGCAAAATATGGGATGTAGAAACACTATTTATTATTTGCGAATACATAAAAAGGGTTGGATTTAATCGTTTGACTTCGGCTTCTTGCCTGAGTCGTAGTTAAAAAGCCAAGTCTTCACTTTTCAAATGAATAGAATGTCTACCTTCCTCCCAACCATAAAGATTTATCGGAGGAAACGCTCGTTAAACAACAGACACCCAATGTTAATGCCGAAATTCCATTGGCTGGCCGCCGACGAATAATAGTTGACGAATGCAGACACAAATGCAACGTCAAACACATTGAACACAAGCGAAGTTTCCGACATAAAGTGGAATGCAGTAAACGGATCGGAATAGGCAGCCGTATTGTCCGCCTTCCTGTAAATGGTCTGATAAGGCAAAAACGCATAAGTCTCGTTACGCAACTGGAGCGAGCTTGTTATTTTATATATCGGCTTCACTCCCGCCGCCACAAAGCAATTGGCACTGAAAGCATCGTTAAAGACGGTACGGCTATGCGGTGTCGGCCTGAACGAAGGTGCCTGAATAATGGTTGCTGTATAGTTGTGTGAAAAATCGCGCGTGGACCAGGCCAGTTCGGCATGGGTTCCCAACACAAAATGAGGGGACAGCGGAAAGTAATGTTCATACTTTCCCCGCAACTGGAACCACCAGTCCTTTTTCCCCGACATGTTGCGGCTGGGAAAATCGACCGACCGGTAAGATTCCAACCCATACATGCCCTGCAAACTCGCCAGTATATTGTAACCTGCCGTAGGATACATTACATTGTCAAGCGTATAGCTGTCAAGTTTCGAAAACACACTGGCTATTGCGTATGAACTTTTATCGGGGACGGTACTTTCCGACAACAATTCCCGGTCCTGCACATAATGGTCGTTCAATACCCCAAAGCCGGCACCGAATTCGGCCCGCCCCTTCAACGTCAAAGGCAGCCCCACACGCATTTTGGCATACATTTCATTTTGGGTAAAATCGGACACCTTCCCGGCCTGATAGAAAAACCGGTTGTTTTCATAATAGTCAAACTTGTGAATCAACATGTCGGCCTTCAGATACCAGTTGCGCTTCGAAGGCACATCAATGCGGGTACCCATGCTCAAACCATTATATATTTTACCGAACTGCCCCCCAATGTACGCCGTTTGGGCAAATTCACTTAAATTCTGGTATTGCAAACCGACAAATGCCTGGTTGGACGTAGTCGAGGATATATTGCCTCCTATCTGTGCTTTGAAATGAGCTTCAGCCTCCACATTCAAATGCAAATCAAATATCCCGGCCTGGCGGTCGTACACTCCATGCGGTACTATCTCATAAATCCTTTCATCCGAAACCAGTTCAAAATAGCTGTCCTTCAACTCATTTATACCAAACGTATCCCCTTTGTTCTTGAATACCCTCCGCACATACAACTGTTGCAAAGAATCTATCCCCGACATGTAGATATTCTTGAATTCGGGTTTCGGGAAACGCATACGAAAATCCTCACGCCGTTCATCCAAATCCTCCTTAGGCAGGCGTCGCGATATGCGGGCTTTGATTTCGTCCATGCGGGCCATGGTTTCACTATACCCCAACTGCACAAATTCATCCAGTTTGGAAAAGTCGAACGTAGCCTGTCCTTTCATGTCAAAACGCAGCAGGATACCCTCTTCCTCCGGTATGGAATAATCCGTATGACCCATAATCATAGTCTGCAACTGCTGGTAAACATTGTCCGCCGAAGGTTTCTCCTGTTCCGATGCGACCACGCTGCCCAACATGAAATCGGGCTGAAAGTCCTCCTTCATCACATCCACCGGAAAATTGTTGAATATACCTCCATCAAACAGCAGATTGCCATCTATCTCTATCGGCTTGAACACAAACGGAAAGGTCATGGAAGCACGGATAGCATCGCCCAAATCGCCATTGCGGAATATGACCGCTTTTTTATTGTATATGTCCGAGGCCACACAACGGAAAGGAATGAACAGGCGGTCAAAGTCACCACCGGCCAAAGCGTTTGCCTGCATGAACAGCTCGAGAAAAGCATAATTCATTTGTACGGCAGGAATCATGTTGGTGGGAAATACCGGCTTTATGGCAAATGAATCGATATTATGCAGGGCGTCCATGCGAAAGCGCAGGTCGAATATGGACGGACTTGGATCGGCATTCTTGTAATAATAGATATACTTCTGCTCCACTTCGCCCGTAGACCATCGTTTGAAATCGTCCGACCTCAACAATTCAATCATTTCATCAGGAGTCATGCCTATGGCATACATACCACCCACAATGGCTCCCATGGACGTACCGGCCACATAGTCTATCGGAATGCCGTTCTCTTCCAATGCCTTTATCACTCCAATATGCGTCATCCCCTTGGCTCCGCCTCCACTCAGCACAAGCCCCACCCGCTGTGCGGCCAACGGTGAAAAGAAGACTACACTGAGACAAACGGCAAAAAAGACACGGAGTTTTCCCATACATTCAACTGACGTTACTGAAAGTGAGATAAAAGTATACATTTATTTTCAATATCAGGTTATCATCCGGCAAATATTCTTGTAATTTTATTTTCAGCGGCATATTCCGTTTTCATGCCCCACAACAAAAGAAATGCAGACCAGTTCTCCACACCCCCATAAACGCCTGCCACACCGGTAAAAACGACAAGAGAGGGTATGCCGACGGCATACCCTCTCTTTATCGTAAGCAAGCTGGCACATCCTGATGACATGCCACGCTTTTCCTGACTTCAATCCAACGCAAATTATGCGTTTTCTTCTTCAGCTGCAGCTTCAGCTTTCTTGGCTGCTTTCTTCACCTTTTTTTCAGCAGCTTCAGCTTCCATCTGATTCTTCAAAGCGGCCAAAGCATCAATGTCGCCCAAAGTCGTCTTTTCAATTGCAGGAGTTGAAATCACTTCTTCTTTCTTGGCACGTTTGGCTGCTTTTTTCGGAGCGGCTTCTCCTTCGCCCTTGTCTTCTTTCTTTTCATCTTCGAACACACGGCTGTGAGAAAGGATGATACGTTTAGCATCCTTGTTGAATTCGATTACCTTGAACGGCAGTTTTTCATCCAACTGAGCCTGCGAACCGTCTTCTTTTACCAAATGTTTCGGAGTGGCGAAACCTTCAACGCCGTAAGGCAACATGACAACGGCACCTTTGTCGAGCATTTCAACAATCACACCATCGTGGATGCTGCCCAAGGTGAATACAGTTTCGAACTGATCCCACGGGTTTTCTTCCAGTTGTTTGTGACCCAGGCTCAAACGACGGTTTTCCTTGTCAATTTCAAGCACCATCACTTCAATGTCATTACCAATCTGGGTAAATTCTGACGGGTGTTTGATTTTCTTTGTCCAGGAAAGGTCGGAAATGTGAATCAAGCCATCCACACCTTCTTCTATTTCAACGAACACACCGAAGTTGGTGAAGTTGCGTACTTTTGCTGTATGTTTGCTGCCTACCGGGTAACGTTCTTCAATGTTTTCCCACGGATCGGCCTTCAGCTGTTTGATACCCAAAGACATCTTGCGTTCATCACGGTCGAGTGTCAATACGACAGCTTCCACTTCATCTCCTACTTTCAGGAAGTCCTGTGCAGAACGCAAATGCTGTGACCAGCTCATTTCCGACACGTGAATCAAGCCTTCGACACCCGGAGCTATTTCAACGAATGCACCGTAGTCGGCAATGACAACCACTTTGCCTTTTACCTTGTCACCCACTTTCAAGTTCGGGTCCAAAGCATCCCAAGGATGCGGAGTAAGCTGTTTCAAGCCAAGGGCAATACGTTTCTTTTCATCATCAAAGTCAAGGATAACCACATTGATTTTTTCATCCAGTTTGACAACTTCTTCCGGATGTGTAACACGTCCCCAAGACAAATCGGTAATGTGAATCAAACCATCTACACCGCCCAAGTCGATGAATACACCGTAAGATGTAATGTTTTTAACCACCCCTTCGAGTACCTGACCTTTCTGCAGCTTGCTGATGATTTCCTTCTTCTGCTGTTCGAGTTCGGCTTCAATAAGTGCCTTGTGAGAAACAACCACGTTCTTGTATTCATGGTTGATTTTGACAACCTTGAATTCCATGGTCTTGCCAACGAACACATCGTAGTCGCGAATCGGCTTCACATCAATCTGCGAACCCGGCAAGAAGGCTTCGATGCCGAATACGTCGACAATCATACCGCCTTTCGTACGGCATTTTACGAAACCTTTCACTACTTCCTGCGATTCGAGAGCAGCATTGACGCGGTCCCATGCACGGGTTGCACGGGCTTGTTTGTGAGAAAGGAGCAATTGTCCTTTTTTATCTTCCTGGCTTTCGATGTACACTTCCACCTTGTCGCCCACTTTCAAGTCGGGGTTGTAGCGGAATTCACTCATCGGAACCACACCATCTGATTTGTAACCTACGTTAACAACCACTTCGCGTTTGTTAATCGAGATTACTGTTCCTTCAACAACTTCTTTGTCTTTGATTGCATTCAAAGTGTTGTCGTAAATCTTTTCCAATTCTTCTTTTGACTGTTCGGTTACGACATCTCCGTTTTCGTAAGCATCCCAGTCGAAATCAGCATCCGGTCCTGATACCACAGGAGCAGCCACGGCAGTTTTTACTTCTTCTGCCTGCAAGTTCTTGTTTTCTTCCATTTAAATAAAAAAATTTTACTAAACCAAATTAGTAGGTTAGACATTATGTTGTTCAAAATTTGAGCGCACAAAGGTACGCAATTCATTTTGATTGACAAAAACTTTTGTCACAAAGAGTTATACAAAGCCGCCCGGCCTGCCCGTCGGCTGCGTTCCCCTTCCTCCGTGCATGCGGTTTGTTTCATGGTTTCGCCGGCTTGTATTCTGCCTTTTGACAGGATAAATTCTACAACTCACTATAGTGGGTTATACAACTCACGGTTATGGGTTGTACGACCCACTATTATGGGTTCTACAACCCACTATTGTGGGTCGTAGAATATTGGCTGAAAGAACGGCAAAACAATGCTGCCGGCCGGGAAAATGTATGCCGGAATGAAATTCAAAAAGTTATCGTATTTTTGCATCGTAATAACAACGAACTGAAAAAAATGAACGAACAGCAAAACACGGTTTCAACGGACTCTAAATCCGCTTTGAACGACAAAAAACTCTTTATCGAGACGTACGGCTGCCAAATGAACACCGCCGACAGCGAAGTGGTGGCCTCCATCATGCAGATGGACGGCTTCACGCTAACGGACAACATCAACGAGGCAGACGCCATTTTCGTAAACACCTGCTCCATCCGCGACAATGCCGAACAGAAAGTCATACAACGGCTCAAATACTTCCAGTCGCTGAAAAAGCACAACAAGCGCCTCGTCATCGGGGTCATCGGCTGCATGGCCGAACGCATGAAGGACGAACTGCTCACCGAGCACAAAGTGAACCTGGTGGCCGGACCGGATGCTTACCTCGACCTGACGAACCTTATCGGAACAGTAGAACAGGGTGAAAAAGCCATCAACGTAGCGTTGTCGACCACCGAAACCTACCGCGACGTGCTGCCCGCGCGCATTGGTAACCCCATTTCGGGCTACATATCCATCATGCGCGGCTGCAACAACTTCTGCTCGTACTGCATTGTGCCCTACACCCGCGGGCGCGAACGGAGCCGCGACGTGGAAAGCATTCTCAACGAACTGCGTGACCTGCAGGCCAAAAACTATAAAGAAGTAACCCTGTTGGGACAAAACGTGAACTCATACCGTTTCGAACAGGCCGACGGACGGGTCATCGACTTCCCCGAACTGCTGGCTACGGTGGCCGAAGCGGCTCCCGAACTGCGATTCCGCTTCACCACTTCGCACCCGAAAGACATGAGCGACCGCACGCTCGAAGTCATAGCCGCCCACCCCAACCTGTGCCGCTTCATACACCTGCCGGTGCAGTCGGGCAGCAACAAGATACTGAAACTCATGAACCGGAAATATACGCGAGAATGGTATCTGGACCGCATTGCCGCCATCCGCCGCATCATACCCGACTGCGCCATAGGCACCGACGTGTTCTGCGGATTCCACGACGAAACAGAAGAGGACCACGCAGAAACCCTATCGCTCATGCGCGAAGTGGGATTCGACATGGCTTTCATGTTCAAATACTCGGAACGGCCGGGCACCTTCGCCTCGAAAAACCTGCCCGACAACGTGCCGGAAGAAGTCAAGATACGCCGGCTGAACGAAATCATCGCCCTGCAAAACGAACTTTCGGGCGAGAGCAACCGACGCGACATAGGACGGGAATTCGATGTGCTAGTGGAGGGATTCTCCAAACGTTCGAAAGAACAGCTCTTCGGGCGCACCTCGCAAAACAAGGTGGTGATTTTCCCACGCGAAGGCCGCCGCATTGGCGAAACCATCCGTGTGCGGGTAACGGAAGCCTCGTCGGCCACACTCATGGGCGAAGTGCTGGAATAAAGGGAACACAACAACCACATCCCGGAATGCAGATTTATTTCTCTTTATACTGAACAATCTGCATTCCTTATGTGTTACTATGACAACAGAAAAAGGAAGAACCCGAAAATCCGACAAAGAGTAGGGAAGTTGTTTTATCTTATCAAAAAAACATGAAAAAAAGTCTTTTAGGCGTTGCCGCAGTTTGCGCAACCATGGCATTGGCGTCTTGTGCCGACAAGGAAATGTGTTATGAAATTACCGCATCTGCTGAAAATCCGCTCACAGGAAAACCTTTTGCAATTACGGTATATGACCATACCACCAAAAACGATTTGAAGGAGGCCGAAGAACGAGCAAAAGCCCAACTGACGGCACTTGGCATCAAAGATGACCTTATCACCATTAAATCAAAATCCGTTCCCGATTCAAACTGCGACTAAACAGCCGGAAACGAAAAAAACGAGTGACGATATCAAACATATCGCCACTCGTTTTTTATTAGGTCTATATATGAACCACCAAACGGAACAAGGCCCAATGGACCGATTGGGGTTAAAAATTCTCCAGCCAGAAGTTTTCGCCATCGAACACCCCGTAAGTGAACAGGCTGATGAAATCGCCCAGCACAACAACCCGTTTGCCTCCGTGCAACTGCAAATCAAGCTGAATGTGCCGGTGCCCGAAAATGACCATATCCACATCGGGATGTGTTGCGAGATAACGTTTGGCATAAAGCACCAATGGTTCGGCCGCTTCGCCCTTATACTCGGTATCTTCCGGACGGAGTTTCTCACGGTTCTTCTTGGCCCAGGCATATCCGAAATTCTGACCTATCTGAGGCGGAACCAGCCTAAACAGACGTTGACAGGTGCGGCTGTGGAAAATGCTGCGCAACAGTTTGAACGCATGGTCGTCCGACGATAGTCCATCGCCATGGGCTATCAATGCACATTTGTCGCCCAACTGCACCCGCTCTGCCCGACGGTGCACCTGCACGCCGACTTCCTGCTCAAGGTAGCCAAAAGTCCACAAATCATGGTTGCCTGTAAAGAAATGCATCTCAATGCCCATGTCGGCCAGTTCGGCCACCTTCCCGAGAAAGCGAACAAAACCTTTGGGAACGACCGTGCTGTACTCGAACCAGAAGTCGAACATGTCGCCCACCATGTAGACGGCCCGTGCATCCTCCTTCACCCGGTCAAGCCAGGCCACCAGCTTGCGCTCATGGGCACGCGGATCGGACAACATGCGCGAACCCAGATGAGCATCGGATATGAAATAGACCCGCTTACGTCCGGCCAGTTCCTCCGGTGTCAAGGCAACAGGCCACTCGTGTGCGGTCTGCTCCGCTGCCGTCAGGCGCGGATCGTCAGTCGTTGTGAAATAAAGCTGCATATTCCGTAACAATTCACACTACATAAACCCAAGTTCCAGTTTCGCTTCCTCGCTCATCATGTCCTTGTCCCAAGGCGGATCGAAAACGACGTTCACCTGTACATCCTTAATGCCCTCTATCGACTCCAGTTTCATACGCACATCCTCCACTATGAAGTCAACGGCCGGACAGTTCGGAGCCGTCAGTGTCATGTCGACGGTAAGGCGGCCATCATCGGACAGGTCTATCTTGTAAATCAGACCCAAATCGTAGATATTGACCGGTATTTCCGGATCGAACACCGTCCGCAACATGCGTACTATCTGTTCTTCTTTTTCCAAAAACTCATTCATATCGTTCAAAAAAAACTATTCCTGTATCAAAGCATCAAACACGGGAAGCCCGTTGAGCAACTTGCCGTTTTGAGTAACGACCGATTCTATCTTCGCCTTAATGCAAAGCTTATTGTCGGCCTTACGGTATATGTCCTGATAAAAGACATACTTCACTCCTTCTTTCTTTACATAAAGTTTGGAAAGGAAGAGGTCCTTCGGGCGCAAAGAGTTCTTGTAGGCTATCTGCACACGGGCTACCACAGCGTCAATGCCCTGGTCGTGCAAATCGGAAAAACTCACGTCATGAGCCAACAAAAACTCATGCCGTGTGTGTTCCAGATAGTTCTGATACACCGAATTATTCACAATGCCTTGCAAGTCGCACTCGTAGTCGCGCACTTTCATTTCCAGTTCGTAAGTATACATAATCTGATAACTATTAAATTCAGAAAAAACATAGGTTGCCCATTCTTACTTTTTCCTAATGACTGTCAGTCCATCCCTCAAAGGCAGTATCACTTTCTCTACCCGTGCATCACTGGCCACCATATCATTGAAACGCATAATCTCTATCGTTTGTTTGTCGTTCGGATGAACTTTTTCCAACAACTTACCATCCCAAAGGGTGTTGTCGGCCAACATGATGCCTCCGGGACGAAGTTTGGGAAGCACCGCCTCATAATAGGCCGAATACTGACGCTTGTCGGCATCCACGAATACCAGGTCAAAAACTTCATCCAAACGGCTGACCACTTCCAGGGCGTCACCTATATGCAATTCTATTTTTGAGGCGTATGCCGAACCGGCTATGTTTTCACGAATAAAATCTTCCAGTTCATCGTCGTGTTCCACTGTGTGCAGCACACCGTCCTCAGCCAAGCCTTCAGCCAGACATAGAGCCGAATAGCCGGAATAGGTTCCCAACTCCAGTATACGCCTGGGCCGGAGCATGTGGCTTATCAACGAAAGGAAACGCCCCTGCAAGTGACCCGACATCATCCGCGGATTAATCAAGCGTACGTGCGTACGGCGATTCACCCAAGCCAGATATTCGGGTTCCTTTTCCGAATGGGAGACGATATATTCATCCAAAGTCCTCTCAACATGTTCCTGAGGAAAACTTTCAAGCTGTATCATATATATTTGTTTTTAAAGTCTCTCCCCTCAGATTATTTATATTTCAACACCGTCAGTTGTTCGGGCACGAACACTTCATTGGCTATACGCAGCAACTGACCGGCCGTTATAGCATCTATCTTGCGACGAACCTCACTCAAGTCATCGACATACCCGTAACGCAAGCAACTTTTACCCAAACTGATGGCCATGTTCTCACGATTTTCCGAAGCAATCGCCATTTGCCCCATCAGTTGCAGTTTATATTTATGCAAAACAACCTCCGAAAGCCGGTTGTCACGCAGCTTCTTCAACTCTTTATACACCAGTTCTTCGCACTTGTCCGCATGGTCCGGATCGCAGCCGAAATAAACACACCATTCGCCCGTGTCGGTAAAAGGCTGGTAGGTGGAGTCCACCGTATAGACCAAGCCCCGTTTCTCGCGCAAGGAAAGATTGAGCAGACTGCTCATTCCCGGTCCGCCCAGTATGTTGTTCAACAGGTACATTCCCATCCGGTCGGCATGATAAAGGTCATAGGCCCTATTGCCGATAGCCACATGAGTCTGATGCGTGTCTTTTTCAAACACACACGTTTGAGGTACATAATCATTGGGGGCCGACCGAAACAATGGAGCATCTACGGATGCCTCAGGCATTTCGAAATATTTCTCAACCCAGCGCAGCACCTTTTTAAAAGGAACATCGCCCGAAAAAAAGAACACCATCTGACCGGGCACATACTGACGCTTCACAAAACGTTGGGCATCGGCCGTCGTGAACGACTGCAAGCGCCCTGCATCTCCCAATATGAGATGGCCCAATGCATGCCGGGAAAAGAGGATGTTCTCAAAATCATCATATATCAATTCGGAAGGCGTATCGTTGTAGGAATCTATTTCATCCAATATAACTTCCACCTCCTTGTCAATCTCGGCCTGAGGAAATTGAGAATGGAAAACTATGTCGGCCATCAGTTCCACAGCCCGCTCCAGGTATTCATTCAACACTGCCGCATAGACGACGGTTTCTTCCTTGGATGTAAAAGCGTTCAAGTCACCCCCGACATGTTCCAGACGATTGATGATATGAATGGAACGGCGCTTTTCCGTTCCTTTGAAAAGCATGTGTTCCACAAAGTGGGCCATGCCGAATTCATTTTCCAGTTCGTCTCTTGAACCCGCATTGACCACCACACCACAATAGGAAACCGACGCTTGGGCCCGGCTGTATATCAGGCGGAATCCTCCCGGCAACGTATGTATCTGATAATCCATTGTCCTGACTTCTCTTATTTGTTCATCCTTGAAATGGAACAGCAAAAATACATAAAAATTTACCTTATCAAAAAAAGAAAGGTGGAAAGGTTGCCCTTTCCACCATCCTGTCGGGGTATGTCATATTATTACAATCTTGCCTTAATGGCTTTCGTTGCTTCTTCGTAACCCGGTTTTTCAAGCAAAGCAAACATGTTTTTCTTGTACGCTTCCACTCCCGGCTGGTCAAACGGATTTACACCCAGCACATAACCACTAATACCGCAAGCGCGTTCAAAGAAATAAATCAACTGTCCGAGGTAGTATTCGTTCAACTTGGGCAGTTCTATTTTCAGATTAGGTACACCTCCATCAACATGAGCCAGCATCGTACCCAACTCTGCCATTTTGTTCACTTCGTCAACCCGCTTGCCGGCCAGGAAGTTCAATCCATCCAGGTTAGCATCATCGTGCGGGAATATTTTAGTATGGTTCGGTTCTTTTACCGAAATAACCGTTTCAAATATAGAACGTTCTCCATCCTGAATCCACTGTCCCATGGAATGAAGGTCAGTAGTAAAGTCGACCGAAGCCGGATAAATGCCCTTACCGTCTTTTCCTTCACTTTCTCCATAAAGTTGTTTCCACCATTCAGACACATAATGCAATTTCGGATGGAAATTCACCAGAATTTCTATTTTCTTACCGCTCTTGTACAATTCGTTACGAACAGCAGCATATTGACAAGCCGGATTTTCAGCAAACGGAGTTTCAGTGCCACAATGTTTTTCCATGAAAAGTGCACCTTCAACCAAACTGCGCACATCGAAACCCGCTACCGCTATCGGGAGCAAACCTACCGGTGAGAGTACAGAAAAACGTCCGCCAATATTGTCTTCAATAACGAAGGTCTTGTATCCTTCCTGCGTAGCCAATGTGCGCAACGCACCACGAGCCTTGTCGGTAATACATACAATCAGTTTCTTGGCAGCCTCTTTGCCACGCTGTTCTTCCAACTGGGTCTTCAGCAAACGGAATGCCAATGCCGGTTCGGTAGTAGTGCCCGACTTGGAAATGGAAATAATACCGAATTTCTTGTTCTTAAGCAGTTCCTGCAATTCATACAGATAATCTTCACCTATGTTCTGTCCTGCATATACAACAATCGGATTTTTTCTTTCCGTCTGCAACCAGTCAAAACTGTTGGACAGCGCATCGATAACCGCCTTTGCTCCAAGGTAACTTCCACCGATACCTATCACAACAACCACTTCACAGTTATCTTTCAAGACTTTTGCCGTATTCTCAATATCCATCAAATGAGCAGCATCTATGGAAGAAGGCAAATGCAACCAACCCAGGAAATCGTTTCCCTTACCAGTTCCTTCTTCAAGCATCTTGTTTGCATTTTCCACTTGTGCCTGGTAAGCTGCAACCGCTTCCTGTGACACAAAACCGAAAGCTTTGTCGATAGACAGTTTAATATTTTCCATCATTCGTTTTATTTAGTTATATAAATCTGTTTTCTTCTATAAATAACCGCGTACAAAGGTAAAAAGAATATTCCTCCCTGTCGCACATGTCCATATAAAAAAAGTTGCAACGGAGTTTTTTCTTCCCGTGCAACTTTCATTTTATTTTATCATTCCAACTTCTCGGCCAGTTTCTTTATTTCAACGGTCGGAGAACTTCGTTCATACAATATGCGATATACCGCATCGACAATCGGGATGTTCACGCGATAGTTCTCGTTGATTTCATAAATACACTTCGTTGCATAATAGCCTTCGGCAATCATTTCCATTTCAATCTGAGCTGTCTTCACGGAAAAGCCCTTGCCTATCATCGTACCGAACAAGCGATTACGACTGAACTTGGAATAAGCGGTAACAAGCAAGTCTCCCAAATAGGCCGACTCGACCACATCCCTATGCAACGGATCGGTAGCATTGCAAAACAGTTTCAATTCGCGCAAGGCATTCGATATGAGCACAGCCTGGAAATTGTCACCATACTTCAAGCCATGGCAAATGCCGGCCGCAATAGCATAGATGTTCTTCATAACCGAGCCGTACTCAATGCCAACTATATCATCGCTGATAGTGGTGTATATGAAATCATTGACAAAACGCCGCGCCAATGCCCGGGCCATTTCGCGGGAACGACAGCCAATGGTGAGGTAGGACAAACGCTCCAAAGCCACTTCCTCCGCATGACAAGGTCCGGCCAGCACAGCTATGCGGTCTTTCGGAACGGCATAAATCTGTTCAAAATAGTCTGACATAATCATGTTTTCATTCGGCACAATGCCTTTGATGGCCGAAACAATGAACTTTCCGCTCAGACTACGCCGAAGTTTCTTCAAATGGCTTTTCAAAAAAGGCGATGGTACAGCAAATATCAGCACATCGGATTCGGCCACAACTTTGTTGATATTGCTCGTGAAATTAATCCTGCTCACATCGAACTTGACGCCCGACAGATAACACGGATTCTTTCCCAAATTGATAAAATCAGCTATCTGGTCCTGACGGCGCATGTACCAGTTGATGCTGTCCTCGTTTGCAAGAAGTATTTTGGCAATGGCTGTTGCCCAACTGCCTCCTCCGATAACACCTATTTTGCCTTCTATGTTCATACCACCTCCGGTTTTTAATGCACCGTCCTTATGCTTTCGCTATCCACTCGGCCACTTCCTCGCGTGTCGGGTTCTTCAGTCCCAGTTTATGTTTCTTGTTCAATCCGCAAATATCCTGATGGAACTTGTTCGGATTCAAATTTTTCAAAGCATCGAGTGTCTGTACACCCGCTTTCGAAAGCACCGGTACCCACTCTTCAGGTACACCCAATGCCATAAAGTCTGCCGCATCATCTTTGCGGGCCTTCTTTTCCGGTTTCATTTGGGGGAAGAAAAGCACTTCCTGGATGGTCGTCTGTCCGGTCATGAGCATCACCAGACGGTCAATGCCAATGCCAATGCCCGAAGTAGGCGGCATACCATATTGCAAGGACTTCAGGAAATCCTGGTCTATGAACATAGCTTCATCATCGCCCTTTTCGCTCAGGCGGAGCTGTTCCTTGAAACGTTCTTCCTGGTCTATCGGGTCGTTCAACTCGCTATAGGCATTGGCCAGTTCCTTACCGTTGACCATAAGTTCGAACCGTTCGGTGAGTCCCGGTTTCGACCGGTGTGCCTTGGTAAGAGGCGACATTTCCACCGGATAATCGGTAATGAAAGTCGGCTGCACGAAAGAACCTTCACAGAATTCGCCGAATATCTCGTCTATCAGTTTGCCTTTGCCCATGGTGTCATCCACTTCCAGCTTCAGTTCGCCACATATAGCACGTATTTCATCTTCCGACTTGCCGTTGAGGTCGTAACCGGTCTTTTCCTTGATGGCATCGAGTATGGGCAAACGGCGGTAAGGAGCCTTGAAACTGATGACCTTGCCGTCTATTTCCGTTTCTGTCGACCCGTTCACCGCCACGCAGATACGTTCGAGCAGACGTTCGGTGAAGTCCATCATCCAGTTATAGTCCTTGTACTGCACATACAGTTCCATGCAGGTAAATTCCGGATTGTGGGTCCGGTCCATTCCCTCGTTGCGGAAGTTCTTTCCTATTTCGTACACCCCTTCAAATCCACCGACAATGAGACGTTTCAGGTACAGTTCGGTGGCAATGCGCAGATAAAGCGACATGTCGAGCGTATTGTGATGCGTAATGAACGGACGTGCACTTGCCCCGCCGGGGATGGACTGCAGGATGGGAGTTTCAACCTCGGTGTAGCCTGCTTCGTCGAGCACGGTGCGCAGGGTTTTAATGACGGCCGCACGTTTCATGAAAATGTCTTTCACCCCGTCGTTCACCACCAGGTCAACGTAACGCTGGCGGTAGCGTTGTTCCGGGTCGTCGAAGGCGTCGTAGGCCACCCCGTCCTTGTACTTCACAATGGGGAGGGGACGAAGCGACTTGGCCAGCACGGTCAGTTCCTGCGCATGCACGCTGATTTCGCCCATTTGGGTGCGGAACACAAAACCCCGTATGCCAATGAAGTCGCCTATGTCGAGCAGTTTCTTGAACACCGTGTTATACATTTCGGGCTGCGCCTCGGTATTGATGTCATCGCGGCTCACATACACCTGTATGCGGCCTTTCGAGTCCTGCAGCTCCATGAATGAGGCCTTGCCCATGATGCGGCGGCTCATGATGCGCCCGGCTATGCACACGGGACGTCCGCTCTCTTCATCTTTGAAAGAGGCCTTTATATCGGTTGAAAATGCATCGGTCGGGTACTCCGCTGCCGGATAAGGGTCGATGCCCATACGGCGCAATTCGTTCAGACTCTGACGCCGCAGTTGTTCCTGTTCGCTTAATTCCATGCTCATTGTTGTGGTTTTTGTTGGCTTTCTGCGTATGGCACAGCATTTTATGCCCGCTATACGACCAAATTACCCGACAAAAGTACAAAAAAAACTCGAATGCCATTGTGTTCCGTGCAATATTATACCTGCAAGCCTTTGACACGGAGCGGAGAGACGATCCGGACGGGCCTCGTGCGCCATCCGGCGCGCATTGCCGAAGTTCGTGCGGTGCGCACCGTTGTTTCCGCAAAAAAGTGTACCTTTGCACACGGATAGAATATCAGTAAGTACAAGTCAAACTACATGTATATTATGGCAAAAGAATTCAAGTATCAAGAACCGTTCCCCATGGGGAAGGAAAAGACCGAGTACTACCTGCTGACGAAGGACTACGTGTCGGTCTCCGAATTTGAAGGACAAGAAGTGTTGAAAGTGGCCCCCGAAGGTCTCACCGCCCTGGCCAACGCCGCCATGCGCGACTGTGCGTTCCTGCTGCGCACCGAACACCAGCAGCAGGTGGCCAGCATCCTCGACGACCCGCAGGCCAGCGACAACGACAAGTTCGTGGCACTCACCATGCTGCGCAACGCCGAAATCTCGGCCAAGGGAGTGCTTCCCTTCTGCCAGGACACCGGTACCGCCACCATCATCGCCAAGAAGGGACAGCGCGTGTGGACCGGCGGCGGCGACGAAGAAGCCCTGTCGAAGGGCGTGTACCTCACCTACACGCAGGAAAACCTGCGCTACTCGCAGAACGCCCCCCTCACCATGTACGACGAGGTGAACACCGGCACCAACCTCCCGGCACAGATTGACATCATGGCCACCGACGGCGAAGAATACAAGTTCCTGTTCATGGCCAAGGGAGGAGGTTCGTCCAACAAGTCATACCTTTTCCAAGAAACCAAGGCCCTGCTCAACCCGGCCACGCTCGAAAAGTTCCTGGTTGAGAAGATGAAGACCCTCGGCACGGCTGCCTGCCCGCCCTATCACATTGCGTTTGTCATCGGCGGAACCTCGGCCGACGCCTGCATGAAGACCGTGAAGCTGGCCTCGACAAAATACTACGACGAGCTGCCCACCACCGGCAACGAGCTGGGACGCGCCTTCCGCGACACGGAACTCGAAGCCAAGATACTGCGTGCCGCCCAGGAATCGGGCTACGGCGCCCAGTTCGGAGGCAAGTACTTCGCACACGATATACGCATCGTGCGCCTGCCCCGCCACGGAGCGTCGTGCTTCGTGGGTATGGCCGTGTCGTGCTCGGCCGACCGTAACGTCAAGGGCAAAATCAACCGCGACGGCATCTGGGTGGAACGCCTCGAAGACAACCCGGGACGCTTCATCCCCGAAGCGCTGCGCCAGGCCGGCGAAGGCAACGCCGTGCGCATCGACCTCAACCAGCCGATGAAGGACATTCTGGCCACACTCACCAAATACCCCGTGGCCACGCGCCTGTCGCTCACGGGAACCATCATCGTGGGACGCGACATTGCACACGCCAAGCTCAAGGCCCTGCTCGACGAAGGCAAGGAGCTGCCGCAATACGTCAAAGACCACCCCATCTACTATGCCGGACCGGCCAAGACGCCCGCTGGCATGCCTTCGGGCTCGTTCGGACCGACCACGGCCGGACGTATGGACCCGTACGTGGACCTCTTCCAAAGCCACGGCGGCAGCATGATAATGATTGCCAAGGGCAACCGCTCGCAGCAGGTGACCGACGCGTGCCGCAAGCACGGAGGCTTCTACCTCGGCTCCATCGGCGGACCGGCGGCTATCCTCGCCCAGCAGAACATAAAGAAGGTGGAATGCCTCGAATATCCCGAACTGGGCATGGAGGCGATATGGAAGATTGAGGTGGAAGACTTCCCCGCATTCATCCTGGTGGACGACAAGGGCAACGACTTCTTCAAGCAGATAAAGCCCACGTGCCTGTGCTGATAGCTTTGTAGCGGATAGCGGGGAGTGAGTAGCGGGAAGACTGTTTTGCTTCAGTAGCGAATAGCGGGGAGTGAGTAGCGGGAAGACTGTTTTGCTTCAGGAGCGGATAGCGGGAAGCGAGCAGCGGGAAGACTGTTTTGCTTCAGGAGCGGATAGCGGGAAGCGAGCAGCGGGAAGACTGTTTTGCTTCAGTAGCGAATAGCGGGAAGCGAGCAGCGGGAAGACTGTTTTGCTTCAGGAGCGAATAGCGGGAAGCGAGCAGCGGGAAGACCGTTTTGCTTCAGGAGCGAATAGCGGGGAGTGAGCAGCGGGAATACCGTTTTGCCCCGCACCCTGCACGGATATGAAGAATCCCGACACCGTATGGTGCCGGGATTCTTTGTCAATGTCCTTGTCACGGTGCAACCGGATGGGTGTGCCGCACCGGCCTACGGTCCTATGGCTCGGAAGGTTCGCCCGCCGCAGCCGCCTTGGCCGCCTTGTAGTCGGCCCGCGAAGCGTAGCTCACACCGTTTTCAAGCACGCCGCCGTCCTCGAACTCGAGCCCTTGCAGCACAGCTTTACGGAACGAGGATTCGGGCGTGAACACAATGCGCGGACTGTATATCATCGAGCCCGAATCGAATGCTTCCACCGTATCGGCCGCCAGGCTGCTGAATGATATTCTCAGCGTACCGATGCCGGGTATTTTCAGCGTGCGTCCCTTGCGCAATGCGGTCGGGGCATATTCGGCCAGCGACTCTATGGCCAACCTGAACTCGCCCGGCGACACGGTCGTGTTCTTCGTAGCCTCATTCACCATATCCCTTTCCGGCAACGGACTAAGGGCATTGGTGGTTGCATACCATTTCTGCGGACCTTCGGGGTCCTGCGGGTTGCGTTTCTTCACAAGTTTGTACCTGATACTCATAAGCTTTGATATTAAATTAGGAAAATACGTATTGCCTGCCACTCACCGCTGTCCACCCCCGCCGCAGGCATTCTGACGTGGGATGAACCGTCATTATCATGTGCGACCGCATCACATGCGGATGTCAGCGGCCACGACATGCTGAGGTCGTGACCCACGACATGCTGAAGTCGTGACCCACGACATGCTGAGGTCGTGACCCGCGACATGCTGAAGTCGTGACCCGCGACATGCTGAGGTCGTGACCCGCGACATGCTGAAGTCGTGACCCGCGACATGCTGAAGTCGTGACCCGCGACATGCTGAGGTCGTGACCCGCGACATGCTGAGGTCGTGACCCGCGACATGCTGAGGTCGTGACCCGCGACATGCTGAGGTCGTGACCCGCGACATGCTGAGGTCGTGACCC
>CASEAJ010000099.1 GCA_949285425.1 uncultured Porphyromonadaceae bacterium
GTCATATAGTTGCTTGATAATGTAGCCTCCTTGATTCCCGATTCCGATACAGGCCAGATTCACTTTTTCGTTGGCCGGAATTTTCCGGGGTTTTGGTTTGCCTTTGCACGAGGTCATGCCGAAGTTGCCCAATAGCACTCCTCCGGCCAGCAAGGAGCTGTTCTTGATGAAATTACGTCTGTCCATGGTGGTATAATATTATGTTTGATGATTAAACTGTTGCAAAAATAAAGAAAAGTGTTTGCGCACACACCATATATTTCCTTAAAAAAACAAAAATGAAATGCCCTGTTGGTGGAGCGGTCAGGAACGGAGTAGGAGGGATGGAAATGACAGGAGATTTGGTGCACATGCAGATGCTTTTGTGTCTCCACGGGTTTTTGTTTTGCTCTTTGCCTGCATAAATTCTACGACCCATAATAGTGAGTTGTATAACTCACAATAGTGAGTCGTATAACCCATAATAGTGGGTCATATAACCCATAATAGTGGGTTGTAGAATATCTGCGGTCAAAACGACAAATCTGTACGGTCGGAAAAGCAAATACATACTTGTAAATGCAGGAGTGTCTTTTCTTCCCGAACCCGAATGACAGGGAAACACGATGTGTCGCCTCCTGCCTTTTGTATGATGGCAACAGGCAATACCTTAGTGATAATTAACATTTTCTTTCGCTCTTTGCGTCTTTACGAACTGAAATTGTAATATCTTTGCAACTTTAATTTACTAATCTGTATAATGTAATGAAAAATAAAATTCCTTGTTTTGTTCTGTTCGCACTGTTTTCACTTTTGCTGTCCAGTTGCAAAGATAAAGTGATTGTGAATTTTACATATGAGCCACTGGAACCCAAGATTGGTCAAAGTGTTCAGTTTACCAACCTTTCGGATGGCGGCGAAATATTCGACTGGAGCTTTCAGAATGAGGCAACCGGTTCGGTAACCCGTTCAACGGCCGAAAATCCGACCCGTACGTTCACCACTCCTGGTGACTATGTGGTAAGGCTGCGGGTCGACTCAAACGACAATTTTGTCAATACCAAACGTATTTATGTATATGACAGCATACCGAACATCAGTCGTGACCGGTCGGATGTGTTATATTACGGCAATGTGAAGTTCAAGGCCATTGCGTACAATCCGTATGGCAGAGACGAAACTTTCCAATGGTTTTTCTCGAAAAACGCCAGCAGGGTGGATGGCGGATTGTTGAGGGATACTACCATTACGATAGAAGACGGTACGCAGGCCGACTTGTATGTGGCATACGATGCTGAACCCGAAGTTTTTTTCAGCAGTTTGGGAAAAGAAACAGTACGCCTGCAAATGACTATCGGCACCACGGTGTACACGACAGACCAAATACCGTGTGCCGTGTTTGAAGTGAAAGATGCGGCAACACGCAGTTTGCTGATGGCACGGGCCGGAGGAAAGATTCTGAGGCAGCGTATATTTGAAAACGGGGTGGATGAACTGGAAACAACGGATATTGACGCCGGTGCACATCCGTTCAACATCGTTTCGAGCGGAGAGGAACTGTATGTTTTCGATGCCGGAAGCCATGTGGATGAACTGGCGGATTGGGAAAATGATGCAAATGGCGACGGCAGCATCCGTGTGGTCGACTTGAACAGTGACAAGGTGCAGATGGTCATCACGAACAACGGTACGAGTTCTTATTTCGGGTTTTACAACGGATATGTGGATGCGGAATATGTATATTGGACCGACCGGAACGATTATGTGTACAGAATGCCGAAAGACACCCGCGACGAAACCTTTGGATGGCTTGGTGCTGACAACCAACGTACATATGAATATTATGTGACGGAAGCCTCTGCCGTCTCGGGTATGTTGTCAGGGACGCTTAGCGGTGGCATATATGCTTATAACGACACCTATTATTGGGCTAAGGGTGGTACCGGAAAAGGACTGTTCCGCTTCAAGAAAGAGAGCGGGAAAAACGTGTCGGATGTGAAAGTGATATTGCAGGACTATGCCATTCGTTCGTTTGTGTGCGACCGTAACAACGGATTGACCGGACAAATCTATTTTGCGGCGGCAGGTCCGGAAGGCAAGGCTGGCTTGTGGGTGTCGGACATGGATGGAAACAATGTCCGGATGATAGATGAAGTGGATTTGTCCGACGGAACCATTACCGGCATAGTGTTGGATTATACGGCAGGGAAAGTGATGTGGGCATACAACAATTCCCACAGCCCTGAGCAGTCGGGAGTGAAACAGGTCAAACTTTTGCTCAGTGTAACAGAAATGCCCGGAGAACCTACTTATTTCAACCGAGAACAAGACATTTTGGGAATTGCTTTGGATAATGTTCCCAAAGTGGGGATATAATGTAATCCGGAAAAAGAAAGAGCCCGATGATTTTTTTCATCGGGCTCTTTCTTATATGTACCTGTTGGTTATACAGCCTTGAAACTCATGTCAA
>CASEAJ010000100.1 GCA_949285425.1 uncultured Porphyromonadaceae bacterium
CCGGCATGTGGCTTCGGTGAAGTACAGTATGTTCCGGTGTACGCCGGTAATGTAGCCCTTGGCTTTCAGCCGGGAGCGTATCCTGACCTTGGCGCGGTGTGAGATGACTTTGAGGCGTGTGAGGGGGGCAAGGCCGAAGATTGCCCTGCGCCGTTCCCGGCGTACCAGCTCATTGCGGACACGGGACGACATCGCGTAACCCTTTGCCTTGCTCCGGCTCAGCCCCAGCTTGCGTGCCATGCGGCTGACTGTGGTGCGGCTGACACCCAGGTCGCCGGCCATCTCGGCGTAGGAACTGTTGTCGAAGTGGCGGCTGATATGTCCGGCACGTTCCAGCCACCGGCTCTTGGCCAGCTTCTCCAGTCCGAGTTCGCGGGCTTTTTCCTTCACGGCCGTCACGCCTATCTGGAGCATATAGGCAGTATGTGCGGTGGTCTCCACGGGATAAAGCTCGGCAAGCCGGGAGAGCATGGTTTCTGTCCAGTCGATTCTACGCATGGGATTCGGGGTTATAGTTGTTGAACAATGATTTCTTCTCGCGGCGGTATTGCGCCAGTAGGGAAAGGTGGTTCTCGAAGAACGAGCGGATGATGGCGTTCACGAGGTCGGAACGGCAGCGGCCACGGATGTCGCAGTCGTCAAGCGAGTCGGCCAGGTCGCGGTCGAGTTTGCATACCAGACGGTCTGTTTTGCCATTCCCGTCCGTCGGTGCTTCAAGGTAGGCCATGAAGTCCTGCCAGCACTTGTCGCCGGGATGTGCGGTGTCTTGCTCCTCTTGTCTTTCTCCCTTGAATGCAGGTTCGTCGTCATTGATACCTCTGGTGAGGTCGTCTATTTGTAATTCCTTGTTCATTGCGCTATGGTCATTGATGGTTTATGTCTTTGAGGGTGCCGTCACCGAAAATTCCGGCGTATATCTTCCCGAATGCCGGGCTGACGATTCCGGCCTGCATGTCCAGTTCTGCCACCGTGCTGAAACGTTCCATGTCGGCCCGCTTGGGAATCTTGTCCGTCACCAGCCCGTAGTTGGCGAAGGTGTTCCTCGTGTTCTCCCACAGTTCCAACTCGGAGCGTTTGCCCACCCGTCCGTCATGGAGGTTGGGGACGATGAAGAGCCGGGCTTTCATCTGTCCGCCCACAGCCTTGCGCAGACGGTTGATGAACATAAGGAAGCTCGCGGTGGAGGGGACGGTCACCAGGTCGTAATGGAACGGCACGACGATGATGTCCGAGTTGACGAACATGGGTATCAGTCCCTCCGCTTTCAGGCTGCCGGGCGAGTCCATGAGCACCACGTCTATGCTGGGGTCGTTATGCAACTTCTCCATGAGCACGGTCATGGCCTGCTTGTCGTTGGCCTCGTAGGCCAGCACGTCGTAGGGTACGGCTTCCACGCCGTATTTCTTGATGTCGGCCTTGCGGCACTTCAGGATGGAGTGCTGGAAATCGCAGTCCACGACCACGACACGCACGCCCCTCGTCACAAGGTAGTTGGCGAAGGCGACGCAGAGGGTCGTCTTGCCGACTCCCCCTTTCTGGTTGGCGAATGTCACGATGACGGGTGTCTGTATCATTTTGTCCACGGTCGTTTGGTTCGGTGCAAAAGTATGCACCGGAAAGGACGGTGACGAAATGCACAACACTTTTGTGTTTCCGGTCTGTCTGACCGAAGTGTTTAGGGTAACATAACAAGCAAAAGAATGGCCTATGCGGCTAAAAATGTGACAAAAGGGAGTCTCCGTTTTCCCCTCCTGGGCTACCGTTTGAGGTTGCGCCCGTCGTCAATGTCGTCGTAGCCGCCCTTGCTTCCGACTTCCCACTCACGCTTTTCGGCATGGCTTCCGGCACCGGAATCCTTCAGTCCATGTAGGTGCATCTTCTTTCCTCCGTTTCCAGTGGAATGTATCTGCCGGGGCTGCTGTTTTCGTGGCCGGGGCTTCAACCGTTCCGTGTCAAGCCCTTCCGCCGCAAGGTCTATCACGATGTGCCTGTCGAAGTTGACGGCGTATGCCGCGCCCGCTTCCTTCCGGATGATGAAGCCTTCCTCATGAAGGGCGTTCCGCACGGAAAAGACGTTCACATCATTGAAGATTTCATGCAGGCGGCTGACGGCATCCGTGTGGGATTGCGGCCTGCCGCCTGACAATTCCACCAGGTCGGGGCGGCTCACCTTGAAGATTTTGCAGAGCAGGTCGCGCTCGGCTTCGGTAACCGGGTGGAACATCTCAATGATACGGATGCGGTTGTTCCGGTCGATGGCTTCCGCCATGAACGGCTTTAACGGGCGTGTCTGCCCGTCGAAGTGGATGACACCTTTCTTGATATAGGCACGCTGTTTTCTCAGCTTCTGGAAAATCTCGCCCTGTGTGATTTTCGGATTGAGGGTGAGCAGCCGGTCTATGTAGTCCTCTATGCGTGCGAAGCGTTGCTCCGGGGTGGCGAAGTCCAGCAGTTCTTCCGTGGCCAGCACCCTCGCCCCGTTGATGACGGTGCGGTGGGCGTGGTCGACAATCATGTAGCCGTAGGGAACGTCTTTCCTGCCGAAGAACACGAGGCTGATGCCGAACTTTTCTTTCAGCTCTTTCTGCAACTCTTCTTTGCTGCCGCTCACGTCCCGGTATTTTTTGAGGATGCTCCGCAGCTGGCAGCAACGGGCGCGTTCCCTGTAACCGCTTTTGAAAAGCTGTTCGATTTCGGATAGGGGAATTTGCCGCTGTACCTTGCTGCCATACTTGATGAATACGGTATCGTCTTTTTGGTAGGCTTCGTAGCCCATTGAGGTCAGGACGGCCTTGAATTGGGCTAAGGAGGAGAAGGTGTATTGTCTGGCCGCGTCTATGTCATCGGCGGTTTTCTTTTGCCTGTCCGTGCCTAGAATCCTGTCTATCGCTTCTTGGGAACGCCTGCGCTCGTGGCTGTGGGCAATCTTCCTGCCGTCGGGTGCGACACGCGAGGTGATGATGTGCAGGTGGGTGTTGCCGGTGTCATGGTGGGCGTAGATGAGCCACGGCTGGCCGGGTTCGGCATATCCCATTTCCTTGAGGTACCGGTGCGCGAAGTCCAGCAGCTCGGATTCCGTCATTTCACGGCCTTTGCAACTGACGGCCACATGGAACTGGGACTTCCGGATGCGGCTGTTGGCAGAACTGTATTTTCTGAGGTAGCCGGTAAGCTCTTCCGTGGTGGGTTTACCTGCCAGACCGACCGTCCCGAAGTTCCGCATCTCGATGAGCCGGGCAAGCCCTTTCGATACCTTATGTTCGTTGTAACCCACAGCATGGAAGTCCGCGCTTCCGGGTAATATGGTCGCTATCATCTTGGGGTGGTGTTATCTTGGTTGGTGATATGTCCGTTTCTAAGGCTTGTTTATTCTTGATGTGAGGATGTCAAGTTGTCTTTTTATCCCGTTGACGGATTCTTGTGTGTCCCGGATAACCGGAAACAGAACTTCCCGGATATAGCTTGGGGGCAGCAACCCAGCAACCGCCAGCTCGTTGGCACGCTTTACCACTTGATTGAGGTTTCCGCCGATATGTGACAGCTCGCTCTGGTATCTGCGTTAGATCGAACCGAGTTCCTGCATGAGTTCAAGCTGCCGCCTGATGCTTACGTTTGTATACTCTTCGAGTGCCTTGCGCACGTAATGGCTTACGGTTTTGTAATCGGCCGATTTCTCCTTGAACGCCCGGACTTCTTCCGGGGTCATTCTTACCTTGATGTACTTGTTCCTTTGTTCCTTCATACTTCGGTTCTTGGTAGGCCGGGATTGTCTTACCTCATTTCGCAGGGCGAAACAGCGGTGGTGCCGCTCCGGTGCGGGGCATCCGGCAAGTCACTTTTGGGGGAACAAACGGAGTTTTGTGGCCACAAAAGTACAACTTGCTTGGAAAATCCTGCAACGCAGGGCAATGTCATCCCGGGTTCTTTTTTGCGCCAAAATTACCGTGGAAAGGGGCTTCCGCACAAAATGCACAACACTATTCTTCAAAGAGCGTACCATTTTGACCGTGGTGTCAAGAACATCCGATTGCCGGGTATGTCAGTGAAATTTGCTTTGTATTTATGTGTATGATGTTTTTCGATTGCGTGGAATTTCGATATATGGGATGAAGATTGGGCTAGTTTCTGGTGGGTGATTATGTCGGTTCATCCATCCATGAATTATCGGGAACATTATCCGCTTGTCCGACAACAAGAGGGAAAAAAACTACGGTTTCCATTTAACAGATTGGTAATGAGCTTGGATTTTTCAGTTGAATACAATAAGGTTATGGGTGACTGAGGTTAAAAAGGTCATTGCATTCCTTTGCATCCATTCATCAGACTTGAATAACCAGAAATATATACACTTGACAACCTTGAATTTTGGAAAATACGACACTTGTCACCCGTATCTTCCAAGCTATGGATATGAAGCAATGTTGTTATGCAAGCGTAATGGATATTCATCTGACAATTAGTGATTTTACCGGGAAATAGTTACTGTATAATTTTCATATCTCGTTGATTTTTAGTATATTTAAGGTGAAAAAATAGCCTCGTATGGCTTATGTTTTCATTTGAACTTGAAGATATATGTTTGAACTGTTACTGATAATATACCTGGTGCCGGTCATCATCGTGCTTTCGTTGCTGCTACGGTTGGTATTATGGCTGGCAAGGAACGTGCTGCGGTTTGCCGGATGGCTGGTGAAGAAGGTATGCGTCCTTTTATGGAAGGGGTTGTTGCTGTTAGTCGGCATCTTCTTGGGGCGATGTAGCACAAACCGTCCGCCGGATTCAAGATAAGGGCGAAGCAGCAAAGCCGCACCTGTCTCGAAAGGGCAGGTGTGGCTTCGTGGTGTATTCGGATGGAAAGGTGTTTTTCCCTCACGTCAGGTGTTTGCCCTTACTGACAAACGGGCTAAAATCCTTTTCCTTTGCTTCTCTCATAGACAACTTCTCTTTGAGAATCACAATTTTTAAGTCTGAACTGGACTGTACAACCGATAGGAATACTTTTAGGTAGTTGCTTGACAAGTTCGGAAATAACTTCATCAACGTTACTAAAACCGATATCTGTTAGTTCACCAACAACATCTCCTTTGAAATAAGCGCGTCCGTATATCATCATCTTTTTTGAAATACGGAAAAGTTTTTCCTCTGGAGCTTCAAGGTCACGGGCTTTGCCTTGTTTACTCTTCTTATTACTGAAGAAAATGAAATCAATAATCTTGGCGTTAAGTTCCCATGCAGGGGTAAAATCCAGTTTTAAGTAGCCTCTTGTCACATTGAACCCATGACTGTGATTCATGCCAAATGCAACTTCATAAAGATTGGCATCACAGTCGTTTTGAGCAATGGTCGCCCACGTATGCCTGAACGTGTAATAGCAATAGTAGTCCTCCTTTTTCATCCCCATATCGGCGCATATCTTGCGTATTCCGATATTCACGTTGGCATTGAAACTGTCGGAATTGCTGTAACGGCTGTGGAATATAAATAGGTACTCATCATGCTCATCTTTGGAGAGATACTTATTAAAGGTCTCTTGGATAAATGGCTCTATCCTCATTTCCATATATGCCTCGTCTCTGCGACTATGGCGTGTTTTTGCCCTTTTATAACCAATAATGCCATTGTTGTAGTCTTTCTTTTTGAGTCCATAAAGGTCAACAGTATTGATGCCGCCAATGCACAGCGATAGAAGTGCTACATCCCTGCCAAGTTCCGGTAGTGGAGACAGCATCTTTGTTTTGGGAAGAGGACGGTTAAAGAACTCGCGGCAGGCTTCGGCACTGATGGCACGTTTCATGGTATTGTCTGATTTGGGAATTGTAACTTTAAGCCAAGGATTGAACTTTATACGTATAACACCACGCTCTTCATCGTTTAGTTCTACAATAGCTTTTTTGAAAATTTGTCGCACACAAGTAGGGTACATTTCTTTGGCTCGGTTTGTTTTTGACAGACTCTCTATCCAAAGATTTATTGCAGAAGATGACAAGTTGCTAAATAGAAGTCGGGTTGTCCCCATGAAGCGTTCTAAATGGTTTACCGCAAGTCTGTAATTTTTTGCATTGCGTTCGTGTCCATCCGCTTCCATCCTGTCTATGAACTTTCGCGCATAATCGCTGAAGCACGCTTCTTCATCGTCTTTCAACAAGAACTCTATTACTTCCTTTATTTCCCAGCAAGTCGCATTCACACGGTTCAGACGATCCGTATATTGCCTGATGAGCATAGCGCAATACTCATTTACAACAGGGTCGGTGAGATCACCACCTTTCGTAATATGAGCAGCGTCTATAATTTTATTTGTTTTAATGTAGCTGGATTTGCGCTGATGCGTAATCCTGATGTAAACTGTGTAGAAGCCATCGCTTCTTGGCTTTTTTACCGTTGCTTTAAATGTTGTCATACCTATTTCCTTTTTAGATAAATACTATAAATTCTTTGGGGTAAACAGGGGTAAACATGATGATTTTTGGGGTAAACATAGAGTAAAACAAATATGCTCATTTGGCTCATTTTTTGATGTCAACTGCACGAACTGTCTTAACGCAACTCAGGCTGTAATCACCGTATAAATCGGTAGATTACAGCCTGATACAAATTTTAATTGCTATTCTGCCTGAGGGCTTC
>CASEAJ010000101.1 GCA_949285425.1 uncultured Porphyromonadaceae bacterium
CCCGAAGCGAAATCCATGATTGCTGCAGGAACACTGGATGCTACCATTGCCATATCGCCAGCTGAACTTGGCAATGCAGTTGCCAACGTAGCCGTTGCATTGGTCGAAAAACAAGAAATCCAACAAACCGTCTTGGTCAAAGCTACACTCATCGACAAAAGCAATATAAATGATTCCGATATGGATTCGTGGAACTGATAACGTTAATTATGAAAAAAATATTTATATACACATTAGTTCTAATATGTATCCTCGCTGTAATTCTGTTATTGTCTTGTAAACACTATGGCAATAAAAAAATTGAAATATGGCAAGATATCGATTCAACTATTGCAAATAGTTGGGAACATTATGTTTCTACCAATCCGGAAGTACCTTACCCATTTTCAGATGCTTTAGAAGGTGGCATTCTATATTATTGGGATCAGTATTTCATACAAAAAGGACTACTCTTGCACGATAAACAGGAATTGGCCAAATATAATGTCGATAACCTGATATTTTTAGTGGGAAAATATGGTTATGTACCCAATGCAACCGCATCATGGGGATATGACCGAAGCCAGTTTCCTTTTCTTTCCATGATTGTCTGTGATTACTATTTCTCCCAGCCTTCTAAAAAGCGAGACCGTAAATGGCTGGAAAAAGCATATACTGCTCTGCGAAAAGAATATGTTTTCTGGACGGATACTATCATAGAAAATCATAGTACTCCTATATATGGTTTGCAACGATACGGACATCATGCACATGATTCCATCTTGGCCGGAGTATATGATGCATTGAAAGCTACACGATTTAAAAACTATCCGGCACCAAAAAATCTTCAAGAAAAAATGGAATTCGGTAAAAATGTAATTGCGGAATGTGAGTCTGGATATGATTTCACCCCAAGATTCCAACGACGCATTTGCGATTATATTCCCATTGATTTAAATGCCAACCTATGGATGTATGAAATGAATTTTATACGAATTGAAAAAGAATTACAATATAATTCTGGAATCGATTGGAAACAAATGGCAGACAAGCGGCGTGATCTTATCAATCAATATTGCTGGGATGAAAGCAGAGGAGTTTTCGCAGATTACAACTATATCACAAACACATATAATCCGGTCATTTCCTATGCTACATTTTATCCCATGCTGTGGGGATTTGCCACACAAGAACAAGCCAGAAGGATCACAAAACAACTGCATGTTCTGGAAACTGACAACGGGATACGCTTCTGCCAACAAACTACAAGTCCTATAAATTATCAGTGGAATTATAATAGTATTTGGCCTCCGGTTCAATATGTATGCTATAGGGCCTTGGAAAAGTATGGTTATATCAAAGATGCCAAACGAATAGCAAAAAATTATGTATCCGTCATTGCCAGAAACTATACATCCCCCAAACCAATAAGTTACATGGACACTCGAAGTAATATCATAATGCGTAAGACAGGACATTTATACGAGAAATACGACGCAAACGGAAATATCCTTG
This sequence comes from uncultured Porphyromonadaceae bacterium, assembly GCA_949285425.1. Taxonomy (GTDB): domain Bacteria; phylum Bacteroidota; class Bacteroidia; order Bacteroidales; family Paludibacteraceae; genus QVMH01. Next base: position 1,495 of record CASEAJ010000101.1, read on the forward strand.
ATAATGTAGATTACCCTTCCGGTCAAATGATTGGCTGGTGCGGAGGGGTATTTTCCGATGCCTTGCATTTCATAACAACCAACGATAGATAACAACAAGAGAATCATTAACAATTAATTTATTTTTTAACCGCTTTAAAAAGCACAAAAACAAACAGTCATGAAAAAAGCATTATTTTCAGTAGGATTATTGCTATCCGCCGCATGTCTGCATGCACAAACAGTGTACAACAGTACAAGTTTTGAAAGTGACTTCAAAACGAGTCCGCTTCCAGAAGGTGTAACCATGTCCCCAGAACAAGGCTCAAGTCATGAAACCTCCGAAAACGGACTTGTTATAACATTAAACAATATGGGACAGTGGAAAAATGTACTTACAATCAACTTTGCCACTCCACTTGATCTATCAAACGATGCCATGTTATATATCAAAGGAACCACAGAAACAACAACAACCGAGAAGACCAATGTGAGGATACGGTTGATTGACATAAATGACCAAGTAGCACCTTCAGACCAACAAATATGGCGTACGAACCTCAATTTTGCAGGAACAACAACTTTTGACAAGCAATACAATTTTGCAGAAAATGACATGAAAAATAATATTGACTTGACACAAATAAAAAGCCTGCAAATCCAGACCCAAGATGCCGGTCCATTAAACGGTACCGTTACCATCACAAAAATCAAATTAGGAAGTACTCCTGAACCCCAAAAAACATTCTATATTGACAATTTTGACGGTGAATCTTTTTCCGATGACAATGTAAGTCTCCTTATCGATGGAGGTTTACCTTATACCATTAGCGATGGAGTACTGAAATTTAACATCAAAAGTAATCCAAGTTGGGGACAATTGTTTGAATTAAGTTTCCAAAATCCTATCGACATCAGTGCTTGTCCTGAATTAGAGCTCGTTTATACAAAAACAGGTTCTGGTAATTTCCAAGCACGTTTGGTTGACAATACAGGAGCAACTACAGGAGATGATGGCGGAAAAATATTTTGGAATAGTGGAACTTTGAATTTCGAAGGTTCAAACATCAATCTAAGTAAAGTGCAAAAAATACGATTCTATGACAAAGGAATGACGGGCAATGCCGAAATTTCAATAGACAAAATACGTCTTGGAAAAGAAGATGACCAGACAACCGGCTATCCAATTGCAATCAACTCAAACATCAAGATCTATCCTAGTGTAGTTCAAAACACATTGCATATCCAAGGGGTAGACAACAACAAGCTTATATCCATTTACAGTGTTTCCGGCCAGCAAATATATTCATCATACAATGAAAACGAAAGTATTGATGTGTCACATTTCACTTCCGGAATTTACCTGGTCAAAGTATCCGGCGTCAACGAAACATTTAAGTTTATAAAAGACTAAAGAACCAACTAACGGCAAAGTCAGGAGTACATAACCTGACTTTGCCATACTCTTCATATAAATATCTTTCATTTCTTCAATTTCAATCTCTCATAAACACAATAAAAAGAACAAGATTACGTTGTTAATATATGAGAAAATTATCGTTATACCTTTTGCTTCTATGTCAAGGCGTATTTATTTACGCACAGAAGCACGACAGCAATACCAACAATCAAATAGAGCAGCAGATAGACCGGTTACTCTCGCAAATGACACTGGAAGAAAAATGTCTGCAAATGACCAACAACGCACCGGGCATTTCACGTTTGGACATATTACCCTACAATTGGTGGAATGAAAGTCTGCATGGAGTGGCACGTAACGGGAAAGCTACAGTTTTTCCCGAACCCATTGCCTTGGGTGCCACATTTGACACCGAACTGGTCTATCGCGTGGCAGATGCCATTTCCGATGAAGCACGGGCAAAATTCAACATAACCCAGCAGGCGGGCAATTATTCACAATATGCCGGTCTTACCTTTTGGTCACCAAACGTAAACATATTCCGTGATCCACGTTGGGGACGGGGTATGGAAACCTACGGAGAAGACCCTTGTCTGACCTCGACTTTAGGTGTCGCGTTTGTCAAAGGCATGCAAGGGAACCATCCGCTATATCTCAAGACCTCAGCATGTGCAAAACACTATGCCGTCCATTCGGGACCGGAAGCATTGCGGCACGAATTCGATGCCATTCCAACCACAAAAGACCTGTACGAAACCTATCTGCCTGCATTCAAGGCATTGGTGACTGAAGGAAAAGTAGATGCCGTCATGGGAGCCTACAACAGGGTATATGGAGAAAGCGCATCGGCCAGCCAATTGCTGCTGATTGACATATTGCGCAAACAATGGGGCTTTAAAGGCCATGTAGTGACCGATTGCGGTGCTTTGGATGACATTCATCTCTACCACAAGATTACCGAAAGTGCTGTTGAATCGGCGGCTTTGGCTGCTAAAAACGGCGCCAATCTGAATTGTGGCACCACCTACGAACATTTGCCTGAAGCCGTGAAACAAGGACTGGTTTCCGAGAGTACTATAGACAGTCTGTTAAGGCCATTGTTGCGTACCCGCATCAGACTGGGAATATTAGGAGAGCAATCCGACAATCCATATTGTCATATCGGCGATAGCGCCATCTGCAACCCGAGACATCAAGACATAGCACGGGAAGCCGCCCGGAAATCCATGGTTTTGCTGCAGAACAAAAATGCTCTACCGTTGGACAACGACATAAAGACCTTGTTTATTACCGGACCCTTCGCTACGGACATCAACGTTTTGTTGGGAAATTATTATGGATTAAATGACAACTGCTATACCTTTTTGGAAGGTATCGTTTCCTGTGCCTCCCCTGCTACTACCATTAACTACAAGCAAGGTATCATGCCTGTCACTCCCAACAGGAACCCCATTGACTGGGTAACAGGCGAAGCGGCAGCAAGCGATGCCGTTATCGTCTGTTTAGGCATTTCAAACTTGTTGGAAGGTGAAGAAGGAGAAGCCATAGCGTCCGATTACAAAGGCGACCGATTGTCTTTGGAGTTGCCTCAACATCAAATTGACTTTCTGGAAAAAATATACAATTACCCCAACAGAAAAGCACGGGTCATTGTTGTCCTGACAGGAGGGAGTCCCATACTGTTGGATAAGATAGCGCAACTGTCCGATGCCATTGTCATGGCCTGGTATCCTGGACAAGCCGGAGGATTGGCTTTGGGTGACATTCTGTTCGGAAAAGTATCTCCATCGGGAAAACTGCCCATCACTTTCCCTGTAAACGAACAACAGTTGCCCGAATATGAAGATTACTCCATGAAAGGACGTACCTACAGATACATGACAGAAAAGCCTATGTATCCGTTCGGTTTTGGATTGACATATTCCAATATCGAGATAGATGATTTGCGGACCAATGCCGAAAGAATAAAAAAAGGTAATGGTATGACAGTGACAACACGCGTAAAGAATGTAGGAGAATATAAAACCGATGAAGTGTTGCAACTCTACATAACCCTTCCGGATGGAGAAGACAATCCCTTGTGTTCCCTCAAATCCTTTAAAAGAATCACATTGGAACCGCAAGAAGAAACAAGCGTAACATTTGACATAACTCCGGATATGCTGACAAGTATTACCAGCAAAGGAGAAACTGTCATGCAATCGGGCAAATATAAAGTTTTCATTGGCAATTGCAGTCCATCGGCACGAAGTGCTGAGTTGGGAGGAGTCATGGCAGAAACGACATTTGTTGTCAAATGACACAAAAACACGTTATCAAAACAACCTGACAATCTGCATAGTCATTTGCAGCAAAATAAAATCTTAACCGTACTATATGATGAAAAAAACATTGTCATACCAACTGATTTCATTATCCTTGCTTTTGAATATCTCCTGTTCGCAGCTTCAGGAAAATCAATCCCGTTCCAGACTTCTGGAAAGTATAACCATCACATCCGAAAAGCTGTTGGACAAAATCAAAGGCGGATGGGCCGGACAAACCATTGGTTGCACATACGGAGGTCCTACAGAATTCAAATACAATGGTACTATGATCCAAGATTACGTACCCATCCCCTGGCATGACGGATATATCAAATGGTGGTACGAGAATGTGCCTGGTCTGTACGATGACGTCTATATGGATTTGACTTTCGTTGACGTGTTCGACCGTTTGGGCCTGGATGCCCCTGTCGATTCTTTTGCCATGGCCTTTGCTACCGCAAAATATCCTTTATGGCATGCCAATCAGGCCGCACGGTATAATATACTGCAAGGAATTATGCCACCAGAATCAGGACACTGGCTTAACAATCCTCATGCCGATGATATAGATTACCAAATAGAGGCTGACTATGCCGGTTTAATGTCGCCCTGCATGCCCAACACCGCTTCAGAAATATCCGATAAAATCGGTCACATCATGAACTATGGCAATGGTTGGTATGGAGGGGTTTACGTTGGTGCCATGTATGCCTTATCCTTTGCAACCGATGACATTGAATTCATTGTAACAGAAGCTCTCAAGAGCATACCTGAAGAAAGCGATTATTACCGCTGCATGAGTGATGTGATAGCTTGGCACAAAGCCTATCCGGACGATTGGAAACGTACGTGGTTTGAATGTGAAAAGAAGTGGAGTTCAGACATTGGTTGTCCGGATGGGGTATTTGTTCCGTTCAATATCGATGCAACGATCAACAGTGCCTACATCCTGATTGGTTTGCTCTATGGTGAAGGCGATTTTGGAAAGACCATGGACATTGCTACCCGATGCGGGCAGGATTCCGATTGCAATCCGGCATCTGCGGCAGGCATATTAGGTACCATTCTGGGCTACAGACAGATTCCCGAACATTGGACAAACAGTTTGAAAGAGGTAGAATCAATGAACTTTGCGTTTACCGACATTTCTTTGGAAAAAGTTTACCAAATGAGCTACAATCAAGCTCTGCAAACCATCCAACGGAATGGCGGAACAATAAATGAAGACAGTATCACCATACGTTGTCAACAACCTGTACCTGTCCGATATGAAGAATCGTTTAGAGGAATGTTTCCTAAAGAAAAACAATCCATCAACAAGTCATTGAATGATATAAACGAACTGACATTCGAAGGGAACGGCATCGTATTCAAAGGCTATGTAAACTCAAAAGACGAACACTATGTAGCCCAGGTTGAGATGTACCTTGACGGCCAACTGACAGAAACCGCCAACTTGCCTGCCTCATTTACCCAACGTCGGCACGAACTGTTTTGGAAATACCAACTGCCAGCCGGCAAACATACCGCCACATTCAAGTGGTTAAATCCTACAGTCAATGCCAACATTCAAATGACAGAAATGCTGGTCTACGATGCAGAAAAACAACAATAGGAAACAGTCTGAATGAACCAATAAACACATCATTTTCTATAAAACCAGATTATCAAAAAACATATGAGACAAACAACATTTTTCTTGTTTTGCTGTGCCATACTCAGTTTCCACAACAAAGCAAATGCGGATAGTTTTCTTGTAAATTTGGCATCCTACATAGAAAATCCTGCCATATATGAACAGAATCAGGAAAGTAGCCGCAACCACTATATTCCAGAAAAGCATATATCACTCAACGGTACATGGGAATTCAAATTCTACAATACTCCTTATGAAGCAGTACAAGATTTTGATGGCCTTATTCACGGAAAATTCAAATGGGATAAAATAACAGTTCCCAGTAATTGGGAAATGGAAGGATTTGGAGACAAACTGTTCCGCAATGTCACAGCACCATTTACCGCCAATCCTCCATTTGTACCCAAGGAATATAACCCGACCGGAATTTACAGGAAAAATTTTCGCATTCCTAAAAATTGGAAAGGAGAACAAGTTTTCATTTGTCTGGAAAAAGTAGCTTCAGCCTATTTCATCTGGATAAACGGCAAAGAGGTCGGCTACAATGAAGGGGCGCAGGAACCGGCTGAATTTAACATTACCCCCTATTTGAAGAACGGTGAAAACAATGTGACCGTTTTTGTCGTGAAATATTCCGACGGTTACTATCTGGAAGGACAGGATTATTGGAGACTGGCAGGCATTTTTGATGATGTATACATTTATGCAAGCCCTGTGGACCGGCTTTTTGACTGGCAAATTATCACCGATTTGGATGACAATTATGAGCATGCAGAATTACGGATCATCGCTACCATTAAAAGATATCAGAATGCTCCTTCAAAAAAATACAAGTTAAAAGCCGAACTTATCGACAATAACCAGCAGCTTGTTACCCAAATTGAAAGCGGTCAGTTTATTCTTGAAAATTCAGGAGAGAAGAGCATTGATATGACCAAAAACATTGTCAGCCCACTGAAATGGACTGCAGAAACACCTCATTTGTACTCTTTGCGTATGTCACTCATCGACATGCAAAATGAAGTTGCCGACCAAGCCATAGTCAAAACCGGATTTAAAGAAACAGAAATAAGAAACGGTGTGTTTTACCTGAACGGACAACCCATAAAAGTTCATGCCCAAAATTCGCACATGCAACATCCGGAAACCGGACATGTTATTACCGAAGAAACCATCAGAAAAGACTTTACGATACTAAAACAATTCAATTTCAATGCAGTCAGAACATCACATTACCCTCCCGTAAACCGTTACCTGGAATTGGCCGACGAATACGGTCTGTATATCATTGACGAAGTTGGCGATGAAGCACATGCCACCGAATACGTATGCAATGATGCACGTTTCACAGACATGTACAAAGAAAGAGTAAGAAGAATGGTTCTTAGAGACAGGAATCATCCCTGTATCCTTTTTTGGAGTGCCGGAAACGAAAGCGGTGAAGGTTTTAACATTACAGAAGTGGTTCAAGAAGGCAAAAAACTGGATCCGACCCGCTATTGGATGTATGGAGGAAATGCATTCTCGCATCCTGCCGAAGACATCATAGGCCCACGATACCCTACTCCATTCGAACTTGAAGTCGAACTTGGATTAGGTATCAGAGGCGAAAAAAGGCCATCTTTCATGGATGAATATCTGTCGGTTGCCGGCAATGGCGGCGGCGGTTTGGATGAGTATTGGAATACCATATACAAATACCCCCAACTCATGGGAGGTGCCATATGGGATTTTGTCAGTGTAGGTCTGACCGAGCCTGTCAGAACGCTGAAGGACCAATCAAAATACAATACCCCCGTACACATTATGGGAAACGCACAATGTATAAAAGAAAAGCAGAATCATGTGCTGGATTTGAACGGTCACGACCAATGGGTTGAAATATACAGACAACAACAGTTGGAAACACAAGGCAATCAGCTCACCTTGTCATGCGATGTATTTCCTAGAAAATTAAATTATAGTAGCGGCACTTTCATTACCAAAGGAAGTTACCAATTCGGTCTCCAACAAACAGGCAGAGACAGTCTGGAATTTTACCTCTATACAAATAAGAAGCACAGTCTGAAAACAAAACTACCGGAAAACTGGGAAAACTGCTGGCACAACATCAAAGGTGTATATGATGGTAAACGTATGTTCATATGTATAGACAACACCATAGCCGACAGCATCAATGCAACGGGACACATAAAGAACTTCCCTTTCCCCGTAAATATCGGCCGCAATGCCGAAGTGCACGGACAGGAAACCAACACATATCTGTGCGATGCACTCATTGACAATGTAGTCATATATGATAAAGCACTGTTTGACGAAAAACAAATTGCACACGAACCTCTTTTACGACTCGATTTTGAGGAAGAAACGAATCATGGAACCTTTTACAGCTACGGCATAGGAGCCAGAACTTACGGTAGCATTTGGCCCGACAGAAGTGTACAACCAGAAATGTGGCAAATGAAAAAAAGTGCCCAGCCCATTGTTTTTTCACTCATTGATGCTTCAAACGGCATAGTAGAATTATGGAACAGGCATGCATTTACCAACTCAAGTGCATATCAAATTACCTGGCAATTAGAGGCTGATAACCGGGTACTTGAAAGCGGTGTATTGCACACAAACACACTGCCTCTTTCTAAAGATACACTCACCATCAACTACACTAAGCCGAAAATAGAACCCGGAACTGAATATAGACTCAGCATAACTTCATGCCTGAAAGAAAAAACATTATGGGCCGAGAAAGGCTTTGAGGTAGCTTGGGACCAATTGGAACTGCCCTGGTTCGAGCAGCCATTACCTGTAAAAACCACAGCCCAAGAAATTCGAATGCAAGAAAACGACAGCATGGTAACGATTGAAGGGAACAACTTCAAATACGGATTTAACAAGAACAATGGCAAACTGTGTTCTTTCATGATTGAAGACACCGAAATGCTCAAAGAACCGTTGGAAGTCAACATTTGGAGAGCCCCGTTAGCCAACGAACTGGATGCATGGTGTTCCGCTAATGCAAAATCCCCGAACTGGAAAGAAGGATATGGCCATCATGTTGCGACAGAATTCTATTCGCTTGGCATTGACAGACCGACAACCCAACTCACCGACTTCAATGTATCCCAAAACGCCAGCAACATAATAATCAACACACGCGAAATCATCAGATTGGGCGACACTGAAGAACGGCAAAAAGATTTGTATGTCAGCGGTATAGAATCTTACGGATTTGAAAGTCTGTTTACATACAAAATTGATGACTCCGGCAAAATGTACATTGAACATAAAATAATCCCCAACGGGAAAATGCCTCTATGGCTACCCAGGTTGGGAGTCTCCATGGTCTTGGACAAGCAGTTCAAACATGTCAAATGGTATGGAAGAGGACCGCAGGAAAACTATCCTGATAGAAAAACAGGTTATAAAATAGGAGTTTACGAATCAGATGCTTTCAGCATGTATGAACCCTATCTCATGCCTCAAGATTACGGTCTACGAAGTGACAACCGATGGTTGGTTGTGCACAACGGAGAAAAGAAAGGGGTTAAAATAGAAGGTAAAACACTTTTCAACTTCAACCTATACCCTTTCTCCACAGACAATCTGACAAAAGCCATGTATACTTATCAATTGCAGAAACACTCTGGTCTGACTCTCAACATAGACCACAAAACATCCGGTGTAGGCTGTACTGCCAGATCCATAGAAAACAGATACAGAGTCATGCCTCAAATGTATGAATACTGTTTTTCCATTTGTCCGTACGCAAAACCATAAAAAAAGGAATTCAACAAATTAGACAAAAACCAAGAAACAAGAAAAATGAAAAAGAATCTTTTATCCATAATTGCTGGCATTCTTTTCATGATGCCGTGCAATGGACTGTGGGCACAGACAAGCGTACATGGAAGAATCGTTGTACATCCCGAAAAACGATACCTGCAATACGAGGACGGGACTCCATTCTTCTACCTGGGAGACACGGCATGGGAACTTTTCCACCGTCTCAACTTGGACGAAACACGCATGTATCTGTCGGACCGTGCCATGAAAGGATACACAGTCATACAAGCCGTTGTCCTCGCCGAACTGGATGGACTAAACACTCCCAATGCGTACGGAGAACGCCCATTTACAGACAAGGACTATTCCGTGCCGAACGAGGCATACTTCAAGCATGTGGACAAAGTCATTGAACTGGCCGACTCACTGGGACTGGTCATAGGACTGTTACCGACATGGGGAGACAAAATAAACAAGGCATGGGGAACCGGACCCGTCATTTTCGATACGGAAGAACGTTCCGAGGCATACGGACATTTTTTGGGAAAACGGTATGGTGACCGGAAAAACATAATCTGGATATTGGGAGGAGACCGGAACTACACCGGTTTTGAAAAAATCATACGTGCCATGGCAAAAGGTATTGCCATGGGCATTTCAGGAAAAGAAGACTACACGAAATGTCTGATGACCGTTCACCCATGCGGTGGAGAAAGCTCGGCCAAATGGTTCCATCAGGATGAATGGCTCGACTTCAACATGCAGCAGAACGGACATTGCTATGACACAAATGTATGGGAACGGATACAAAGGGAATACAACCTGACACCGGTCAAACCTATTATGGATGGAGAACCTCTGTATGATGAGCACCCGGTATGTTTTGACCGTGCAAAACATGGTACATCCATGGATTTTCAGACACGCCGGTTCTTCTATCATGAAGTTTTTTCCGGAGCATTCGGTCATACACAAGGCTGTCATGCCATTTGGCAAATGTGGGAACCGGACAAAGAGCCCGTAAATGGACCTGTTCGCCCTTGGTATGAATCACTGGGACTTATTGCTTCATACCAAATGGGATACGGACGTGCTTTAATGGAAAGCCGGCCCTTCTTCTCGCGCATACCGGACCAAAGCATTATCCTGAAAGGCCAGCAGGATGGGACCAGACACCTCTCGGCCACACGCGACAAGAACGGGGCTTTCGCAATGGTATACAGCGAACAGGGAGAACCTTTTGAAATAGACCTGAACAAGTTGTCCGGAAAAAAACTCAAGGCCTGGTGGTTTGACGTACGGAGCGGGGAATGTCTAAAAATCGGCGAATTCAGCAACACGAAGGGTTCCCGGAAATTCTGTCCCCCAACAAAAGGAAAAGGGAATGACTGGGTACTCGTCGTGGACGATGTTTCATACCATTTCCCGAAACCGGGCAAACCGATAAAATAATCCGAAATTGGTACATTCAAACAGAGAAACAAGATGAATTTCAAAACGAAACTGTCAATCTGTTCGTAAGAGTTCCCTCTTTTTCTGACAAAAATTACTATAGGTGGGTTCTATAAATTGATTTATCGGTGATTTTTGCTTTCCGGAAGGACGTCACCGTTTTCCTGAACACAAAAGGCGGTTGAAAGCAAGCCCATATAATGCCGGCCTTTCGGTGCGGGAATTTTACCGGAACATTTTCGACTGCTCCGACTGCAGACATGAGTACTTTGCCGGTAGTACTGGAGTATTTTGCTGAAAATACTGGAGTACTTTGCGGGAAGTACTCCAGTACTTCCCGCAAAGTACCTGGCATACGCCGGCATGGAACAGCTGTCCGGCCGGTAACGGAATGCACCCGACACGGAGCAATGGCACAGGCAAGCCCTCAATGTATGGCATTTCCTATGGAGGAAAGTTTATAGAACCCACCTATAGTTTTTCCGTTATCTACAATGCAACGAAAACGTCCAAGACACATATACATTCGCATAGTGTCTGAAACGATGCCGATACAGAGTGATACAACCTACACGCTACCCGGTTTCCCTTTCCAAGTCTGAAACGTCACTTTTTCATACAGATTCTGCAAACAATATCGGATATGTTCCTATCAACATTGATTGTGTAATCCAATTTTTATTGCGAATATTGCAACGATAATCCATTTATCCAATAATTTAACAAACAATGTCAATGCCAGCCAAATATACTTATACAATAAAATTACCGCTCTTTCTGCTTTGCCTGTTCATACACTCAACGGCATATTCCAATACTATCCAATTTCAGCATTTATCCACGGAAAACGGACTTTCCAACAATTATATCCATTGTTTTTATGAGGACCACAACGGCTATCTATGGATAGGTACTTCGCTGGGGCTAAACCGCTATGATGGAAATTCCTTCACAACCATAAAAATGGACAACAGCAATGACCAGACTGCCACCATAAACCAAATATACGACATAGCCCAAGATGAAAAAAACAATATATGGTGTTCATCGTTCGGTGAGATATTCTGCTACGCCTATCGTACGAGGAAAGTAATCCAATATGACATTCATAAACTGACCGGACTGAACAACTTGCATATTTATTCCATTGACTGTAAAAACAATCTTATTTATTTAGGCACCAACAAAGGGATTTATGTGCTTGACCTGAACATTATGAAAACCTACAAGCTCTTTATGGAGAGCGACCACATAGGAGAAGTAAGGTCCATTCTAATCAACACAGATGGATACATTTGGTTTTCCGGTTCAGAAACCATTTATAAATATCATCTGGCATCGGGTACCTACTCCACCTACCAGACCGCACGCAGCAACAAATACAAACAAGATGAAACTGCTGTCAAAATACAAAAAGACGCTTCCGGAGAAATATGGTTCGGGGCCCCGAGCGGAATATATCAGTACATGGCCGAAACTGACACCATCCGCTTATGCTATCCACAGGAAGGAAACATCAACTTCCAAGTGGAAGGATCAAACATATGGATAGCATCATGGACCAACGGACTGATTCGCTACAACATAAAGACCGGAAGTGACGACCACTTCTATTGCACAGGAAAAGAAGCGAACGAATTATCCTGCAACACACTCACAAGCATATATATCGACAAAAAGCACACCATATGGATAGGAACTGGTGACAAAGGTATCGACATCATACATCAACAACCTAAAATATTCTACAACTACGTACCTACGACCGCCAATGGCATGTCATCGGCACAAATCAGAGATGTATATACCGACAGCAAGCAAAATATATGGATTGGGACATATCTGGGCCTGAACAAGTACGATGCTGACACAGAAACGTTCAAACCCATCTATTCGGCCAATAACATAGACAACAAAAATCCTATTAAAGACATTATCATCTCAATCTGTGAAGACAACAACGGCAAACTGTGGGTTGGTACATTGGGAGGGCTGCAAATTTTGAACAAAGCCACAAACCGCCTTGAGCCTTTTAGCAAACAACCTAAAGATGATATTCTGCGCAACAACCAGATATGGTCCATATACAAGGACAGCAATGGTTGGCTATGGATAGGAACACGTTCCGGTGTTTATCACTTGGACCCTCAAACCAACGATTATCATACCTATTTCTTCGGACCGGACATCAATCCATCAACACCAAACGAAAACAGCGGAACCTGTTTCCTGGAAGATAACCAAAACATTTGGATTGGTACAAAGAACGGAGCAGTCAGAATAAATACAGACAAAAGCATTTCCATGTTCACTGCGAGCCAGCACAATCTGAACGCATACAGCATCAATTCAATTTTCAAAGATAAGGAAGGGAGTATATGGCTATGCACCAATAAAGGACTGGCAAAGTTCATTTCGGATGAAAAAGGATTTGAACTGCGATTGGCCGCAAAAGATTTCAACAATTCCGATTTTGTCCAAATGCAAGAAGACCAAGACGGCTTGTTGTGGATTGTAACATCCAAACAACTGCTTGTCTACAACCCGGAAAAAAACACAGCCAACGTATCTTACGTGTACCAAATGAAAGACCAAACAACCATGCCATGCGGTTTTGTCATCACCAAGGAACAAAAGGCCTATCTTGGTACACCCAACGGACTTCTTTTTCTTGACATCAAAAGCCTGAAGGAAAACAATGAGCATTCGACGATACACTTGTCCAATTTTTTACTGTTCAATACAGAACAAATTCCGTTAGCACCAGAATCCCCATTGACCGAGCACATTGACTATACCAAACATATTGACTTGACATACCGTCAGAATTCATTCTCGTTCGAATATATTGCCCTCAACATGTCATGCTACTATCCGTTCCAGTATTCCTATCAACTTGAAGGTTACGACCAGGGATGGATTTATGCCGGAAGCAACACGACCGCCAGCTATACGCAAATTCCTCCGGGAAAATACAAGTTCAAAGTATGCTTGTCCAACACATTACTGTCCGACCAGCCCATTGTCAAAGAAGTTTTTATACGCATTCACCCTCCTGTATATGCCACATGGTGGGCGTTCATTGGCTATGGAGTCATTTTTATCCTTCTGTTGTACGCCTTCCGGAAATACTCCATCATTGACATAAAGGAAAAAAACGAACTGCAAATTAACCGATTGAAAAAAGAGAATGCAGAAGCACTCTATAACATGAAAGTGAAGTTTTTCATGAACACATCGCACGAATTCCGGACTCCTTTGACATTAATCAGCGGTCCCCTGCAACGTCTGCTGGACGAAGAAAATGACAGCGAAAAATTAAAAATGCTTTTGCTGATTCAAAAAAACACCAACAAATTATTGGACCTGGTCAACCAATTACTGGAATTCAGAAAAACGGAAACAGGAACAAGGAAACTCAAAGTCAAAGAAAACGACATCGTTTATCATACATCTGAAATCATAGCTTCATTCGAAGATCTGGCCGAACGGCAAGCCATCCAATTGGAAATGAAAACCTCATTCGAACAACTGACCGTATGGTTTGACTCCGACATGTATGAACGCATTCTGTTCAACTTGTTGTCCAACAGTTTTAAACACACACCGGCCGGTGGACGGATTTCCATTTACATCACACTTGTCGAGCGAGAAGAAAACACACCTGACAACAAGTTTAAATTACTCCCCCGATTCTCAACAAAAACCAAATCATATGTCAGAATTCTCGTTGAGGACACAGGGGCAGGCATACCGCAAAAGGACATTGAACATATTTTCGACAGATTTTACCAAATACAAGACAACAGTCCCGGAACGGGGATTGGCTTGTCCTTAACAAAAAACCTGGTCGAATTACATCATGGCGATATTGAAGTAGAAAGCGAAGAGAATGTAATCACACGCTTCAGCGTATTCCTGCCAATGGGCAATACGCATTTTAATCAGGAAGACCTGGTCGATACCACAAATCACTCAGATAACAATACAGACACATATACAGTAAAACTGACACCGGTCAATTACAATACAGTAACGACCCGTGTTTATGATGACTTGTATGAAAACAATTTGCCACAAGACACCCACAAAAAATCGGACAAACCGGTTGTATTGATTATAGACGACAATCCGGACGTCATTTTATGGATGCGTTCCACACTGCAAGATCAATATATTATCTACGCAGCAAACAATGGAAAAACCGGCATGCAAAAAACATTGAAAATCAAACCGGACATCATTCTATGTGATATCAATATGCCCGTTATGAACGGAATACAACTGACTCAGGAACTTAAAAAGAACCAACATACAGCACATATTCCCATCATACTGCTGACCGCATTGAGTTCCAACGAGTACATGGCCGAAGGTTTGAACTATGGAGCAGATGACTACATTACCAAACCTTTTGACATAAACATGTTGAACTTGAAAATAAGAAATCTGTTGTCCACCTTGAAACAGTCAAATCAAAAAAACACCTCCGAAGTTATATTCAATGAATTCGCTCCCAAAAATATTGAATCGGATGATGAGTTTATGGAAAAGCTGAACAAATTCCTTAAATCAAACATAACCAATTCGGACATAGATGTAAATGAAATTGTACAACAACTGGCTATCAGTCGTTCCAACCTATACAGGAAACTGAAAGCGGTTACCGGCATGTCCATCAAACGCTATGTGCTGACTTATCGCATGTCTTGTGCCCAGATACTGTTACAGAATCCTAAAATCAGAATATCCGAAGTCATGAACAGTGTTGGCATTACAAACAGAGCCTATTTCATTAAAGTGTTCAAAGAATTTTATGGCATTACTCCTTCCGAGTACCAGGAACAATTCACCAAAGGACATGTGGAGATATAAGTTCAAGCCGCTGAAAAATACTCAATACAAAAAGAATCCCGATCTGCATATAACGTGCAAATTCAGAAAAACAATGGATAAATGCATTCGTCTTCAACCAACAGGTTGAATTTGGTACTTTAGAGTACATTTTTGGAATTTCAGTACAGACCATTTCCCGTATGATACGATAACTTTGCCGGAGTTATTAACTTTTAAAATCATACGACATGAGACTTTTATTTTTTACCGTTTCCTTATTCTTGGTAACAACTACCATGTATGCTGCCACTTTGTCTGCCACTTCTTTTGAATGTAATTTCGGTGAGACTGAAGCATCCGTATTTTCTATTGTACCAGGAGACATTTCTTCATTAGACCCGGCATGTTCATTAAATGTTGAACTTGTAGCAGGTGAAGGCGTTAAAGCGACGTATAATTTCAACTCGGGTTATCCTCAAGGAACTTTTCCTCTTTTTGATATTGTATTCAACTCGGCCATCGATTTAAGCAATGACGCAACATTGCTGACACGTATCATTCAAGTCCATAACTTCAAAAGTTCTTCAACTGAATATTCAGCTTCTTCCGGTGTAAGCGAAATAACAATTAATGCTTACGATGAAGAAAACAACGTATTGAGCAAAAACCTCAGTTTGAAAAATTATAAATATCGTACCGCATTAGTTCCAACCAATGCTATAGGATGTTTTTATGCAGAAGATGATTTAAGTAAATTGGCTAAAGTGAAAAAAATAACAGTTTCTGTTACTTGGGGCAATAATGGTTGGGGAGCCGGGTATGTAATCATGCCTAAACTGAAATTTGGTTCTAATGCTACCGAAGAACGAAGCACTATTTTACAATATGATTTCACGACTGCGGTTGACAGGGAAAATACAGATTTTGTTTTTTCGGAAGGAGACAAGTGGGGAGCCTATTCAAGAATTGCCAACAATGACATTGATGCGTTGTACATAACAGAAAATAATGTTCAGGACATTGTAAAAATAAGTCTTTATAAACCTCTTAAAATGACTCATAGTGTAGGGTTCACTCTGAAAGGGAAAGTGGCATCTGGAGTTGAAAACCGGGCTATAAGAATTGCACTCATCGATGGAAAAGGAAATACTTTCTTGACTGACCAGTGGGGAAAACCAGAAAATGGATTTGATGAGATTGAGTTGACACAGGAAATCTTCAATGTATACATGCAAGAGAAATTATGTCCTGAAATAAATTTCGATTTTGACAATATCCGCGCCATTGAATTACACGGAAGCAATAAAGTTTCTGAAAGTACCATTGCCATTAAAACACTTCAAATAGGGATGACCGGAGAGGAAGCAACACAAACAACGACCAATTTTAAATATGATTTTTCAGGTAATCGTCTTTATAGTCCAATGTACAAATTCTCATCAAGAAGCAATCGCTTTTCCCGTATGATACCTGACCAAATGGAAGTTGAGATAATCGGACAAGACAAATGGAATCAATCTTATTTACGGACCGACTTGACGAATACGGTTGACATTTCAACCTCTCCGAAAGTAAAATTTGTTATCGACGCTGCCAATTTGGATTATACTGATGCGGATGAAACAGTACGGTTCGTGTTAATTGATTCAAATGACAAAGAAGTCGTCATTGAAAAAACACGACCTGATGGAGAATTGGTTTTAGATTATACCGGAATG
Organism: uncultured Porphyromonadaceae bacterium; assembly: GCA_949285425.1. GTDB lineage: Bacteria > Bacteroidota > Bacteroidia > Bacteroidales > Paludibacteraceae > QVMH01. The sequence continues at coordinate 18,624 of CASEAJ010000101.1, forward strand.
ACCGATATTGATTTTACTCAAATAAAATCATTTCTCATGCAATCGACCACTTGGGGAAAAAATGCAACCGGCACGTTTGATGTTTCTTACATTGAAATTGGATATGATGATAGTAGCATTATAACGAAAAGTGAATCTACATCTGCAGAAACTTTATCAGCTTGGGTAAAAAATGACATACTTTACTTGAATGGCATTGAACCGGGAACCGATTATTCTATTTATATGGTCAACGGTACGTGCATAGAACAAGGTTCTGCCACTTCTGACTTTATGTGTTGTCAACTTCCTCAAAGAGGCATTTATATAGTGAAAACAGGTTGTGAAACAACAAAAATTATTTATTGAATTCCAGTAACCAACCTTGATTGCTATTAACGACAAGAATGTCCCCCAAAAGCTAAACAAAAGAACTTTTGGGGGACATTTTATCTGCTTACAACAACCGTTTTATCCAACTGAACCAGCGGAAAGGGACATACTTCATTGGCAAATCAATCAAAGTCGGAGTCCGGATAACGGCGCGTTCGTTACTGAATGCAAGAAAAGTGCGCCGACCATGATATTTACCCATACCACTATTCCCTACTCCCCCAAAAGGCAAATGATGGTTAGCGATATGCATCAATGTATCATTGATACATACCCCACCCGAAGTAGAACGAGATAATATGGTCCTTGCACAATCATTTTTTCCAAAATAATAAAATGCCAAGGGTTTCTCACCACGATTTATATATTCCAGTACATCATCTATGTTTTCATAGGTCATAACAGGGAGCAACGGTCCAAATATTTCTTCTTGCATGATAGGGTCATCGGGCACAATATCTTCAAGAACCGTAGGAGCTATATACCGGTCCTGCCTGTCGAACTCGCCTCCAAAAACAATTTTTCCCCGTTGCAAGAGTTCCAACAACCGTTGCATAGCCCGTTCGTTTACAATGCGGGCATAATAAGGGCTCTGTTGAGGTTCATTTCCAAAAAATTGCCGAACAGCCAATTTCATTTCACGAAGCAACGGCTCCTTCACATCACGGTGCACAAACAAGTAATCAGGTGCGACACAAGTCTGACCGGCATTGATTGTTTTACCCCACATAATGCGACGGGCTGCAATGGGTAAATTGGCATCTCGGTCAACAACACACGGGCTCTTTCCTCCCAATTCCAAAATCACCGGTGTAAGATAAGAGGCAGCCGCCTGCAAGACAGTCCGTCCCAAATGAGGACTACCCGTAAAAAAGATGAAATCAAAACGCTGTTCCAACAATAATTGATTTACTTCACGATGTCCTTCCATGAATGCCACATAATTTTCAGGGAATATATCCTGTATCAATTCTTTCATCACTCTATTGGTATTTGGTGCATAGGGTGATGATTTAAGCACTGCACAACAACCGGATGAAATTGCTCCTACCAAAGGATTCATAAGCAAATGAAACGGATAATTCCATGGAGCTATTATCAAAGCAATGCCCAACGGTTCATACAATATGGAACTTCGCGACGGGAAAAGATGCAAAGGAGTGGACACCTGTTTCTCTTTAGTCCAACGCCTTAAATGCTTGATATGATTATCCAATTCACTCAATACAATACTGATCTCAGTAAGATAAGCTTCTTCTTTCGATTTGTGTAAATCAAGCCACAAAGCATCTTCTATTTGTGACTCCCGTTGCATGATTGACTTTTTGAACTTTTTCAAACACTGCAATCGGAAATCTATATCTTTCGTCTGATTCGTAGCGAAAAAGTTGCGTTGGCTGTCCAATACTCTTTGTATTTGCTCTTGAGTCATCTCAATCATAATAAAACAAATTCGATTTAGTGAATGTCTGATACTATATGTTACTCCTACAAGAATTAGCACGCGCAATTCGTTAATAAATGAACTGCAAAATATTTTTTAAATAGCCGAAACACATTTCTCATGAAAAAAGAAGCCTCGGAACAAATCCGAGGCTTTCTTTACAAATCCACTCGTTAAAAAAACATTATGCTTCTTCCAACGCAGCCTGCGCCGCGGCCAAACGTGCAATAGGCACACGGAACGGAGAACAACTTACATAGTTCAATCCAACCCGGTGACAGAACTTCACGGATGAAGGTTCACCTCCGTGCTCTCCACAGATGCCGCACTTCAAGTCAGGACGGACTGAACGACCTTTTTCTACAGCCATTTCAACTAATTGCCCTACCCCGTTTTGGTCAAGTACCTGGAATGGGTCAACTTTAAGAATCTTCTTTTCAAGATATACAGGCAAGAATGAAGCTATATCATCACGAGAATAACCGAATGTCATCTGTGTCAAGTCGTTTGTACCGAATGAGAAATATTCCGCACGTGATGCAATACGGTTTGCAGTAAGTGCTGCACGAGGAATTTCAATCATAGTCCCGACTTTGAATGGTATTTCAACCCCTTCCTGTTCAAACAATTCTGCAGCAGCCTTACGAATTACTTTTTCCTGAGCCTCAAATTCATATAAAATACCTGTAAGAGGAACCATGATTTCAGGTTGAGGATCGTAGCCTTCTTTCTTGAGTTCAATAGCAGCTCCAAGTATGGCCTTAGTCTGCATTTCTGTGATTTCAGGATAAGTATTTCCCAGACGACAACCGCGGTGACCAAGCATTGGGTTATGTTCACACAAACTTTCTACTCTTTGACGGATATATTCCACTGTTACACCCATAGCTTGAGCCATTTCTTCCTGACCTTTCAAATCGTGTGGAACAAATTCGTGCAAAGGCGGGTCAAGTAAACGAACATTGACCGGGCAACCATCCATGGCTTTGAAAATTCCTTTGAAGTCTGCTTTCTGATATGGCAAAAGTTTTGCAAGAGCATTCTTACGTCCTTCTTCATCTTTAGCAAGAATCATTTCGCGCATGGCCACAATCTTCTGATTTTCGAAGAACATATGTTCTGTACGGCACAAACCGATACCTACAGCACCAAAACCGCGAGCGACTTCCGCATCTCTTGGTGTATCGGCATTTGTACGAACTTTAAGTTTTGTATATTTGTCACACAAGTTCATAAGTTTTGCAAAGTCACCGGACAATTCAGCGGCTTTTGTCTGAACCTGACCCAAATACACATCTCCTGTACTTCCGTTCAATGAAATATAGTCACCTTCCTTTATAATTGTTCCATCTATTTCAATCGTACGGGCTTTATAATCAATATTAAGAGCTCCTGCTCCCGACACACAGCATTTACCCATACCCCTTGCCACAACAGCCGCATGCGATGTCATGCCTCCACGAGCCGTAAGGATACCTTCTGCAGCAGTCATACCAGCAAGGTCTTCAGGAGAAGTTTCGATTCGTACAAGTATAACCCTATGACCATCTGCACGCCACTGAGCCGCATCTTCTGCAAAAAATACCACCTGACCACAAGCCGCACCCGGAGATGCAGGAAGCCCCCTAGTCAGAGTTTTCGCTGTACGAAGAGCATCTTTGTCGAATATAGGGTGAAGAAGTTCGTCAAGTTTGTTTGGCTCGCAACGTGTAATAGCGGTCTTTTCGTCGATGATGCCTTGTTCAAGCATTTCCATTGCAATACGAACCATAGCAGCACCCGTACGCTTACCGTTACGAGTCTGAAGGAACCAAAGTTTACCTTCTTGAACTGTGAATTCCATATCCTGCATATCGTGATAATGGTTTTCAAGTTTTGTCTGTAAAGCGTCAAGTTCTTTATAGATTTCAGGCATTGCTTCTTCCATCGAAGGATATTTAGCACAACGTTCTTCTTCTGAAATACCCTGAAGGGCTGCCCATCTCTGTGAGCCGATTTTTGTAATCTGCTGTGGAGTACGAATGCCTGCTACCACATCCTCACCCTGAGCGTTGATAAGATATTCACCGTTGAACAAGTCTTCACCTGTTGCGGCATCACGAGAAAAAGCTACACCTGTAGCGGATGTTTCGCCCATATTGCCAAACACCATTGCCTGAACGTTTACAGCAGTACCCCACTCCGCTGGTATTCCTTCCATCTTACGATAAAGGATAGCACGTTCATTCATCCAGGAATCGAACACAGCACAGATAGCTCCCCACAACTGTTCGTAAGCACATGAAGGAAAGTCTTTTCCTGTCTGAGCCTTAACAGCAGCCTTGAAACGGACAACAAGTTCCTTAAGATCTTCTACTTTAAGTTCGTTATCCAGACGTACACCTTTAGCTTCTTTTACATCTTCTATAATGGCTTCAAACGGATCGATATCTTCTTTATTTGTCGGCTTCATTCCGAGAACGACATCGCCATACATTTGTACAAAACGACGGTATGAATCCCACGCGAAACGTTCGTTTCCGGTCTTTCGTGCAAGTCCTTCAACAACTTCATCGTTAAGACCAAGATTGAGAATTGTATCCATCATCCCCGGCATTGAAGCACGTGCACCAGAACGAACTGACACCAACAATGGATTTTCCACATCGCCAAACTTGGAATTCATCAATTTTTCCACTCCTGCTATGGCTTGTTCCACATCCGATTTCAGCAATTCGACAACCTTATCTCTGCCCAACTGATAATATTCACTACACACATCTGTCGTAATAGTGAAACCAGGAGGTACTGGTACTCCGATTAAGTTCATCTCTGCCAAATTAGCACCTTTGCCACCCAACAGATTTCTCATGTCAGCCTTACCTTCGGCTTTACCATTACCGAACGTGTAAACTCTTTTTGTGTTGCTCATATTCTTTTGATTGTTAGATATAAAAATTTCTTTTTGGATTAGAATCCTGTTTTAATTGGAACAAAGATAGGATATTTTTATTAAAAACAAAATAAAGAACACCATTATCAATGGCCCACAAACAAAAAAAGCGTCCGGTCGGACTTTACCGACCGGACGCTGTCAAGATTTTTCAACAGTTTGGGATTTACATCATTCCTCCCATACCTCCACCCATAGGCATTGCCGGAGCCGGAGTTTCTTCCTTCTTATCTGTAATTACACATTCTGTTGTCAAGAACATACCTGCAATAGAGGCTGCATTTTCCAATGCCACGCGAGTAACCTTGGCCGGATCAACAACACCCGCCTTGAAAAAGTTTTCATACGTATCGGTACGAGCGTTGTACCCATAGTCACCTTTTCCTTCACGCACTTTCTGTACTATAACAGCACCTTCTTTTCCTGCATTTGCTACAATCTGACGCAAAGGTTCTTCTATTGCACGTTTTACGATTTCAACTCCAGTTGCTTCATCTTCGTTGTCTGCCTTCACTGCTGCAAGAGCATCAATTGAACGAATATAAGCTACGCCACCACCAGGAACAATGCCTTCTTCAATAGCAGCACGTGTTGCACTCAAAGCATCATCCACACGGTCTTTCTTTTCTTTCATTTCCACTTCCGAAGCAGCTCCTACATAAAGAACAGCTACGCCACCAGACAATTTGGCCAAACGTTCCTGCAATTTTTCACGATCATAATCGGAAGTTGTAGAAGCTATCTGAGCCTTTATCTGAGCTATACGCGACTGAATTGCATCTTTGGCACCCGAACCATTTACTATCACAGTATTGTCTTTGTCTACGGTTACTTTTTCTGCTGTACCCAACATTTCCAAAGTGGCATTTTCCAACTGAATACCCTTTTCTTCAGAAATAACCGTACCACCTGTCAGAATGGCAATGTCTTCCAGCATTTCTTTCCGACGGTCACCAAATCCAGGAGCCTTAACGGCACATATTTTCAACTGAGAGCGCAAACGGTTCACAACCAATGTTGTCAAAGCTTCGCTATCCACATCTTCTGCAATGATTAATAACGGACGTCCCGTCTGTACAGAAGCTTCAAGAATAGGCAAGAATTCTTTCAAGTTGGAAATTTTCTTATCGTAAATCAAAATATACGGTTTTTCCATTTCCACTTCCATCTTTTCCGTATTGGTCACAAAATAAGCAGAAATATAACCACGGTCAAACTGCATACCTTCCACAACATCAATTGTTGTGTCTGTTCCTTTTGCTTCTTCAATGGTTATCACACCATCTTTCGACACCTTACGCATTGCATCTGCAATCAACTTACCAATAGAAGCATCGTTATTGGCCGAAATGGTCGCCACCTGTTCTATTTTGTCGTAATTGTCACCCACCGTGTCGGCCTGACTTTTAATATTAGCAACCACTGCAGCAACCGCTTTGTCAATACCCCGTTTCAAATCCATAGGATTGGCACCGGCTGTAACGTTTTTCAAACCTACACCGACAATAGCCTGCGCCAACACAGTGGCAGTTGTCGTTCCATCACCGGCATCGTCACCTGTTTTCGAAGCGACTTCCTTCACCAACTGGGCACCAAGATTCTGAAACGAATCTTCCAGTTCAATTTCTTTAGCCACCGTCACACCGTCTTTAGTGATATGAGGAGCACCAAACTTTTTTTCTATAATCACATTACGTCCTTTAGGACCTAATGTCACTTTTACTGCATTTGCCAATTCATCAACTCCTTTTTTCAGTTGATCACGGGCATCTATATTAAAAAGAATTTCTTTTGCCATAATTGTATTGTTTTATGTTCTTTTTCTCTTTATCATTAAATGATGGCTAAAATATCCGATTGACGCATGATCAAATACTTTTCACCTTCCCATTCCAACTCGGTTCCTGCGTATTTTCCATACAGCACATTGTCACCTACGGCAACAACCATTTCTTCATCTTTTGTTCCTTTTCCTACCGCAAGCACTTCACCTTTCAAGGGTTTTTCTTTTGCCGAATCCGGAATGATAATTCCTCCAACTGTTTTTTGTTCAGCCGGTGCCGGTTTTACCAACACGCGATCTGCTAAAGGTTTAATGTTCATATCTTTTTATGTTTAATTAATTATGTTTGTATTTACAACGACTGCCTCTTGCATATTCTATGCCAATAATATTTATAGAAAATATGGCAGAAAACAACTTACAGAGAGAAGAAATTTAGCGACAACAACACTGACAAGTTGTCACTTTCGAGAGCAATGACACAAAAAAAGTAATTTATAAATATCAAATGCACGCAAAGACGGAGTTGCCGACAACAAATTTCGCCTCAAAGCGGGTGCCAAACATTTATATGCCCAAGCACCCATTCGGTCCAATTTCCAACGCCTCAAACAAAGAAAGGAATACAGCAACTTCGACTCGTGAATCAAAAATGGATAATGTCCTGTAAGAAACAAAGCATATAAATTATTCAAGCCATTCTCCGTTTTCTTCAAAAACACAGTGTTCTCATCCAGTCCTTTGTGTATAAGCGGATTTTCTATATGCAATACTTCATAGCCCAGTTCTACCAAACTATGTGCAAACACCGTATCTTCATACCCATAACCGCGTATGGATTCATCAAAACGTATCCGCTTGAATATTGACTTTGAAATCAAAAAATTGAAAGTCGTAAACACTTTATAGCGTGACTTGCTCCGGTCCTTGGCAGAGCGGGCCTCACGTTCCCTACCATATTTCAATCTCAAACTATATGACGGATTATTTTCTTTTTCATCATAAGCAGTTCCTCCGATGACCACACAATCCTCATGACAGAACGACAAGTACTTTTGAATGAAAAATTCATTATCCACTTCCGCATCGCAATCCAAAAACAACAAATGGTCATATCGAGCAGTATCAGCCAACTTGTTACGAATGGCGGAACGCCCTATATTGCTTTCCAAACAGATATACACACAGTTTGACAATTGCCCGACTTCCCTGTTCTTTTCCAGACACAAAGTAGAGCCATCTTCCATCACAATGATTTCAAAATCGACCAAAGCTTCAATCAATTGCCTGTGCAGTTCATTGACCAATGCCGTCACATCATAATTATATACAGGAATAAGAACCGATAGCATAAAGTCATTTCTCCATGAAAAGTTTTTCTAAAATTTCCGCTCCTTTCCGGCGGGAATAATCCAAACGCCTGGATTCCGGAACCGTTCCGGAAACATAACCATTCTGTTTCCACTCCGCATATTTTTCAAGCAGAAAACGTTCCACTTCCTCCACGTTCGAAGTGGCAAGCCCTGCATGAGCCTCATTGACCAACAGAGACAAATTGTCTTGGTTGTCCGGAATGGACAATACCGGTCGGTTGGCACCGATGGCCTCAAAAAATTTAGTGGTCATAATGCCGAAATAACGCTTTTCAGTCTGTAAATTGCTCAACACCAAAAGCACCGAACTTTTATTCATAGCCTCCAACACCTGAGCGGGCAAAACAAAAGGCAAACATTCCACCCGATCTTCCAATCCATACTCCACTGCCATATTGTTTATAATGTCTCTTGATTGATTATCCACATACCATTTCATCGTCAACTCATCCACAAATGGATTTTTCTTTTCCTTCAACCGTTGTACTGCCTCAAACAACAAACGAGGATTGCGTATCTTTTCATTAAACACCTGTCCAAAATAAGAAACCACAAAGCGTGACTCTTTTTTTACTTCCGGATAAAATATCTTTTCATCAAAACCATTATAAATCAAATGTGTATTGGCATTATACCGTGACAAAGTCTGCACATGCCAAGGAGATACCGTGGTCACGGCAAATGCCTTTTTCAACACCCGATTTCTTCTATACACAGATATTTTTTTATACAATGCAAACAACTGCTTCCCCAAAAATTTTGGCGGTTTATGCATCAAATAATGATTGTCATCCGGTGATTGTTCTGCTATATCTCTCAAATCCACAAAAAGAGGCAGCCGAAGTTTACGGGAAACCCTACATGCCGTTGTCAACGGGAATGTAAAAAATGAACTTGTAAATACCGCATCATAGTTTTCCTTTTCCCATAAAGGTTTTGATTTTCTATAAAAATAATACCCCTTATAATCAAACAAAACACCCAAGACAAATTTCAACAGCCACTCCAGTTTCCCCATACGCCCTTGCCTTTTATAATATTGTACAGGAAATGCACGTACCCCATCCGGGATGTACTGTTCATGGCCGGAAGCTTCCAACACATAATCTATTTGCCAACCCCTTTCCATCAAATACGTACAAAAATAGCGTACACGAGGTATATAAGCAGGAGGCATCAAAGCCTCTCCGAATATAAGCACTTTCATCAACCTACAAATTAAAGACGTACAAAAGTAAAAAAAACGAATAACAGATACACATTATAGTCCATTTGAATTTACACAAAAGCAATTATTAATTAAATTTGCGCAAATTATTCTTGGTCATATTAAGATTAAGCAAAAAAGACAGATGACAAAAATACTCACCATCATTGGAGCCCGTCCCCAATTCATCAAAGCTGCCGCATTATCCAGGACTATCAAGCAAAAATTCGCCCAAGAAATAGAAGAAAAGATTCTTCATACCGGACAGCATTATGATTCTGCCATGTCTGATATATTTTTCCAAGAATTGGACATTCCCCGACCTCACTTTCTGTTGCATTCCGGCTCCGGTTCTCACGGGGAGCAGACAAGCAAAATGATAGCCGACATAGAAAAAATACTGCTGTCGGAACAATTCAACGCCGTAATCCTGTACGGAGATACCAATTCCACTTTATCCGGAGCGATTGCTGCTTCAAAACTGCACATCCCTATCGTGCACATAGAAGCCGGATTACGTTCATTCAACATGTGCATGCCAGAAGAAATCAACCGGATTATCTGCGACCAACTATCATGCATATTGTTTGCCCCGACAGAGACTGCCATTCAAAATCTAAAACAGGAAGGCTTTTTTAGTTCCAAGCAAACTTTTGCCAATGGCAGACATAGGCATATCTATAATTCCGGAGATATCATGTATGACAACACCCTCTATTTTTCCCATAAAACAGAACGATTGAGTTCCATCATGGAACAACTCGGGATAGAAGATGGCAATTACATATTGGCAACCATCCATCGTGCCAACAACACGGACGACATACAGCGCCTAACTTCCATTTTCCATGCGTTTCATGAAATAAGTTCTGTCAGCGGAAAAAAAATAATACTTCCGTTACATCCACGCACAGAAAAGATGTTGCATACAAGCGGGTTAGAGAAAAGACATGAAAACATCTTTTCAAACAATAAGATTGTATTAATTCCTCCGGTATCTTTTCTGGACATGATGCAATTGGAACAACATGCCCAAATTATCATGACGGATTCTGGAGGTGTCCAAAAAGAAGCTTATTTCCTGCAAAAGCCGTGCGTTGTCTTACGCCCTGAAACGGAATGGACTGAAATAATAGAACAGAAAGCCGGGATACTGGCCGATGCCGACACAGACAGAATTGTCTCCGCCTATACTACCTTAACCGACAAGAAACTGACATTTCCTCCTGTTTTCGGGAATGGACATACTGCTGAATTCATATTGGAAAGACTACAAGAATTACTTTAAGTGATTCTATAAATCCCCCACCAAAACAATTCTTTTTTTTTGTGGGGGATAACTACGTGCTTTTGTTTTCGTGAGGCATCTTTTTTTATTCTCATCATCAGCCGCATAGTCCGGCTCTTTCCCTAAAAAACAAATCTGCTCGCCTGAGAAGCAAAAACCCATGCAAAATCGAATGACCTATTTGGCTTAAACCAATGTTTTCGTGCATCCAATGGCATATTGTTCTTTTTTCACATAGGTGAAAAGCATTTTTCACATAGGTGAAAAGCATTTTTCACATAGGTGAAACATATTTTTCACATAGGTGAAAAGCTTTTTTCATATAGGTGAAAAAAAAACTTTATCGGCAAGGGAACACGACATGGCAGGCTTGAATCTCCGACAGACATTCCATGTCCGAATGAAGAAGGATGACCTGCTCTCTTTTCCTTTTTATCTGCTTTGAGGCAGCTCGAAAACCAAGCGACAAGAAACTTGTCCGTTGTGTTTTCTCGATTATTTTTTACCTTTGCAAGTCTTAAAAACAACAAGCGTTTTGAATCTTTCCGAATTTCAACAGATTTACGCCAATCACCCTTGCGTAAAAAAATTGACCGAATGGGCCCGGTCAATCAAACCGAGTGTAAGACTATCCGGCTTGAACGGTTCTTCTTTTGCCTTGGCAGCCGCATCTTTATTCAAAGCCATTCCACATCATTTGCTACTGATAGAGGATGACAGCGAACAGGCTGCTTATCTGTACAACGATTTGAAACATCTGTTCCCGACCGACGAGATTTTTTATTTTCCGTCATCCTATAAGCGGGCCATCAAATTGTCGCAACTCGATGCTGCGAACGAGATATTGCGCACTGAGGTGCTCAACCGACTTTCAAGCAACGGGAAACCATGCATCATTGTCAGTTCGCCCGAAGCTGTCATGCAGCAAGTTGTATCCTCGGCCGAAATAAAAAAACAGATGCTGCAACTGAAGGTCGGCGACAGCATAAGCATTGACTTCATTGCCGAAACCTTGCTCGGATACGGATTCCAACGTGTGGACTTTGTGTATGAACCAGGGCAATTCTCCGTGCGTGGGGGCATTGTAGACATTTTCTCGTTTTCATTTGAAATGCCGTTCCGCTGCGACTTTTTCGGTGATGAAATAGAGTCCATACGCATTTTTGACATTGAGACTCAATTGTCGCAAGAACGGTTGAATGAAGTTTCCATTATCCCTGACCTGAAAAAGAACAAGACTACTGCATTCGTTTCCTTCTTCCAGTTCATCAAGCAAGACACATGGATAGGCTATTCCAACTACGATTTCATTGCCGACCGCATCGGTACGCTATTCCAAGAAGCGCTCGACAAAGGCTCGGAAACGGAGGAACAGATACGTCTGAAACAAATTGACAAAACCGATTTCATCCGACACACAGGCAATTTCCGTTGCATGCTGCGAACACGGAGCAAACACATTATAACCGAAGAAACCATCGGATTCCATACATCTCCACAGACCGTATTCCACAAGAATTTTGATCTGGTCACAGAAAACATGCATGATTTGCTCAACAAATCATACCATATATATATTTTAAGCGACAGTGTGAAACAGACCGACCGCATTGCCGCCATTTTTGCCGACCGTGGCGATGACATACCGTTTCAAGCGGTAAAAAACACATTGCACGAAGGCTTCATTGACCATGACATCAACATAGCCTGTTACACCGACCATCAACTGTTCGAGCGCTTTCACAAATTCCAACTGCGTACAGACCGGACAAGGGCCGGCAAGGTGGTCATGACCCTGAAAGAACTGAACCAGTTCAAAGTGGGCGACTATCTGGTACATGTAGACCATGGAGTCGGCACATTCGGAGGACTGGTCCGTACACCGGTCAACGGCAAAATGCAGGAAATGGTGAAACTCATATACAAGGATGACGACATCATTTTCGTCAGCATTCATGCCCTACACCGCATTTCAAAATACAAAGGTAAAGAGGGAGAGAAACCCCGCATCAACAAACTGGGCAGCGGCACCTGGGAGCGTCTGAAAGAACGTACCAAATCAAAAGTAAAGGACATTGCACGCGAGCTTATCAAACTATATGCCCAACGCAAGGCAGAAAAAGGATTTCAATACTCTCCGGACACGTACCTGCAACACGAACTGGAAGCCTCATTCATCTACGAAGACACTCCAGACCAAGTGAAAGCTACCGCCGATGTAAAGAAAGACATGGAATCGGACATGCCCATGGACCGGCTCATTTGTGGCGATGTAGGTTTCGGGAAGACAGAAGTCGCTATCCGGGCCGCCTTTAAAGCTGCTACAGATGGCAAACAGGTTGCCGTATTGGTACCGACCACGGTACTTGCACTGCAACACTACCAAACATTCAGCGAACGTTTGAAAAACTTTCCCTGCCGGGTAGAATACCTGAGCCGGGCCCGTACGGCAAAAGAGACGAAAGAGGTGCTCCATGACCTTCAGGAAGGGAAAATAGACATCATTGTGGGAACCCATAAACTGGTGGGCAAAACAGTCAAATTTAAAGACCTCGGATTGCTCATTATCGATGAAGAACAGAAATTCGGAGTGTCCATCAAAGAAAAATTACGCCAACTGAAGGTTAACATAGACACACTGACCATGACTGCCACCCCCATACCACGTACCCTGCAATTCTCTTTGCTGGGGGCACGCGACTTGTCTATCATCAACACTCCCCCACCCAACCGATATCCTATACAGACCGAACTGCACACATTCGACGAAGATATCATACGCGAAGCCATCCAACTGGAAATGAGCCGTAACGGACAAGTTTTCTTTGTACACAACCGCGTACAGAACATAGAAAACATACGCGATATGATTATGAGGCTTGTTCCAGGCTGCCGGGTTGCTGTGGGTCACGGACAAATGCCTCCTGAAAAACTGGAAGAAATCATACTCGATTTTGTCAATTATGACTACGACGTGCTGGTGGCTACCACCATCATTGAATCGGGTATAGACATCCCCAATGCCAACACCATCATCATTAACAGTGCCCACTATTTCGGACTAAGCGACTTGCATCAGATGCGCGGACGGGTAGGACGAAGTAACCGCAAAGCATACTGCTACCTGCTGGCACCCGACCTAAGTTTGTTGCCGGCCGACTCACGCCGCCGCTTGCAGGCCATCGAGACATTTGCCGATTTGGGAAGCGGCTTCAACATTGCCATGCAGGACCTGGACATTCGTGGAGCAGGCAACATGCTGGGTGCAGAACAAAGCGGCTTCATAGCCGACTTAGGCTATGACACCTACCAGAAAATACTGAACGAAGCCGTGACCGAACTGAAAAATGACGAATTTACCGAACTTTATGCCGATGAACCTACCTCCGTCGGCAACACAGCATATGTGACCGATTGCCAAATTGAAACAGACATGGAGCTCATGTTCCCCGACAACTATATAGAAAACGTATCCGAACGCATGAATTTATATCGGGAATTGGATAATATAGACCGCGAGGAACAACTTCTCGATTTCGAGAAGCATCTCGAAGACCGTTTCGGAAAAATTCCCGCCCAAGTGCGACAACTTATGCTTGTTGTGCGCATGAGGTGGTTGGCAGTACGCTATGGCATAGAACGACTGGTTCTGAAAAACGAACGTATGACAGCCTTTCTCGTGTCCAACACCGATTCAGCATACTACCGGTCAAACGAATTCGGACGCTTGTTAAACTATGCCACCCAAAACCCCTACCGGTGCAAATTAAGGGAACAAGGAGGCAAACGTTCCATTGTGCTCTCCAACATTCGAACGATAGAGGAAGCATACAACATATTTCTTGCCATCGATAACGAAAGCAAAGGTCATTAATCAACATGAACCCACTTTCACTCCCTGCTGCAGATGGTCTCTTCATGCCAGAGCGTGAAAATAAAATGCAATTTTAGCCAATGGAATTTTGCACAAACAGGGAAAACAAGTTATTTTTGTAAGCAATAAAAACAACATTAAAATCAACAGAATAATGAACGTACCCGCAAACTTAAAGTACACAAAGGAACATGAGTGGCTTCGCGTTGAAGGCGATTGCGCCTACGTCGGTATTACCGATTACGCACAAAGTGAATTAGGCGAAATCGTTTTCGTGGAAGTGGAAACCGTCGGTGAAAGCCTTTCGGCCGGAGAAACTTTCGGTACAGTAGAAGCTGTAAAAACCGTATCCGACTTATATTTGCCTGTCGATGCTGAAATCGTAGCTTTCAATGAAGAATTGGAAGATGCACCTGAATTGGTGAACGATGATCCTTATGGAAAAGGCTGGATGATTAAAATCTCCATAGCCGACGCAACTCAAGCAGAAAACCTGCTATCAGCCGACGAATACAAAAAACTGATTGGAGCATAACGATATGACACCCAAAGTAAGCATTATTATGGGCAGCACTTCTGACCTGCCTGTCATGGAAAAAGCAGCCGCATTACTCGATGAGTTCGGCATTCCGTTTGAAATGAACGCTCTGTCGGCACACCGAACTCCGCATGAAGTGGAAGCCTTTGCCACAGGAGCCCAAGCACGTGGTATCAAGGTAATCATTGCCGCAGCAGGCATGGCTGCCCATCTGCCTGGAGTAATTGCCGCCATGACCACAGTACCCGTTATCGGTGTTCCCATCAAAGCCAGTCTCGAAGGCATGGATGCCTTGCTTGCCATTGTACAAATGCCTCCTGGCATACCAGTAGCAACAGTTGGCATCAACGCTTCGCTCAACGCAGCCATTTTGGCAGTACAAATGTTGGCAACTGGCGATGAGGCGTTACAGGTAAAACTGGCAGCATATAAAGAAAAGCTGAAAAAGAAAATCGTTGATGCCAATGCCCAACTGGCTGAAGTTAAATACGCCAATAAAACCAACTGAACGGAAAAGAGCAACGTTTACAAAAAATGATTAACTTTGCAAACGTTTCTTCTGACATCATGAAAAGACACAGGATGCATCCAACGCTTCTTGTGTCTTTATTATTGTTCTAAGAATCAACAAACATCTAATTAATAAAGTTATGCAAACAATTGACAATTTCAACTTTGCCGGCAAAAAGGCAATCGTCCGTGTGGACTTCAATGTACCACTAAACGAAGAAGGTAAGATTACTGATGATACCCGTATCCGCGGAGCACTCCCCACTTTGAAAAAAATATTGAACGATGGCGGTGCACTCATCATCATGTCACACATGGGAAAACCTAAAGGCAAAGTAAACGCCAAATACTCATTAAGTCAGATTGTTGACGCTGTATCAGCAGCCTTAGGTGTAGCTGTCAAATTTGCTCCCGACTGTGCAAAAGCCGCGGATGCTGCTGCTGCTTTGAAACCGGGTGAAGTGCTTTTGCTTGAAAACCTCCGTTTTTATCCGGAAGAAGAAGGCAAACCGGTAGGCATTGAAAAAGAAGACCCTGCATATGAAGAAGCCAAAAAAGCCATGAAGGCATCTCAAAAGGAATTTGCAAAAACATTGGCTTCTTATGCCGACTGCTATGTAAACGATGCGTTCGGTACAGCCCACCGCAAACATGCATCTACGGCCGTCATTGCCGACTACTTCGATGCTGACCACAAAATGCTCGGCTACTTGATGGAAAAAGAAGTTAAAGCTGTAGACAACATTCTGAAAGACATCAAACGTCCGTTTACAGCTATCATGGGAGGTTCTAAAGTTTCCACAAAAATAGGAATCATTGAAAACCTCATGGACAAAGTAGACAACCTCATCTTGTGTGGAGGTATGACCTACACATTCGCCAAAGCTCAAGGCGGACACGTAGGACAATCCATTTGCGAAGAAGACAAACTGCAACTTGCCCTTGACATCATTGCAAAAGCCAAAGCAAAAGGAGTGAATCTGGTATTAGGAACCGATTGCGTTGCTGCCGATGCATTCAGTAACGATGCCAACACACAAGTCGTACCGGCCAATGCCATACCCGATGGTTGGGAAGGACTTGATGCAGGTCCTGAAACCCGTAAATTGTTTGCCAACGCCATCAAAGGTGCAAAAACAATTTTGTGGAACGGTCCTGCCGGTGTATTTGAATTCGACAACTTTACCGCCGGTTCAAGAGCGATAGCCGATGCTATTGCCGAAGCAACTGCCAACGGAGCATTCTCACTTATTGGTGGAGGTGACTCTGTTGCATGTATCAATAAGTTCGGTATGGCCGACCAAGTATCATATATTTCAACCGGAGGTGGTGCGCTGCTTGAAGCCATCGAAGGAAAAATACTTCCGGGTATCGCTGCTATCCGCGGAGAAGAATAACAAATTAGACGTACAGAAACAACAAAAGCCGGATTTACATCCGGCTTTTGTTGTTTCTGTACGTCTAAATCCAATCAACTATCATCGCTTTTCTTTCCATTTTTATCCGACTGCAGAAGCTTACATTTCGGGCAGTCGTAAGACAAACACACTTCCTACTGTTTCTTCCGTACGGAAACTTATGCTACCTCCAAACTGTTCAACTATTTTTTTACTAATAGCCAGACCCAATCCCATACCCTGTGCCTTAGTGGTAAAATTAGGCATAAATATCTTATCCTGAACCTCTCGGGATATACCTTTTCCGTTATCTTCAATCTCTATCACCACATCCTTCTCTTGCTGCCTCAGTGACACATTTACTCGTCCAGCCCGGCCTTTCGGTATAGACTGAATGGCATTTTTTATCAAGTTATTACATACCTGAGCAAACTGCTCGGCATCGGCGAAAACATAAACACTCCGGTCCACTCCCGTATAGCAAACATCTACCTGTTCCTTGTTATTAGCAAAAAGGTGTACAGCTACTTTCAATGTTGCCACGGCATCCACTTGTGCAAACTTGGCCTCCGGCATACGGGCAAAATCGGAAAATGTCCCGGCTATCCTTGACAAATTATCTATTTGTTCCACCAACATTCCGGTGGTCTGTCGGAAATATTCATCAAATCCTTCATCATTCATATCCTTACGACGTTGGAGTTGCTGAACCGACAGTTTCATCGGTGTAAGCGGATTATTTATTTCATGAGCCACCTGGCGTGCCATTGACTTCCAAGCCGATTCACGTTCCGACTGCGCAAGCAAACGCACACTTTGTTCAAGTTCGTCTACCGTACGGTTATACTGTGCAACCAACTGTCCTATTTCATCGTTGTAATGATAATCTATTTTCTCATTGCGCCTACCTATACGCATTTCTTTCAATTTGTGTTCAAGAATATTCAATGGAGCTGAAAGCCGTTTCCCGACAATTACAGTCAGTAAAATGGCCAATAAGATGACAAACAAATAAATGTGGACTATGACAGAAGAAAAATTCTCTATCTCAACCCGCATATTCTCCTCACTCAAAAATTGCGGAACGGCTATATACCCTATTTGCAAATAATCACCATTATAAAAATCGGTATATGCCACCAAGTAATCCAAATCACCTATATGCTCATGCTGTTCAATGTCCGGATGGGTTGAGAAATAAGGCTGTGGAGCCATACGGTTGCTGATTAAATTACGATAAAAAATCAGCGGCTGCGAACTTCCCAACAACAACCCATCATTGTCGAACACATGAATATCCGTCTGATAAATATAAGACAATTCCTGCAAATCAAAATTCAACGAAGTTGTATTGCTGGCATCAAGGCCTTGATTCCAATAATACATATTCTGCAAAGCATTTTGTATGTAAGCACGTTTGTTTTCCAAATTCTTCACTTGTTCCGTATGGTAACGCTTCTTGATAAAATCGATGGAAAAATAGAACACTCCGGAAAAGCACAAAATGAGCAAAAAGATAAATGTATATTGAAAACGTGCGGCCAACCCCCATCTGAATTCATCTAAATTCAATGCATACCGCCCTATTCTGAGCAACAAATAAGCCAATAAAAAATAAATGAAGGACAAATAAACAAAAAACTGCAAATGAGCAAGCATATTATTTCTAACTTGCTTAGAAATAACAATATACATATCATCAGCAGCCGGTTTATAAATATAGTGCCACTGATTTCCATATACTGCCGTAACATAATCCTTGCCATCGGCCATTTCAGGCATCCAGTCCGTATCTGTCGGATAATCGGTTGTACCCGAAAAATAGATCAATCCATCATTGTCATATTTGGCCACCGATACATTCAGTTGCTTGTATATATCGGCCGAAGCCGGGATGAGCAAATTCGGAAAACTGTAGCTCTTGTATTGACGACGAGGATAAAACTCCATAAAATAATATACAGAGTCAAGCAAAGTTTCATCAACACGGAACATACCGATATACGTCATGGCATTTTGATTGAATGGAACACTGTAAAAGTGTGTATGAGCTATTTTTGAACCAACCTGTCGGATATAAGTTCTATACTCATCAAACAACTCGGAAGAACTTGCCGCTACAGCCAACTGCACATCGTATTTATTCCAGAAACCACGAAAATAATTCTCATCCAAATACTCTTTCAGCATATAAAGCGAATCGGATTGAAGTGCCAACCCTGCAATTCTCCGATCGGCAATCAAACGTTCATCCAACTCCTCCAGCAACAAATCAGCAACACGGTCATTTTCTACATTCCCGTTCACCGATACATTCTGCGCCAACACCCTGTATTTTCCCTTGTCTCTCTCAACACTCAACACTACAACATTCAACACCACAAAAGCAGCATATAAAACTGTCGGCAACAACAGACAGACGGCCTTACTCTTCTTATTCCAAAGATAACCGGCATAAAAACCTGCAGTAAGCAGACTGTAGGGCAGGACAATCAAAAACAAACTCATTTTGTTGAACAACAGCCCGAATATTGTACCCAGTAACATAGCAGAACCGTCAATTGCAAGAGCTGTCTTCTGCCTGTGTTGAAGAACGAACCGCCTATGTACCTTATAAAATGTCAGTGCCAACATGACACCCCACAACAAGAGCAGAAAAAGCGCCCAAAAACCTGCCCATGAAAAATCATGTATGTTCAGCACATCAAGTTTGATTGTTGAATGAAAAATAAGACTATACAATCCACCACAGAGCAACAGAAAACACACCGGATAAGAAAACAGCAAAATAACACCGACTATACTTTTCTGCTTCTCTATGTCAACATAAAAGAAGAACATACACACTACCGCCAAACAGAATCCTGTCAAAACGGAAAGATGGCAAATGGTAGCCAAAAAATCACCGGCAGAATAAACAAACGGACTGAACAGCTGATTGGAAAATAAGGTTGTCGGGATTCCAAAATAAAGCAAGGCTCCGACAAGCAATCCGCCTCCGACAAGCAAGCACAAAAAACATGGCAACGAGACACTCTTTTTCCCCAACCAAAGCGGAATCCGCGCATACAACACAAAGGCTATTATCAAAAACAAGGCATATGCCACACTGCTCAATACTGCCCAATATTCTGCATAAACCGGCGAATTCGGTTTTTCCAATGAAAACAAATAATGTCCTGCCAAACAGAACACTGCATATTCATCCTGTTTACAACCTTCCACCACAGCAATGCGCTCATCCATGTCAAATCCTCGGGC
Organism: uncultured Porphyromonadaceae bacterium; assembly: GCA_949285425.1. GTDB lineage: Bacteria > Bacteroidota > Bacteroidia > Bacteroidales > Paludibacteraceae > QVMH01. Next base: position 38,603 of record CASEAJ010000101.1, read on the forward strand.
AAAGCGGTTTACCAACTTGTTGTTCTCATAAGAATAATTGTATTTTATTGTCAGCAAAGCGACCAAGGTCTTTCCGTCATATTCACGGGACAACACAACACAACAGGCATTCGGCAACCGGACATAATGCCAATCTTTAAAATCATACACATTGACTGCACTTATATCCAAACTATTGTCCGACCAGAACACCAGTTTATCATTCTCTATAACATAATACGAAATGTCATCATCCGGAAAAGGATAAGCTATCAACGAATCGGGAGTAGCCTTCTGCAACATCTCACGCAATGCAAGTATTGTACTGAAAGCCTTTTTTTCCTTACGCTCCAACTGTTTCTGAAACTTTTTGACATTGACTGCCCTCTCCGGAGACGTTCTATATAAACCTCCGAACAGCATGCCCAGCATTGCAAACACGCAAAGCGACCATAACCATGAATATCTCGTACTATTGTTGTTCAACTATAAAGCTTTAAAAAGTCCGACAATTATATTTATCACTATTCGTGATGATACGGTTCTCCCTTTATAATGGTCATTCCCCGGTAAAGTTGTTCCAGAAATATAACACGTACCATTTGGTGCGAAAAGGTCATTTTGGAAAGAGAAAGCAATCCGTTTGCACGTTTATATACTCTTTCTGAAAATCCATAAGGCCCTCCTACTACAAAAAACATGCGTTTGGTAGATGACAACAATTTCTGTTCCAGAAAACCGGCAAACTCAACCGATGTATACTCTCTTCCTTTTTCATCCAACAGTATCACTTCATCTCCATTGTCTATTTGTTTCAAAATAAGATCAGCCTCTTTCTCCTGCTGTTCAAGCACAGATAAATTTTTGGCATTTTTCAATTCAGGTACAACTAACATAGAAACTCCCAAGTAATGCTTCAAGCGTTCCATGTATTCCTCGGACAACTTTACAAGCTGTTTATCAACCGTTTTTCCAACAACCAAAAAAATTATTTTCATACCATCTAATTTTACTCCGTGCTAAAATGTGTACAATTATTTTGCTTCCCCAATGTTTTACATTATTTTTGCGCTGGTAGAATGAACGTTACGCTTTGCAAATATGGCGTTTTTTGGTGACATAAAGAAAAAGCACAATTAAAAAACATCTTGTACATACACTTAAGGTGGGTTCCACTTAAAAAAACACGATTCGTATGAGAAAGACTTATCTGCTCATAATGCTGTTCTTGCTGACCGGTTTTTGCACAATCGGTTGTATGGCACAATCGGCCGAAATACCACGTGACATTACCAACGCATTGAGCAATGGCGATGCAGCTGAGTTAGCCGCCTATTTCAATGACAATGTAGAACTGGTCATTGACAACAGAAACGACATTTTCAGCAAACAACAATCATACGGCATTGTATCCGACTTTTTCAAAAAAAACAAAGCCCGTTCTTTCCACATCTTGCATAAAGGAGAAAAAGAATCATCGTGCTTTGTCATTGGAACACTAAAAACAGACAACACTACATTCCGAGTATATGTGCTCACACGAAAAAACAACAATAAACATCTCATTCAACAACTCAGAATTGAACCATCAAATGAATAAAGACGATTACAAACAATTTATTCCGCTGTGGTTTGCCGAAGACATTGGCGACGGCGACCACACTACACTATCGAGCATTCCTGCCGATGCTGTCGGTAAATCACAATTGATTATTAAAGAAAACGGCGTACTGGCCGGTGTGGAAGTAGCACGTGAAATATTCCGTGCTTTTGACCCAACTCTGCAAATGACGGTTTTCATACACGATGGAGCAGAAGTGAAAAAAGGAGACATTGCTTTTGTTGTAGAAGGGAAAGTACAATCGCTCCTGCAAACCGAACGATTGATGCTGAACATCATGCAACGCATGAGCGGCATTGCTACCCGCACCCGTCAATATGTAAAACTGCTGGAGGGTACCAAAACGCGCGTACTTGACACACGCAAAACAACTCCCGGACTTCGCTTGCTCGAAAAAGAGGCCGTACGGATTGGAGGCGGAGTTAATCATCGCATCGGACTGTTCGACATGATTTTGCTGAAAGACAACCATGTTGACTTTGCCGGAGGAATTGAAAAGGCCATTCACGGAGCCCAACAATACCTGAAAGAAAAAGGAAAAGATTTGAAAATAGAAATAGAAGTACGCAACTTCGATGAACTGCAACAAGTGCTGAACACAGGGGGGGTAGACCGTATCATGCTCGACAACTTCACTCCCGAAGACACACGGAAAGCAGTTGAAATAATCAACGGCCGATATGAGACAGAATCTTCCGGTGGCATCACATTCGACACAATGCTCGACTATGCACGCTGTGGTGTCGACTTTATTTCGGTCGGAGCACTCACACACTCCGTAAAAAGTCTTGACATGAGTTTCAAGGCTGTATAACCAACAGGTACATATAAGAAAGAGCCCGATGAAAAAAATCATCGG
>CASEAJ010000102.1 GCA_949285425.1 uncultured Porphyromonadaceae bacterium
AAGGAAGAAAATAATCATCACAACTCATCATATAGGGCTGGCTACCATTCTTAGCGATTGGTTGTCCAAAGGCGAAAAAGCCAACAAGTTTAAAGCGACCCGACGGGGTGAGAAAAATAAATATAAGATTTCAATTCTTGAAAAGATTGGAGACCAATACGAACTATCCAATCCAAGAAATAGCGTTTTACTCTATCATTTAAGAGTTCTACAAATATTGGATACAGCCATTCAGGAAGATTCTTTGGAAGTATATCACCTCGCTTTATTAAGACAAGTACTGGAAAATATAGCTTCATTTTTGGGAGTCGGGCAATTTCAGTATGTTCTTCAACAAATTGGCTTTACGGAAGAATCAGGAAGAATGGCTGATATAATCAACGCTCTGACACATCAGAAAATTTACTATCCACAGGTCGGCGTGATGGTTCCAGATAATAAACAGATTCTCATAGATGTATATAATGCACTAATGGGAAAATACCATTTCGTTTTGCATAATTAAATGTTAATATATGACCGCAACAGAACAACATAGATTAGGGAAAGCCCTTTGGGCCATAGCAGATAAACTTCGCGGCTCCATGATGGCCGATGATTTTCGCGACTATATGCTCTCGTTTATCTTTTTACGCCACCTTTCAGAGCAATATGAAGAGGCCGTAAAAAAAGAGTTGGTAGATGACTACCCAAAATTATCGAACGATGATAAACGAATCCCTTTACAAATATGGTACGACGAGAATCCTGACGATATAGCCGAATTTGAGCAACAAATGCGCCGTAAGGCCCATTATGTAATATTACCCAAATACTTGTGGGGTAATATTGTAGAATTGGCGCGTACACAAGACAAAGAATTGCTTGACACTTTGGAAAAAGGGTTTAAGTATATCGAGGAACAATCGTTCGACAGTTCGTTCCGTGGATTGTTCTCGGAAATCAATCTGCACTCCGACAAACTGGGCAAGACATACGATGAAAGGAATACCATGCTTTGCAAGGTTGTTACGGAAATAGCCAAAGGTATTTCGGAGTTTTCTACCTCAACAGATTCTTTGGGGGATGCTTATGAATATCTGATTGGCGAATTTGCGGCCAATTCCGGACAAAAGGCTGGAGAATTCTATACGCCTCAAATGATATCTTCCATTCTTTCCAAGATTGTGTCATTGGATAGTCAAGACCCAACGACAGGAAAAAAAACAAAGATTGACCGTGTACTTGATTTTGCGTGTGGCTCAGGCTCTTTGTTGTTGAATGTACGCCACGAAATGGGAAAGCATGGAATCGGGAAAATTTACGGGCAGGAAAAGAACATTACAACCTACAACTTAGCCCGCATGAACATGTTGCTGCATGGAGTCAAGGATACTGAGTTCGAAATACATCATGGAGACTCTTTGCTGAATGACTGGGATATTTTGAACGAAATGAATCCTGCCAAAAAAATGCAGTTTGATGCAATCGTTGCCAACCCTCCTTTCAGTTATCGTTGGGAGCCATCGGAAGAACTGGAAAAAGATTTCCGTTTCAAGAATTATGGCCTTGCACCCAAGTCCGCAGCCGATTTTGCATTCCTGCTCCATGGCTTCCACTTCTTGCATGAGAACGGAACAATGGCTATCATCCTGCCTCATGGCGTCTTGTTCAGAGGTGGTAAAGAAGAACTGATTCGTAAAAAACTTTTAAATGATGGTAATATTGATGCTGTTATCGGCTTACCGTCCAATCTGTTTTACTCAACGGGTATTCCAGTTTGTATCTTGGTGCTGAAGAAATGCAAGAAGAATGATGATGTTCTCTTCATTAACGCAAGTGAATATTTTGAGAAGGGAAAAAGGCAGAACGCATTGCGTGATTCAGATGTAAAAAGAATTATAGAAACGTACCAATACAGAAAAGATATTGAACGATACTCACGTTGTGTATCCATGTGCGAAATCAAAGACAATGATTACAACCTGAATATCTCCCGCTATGTAAGTACAGCCAAAGAAGAGGCTCCCATTGACTTGGCAAAAGTACATAAGCAGCTCGTTGATATAGACAGTAAAATAGAAGATGCGCGGAATAGGCATAATGCTTTTTTGAAAGAGTTGGGATTGGATTTAGTTTAAACTTGGCAGTATGGGCAAAACCGCAACCAACTGTCTAATTGATGATGACCCAAAGGGTATGTGATACTGATTTATTGTCAATAAGGTATTCGGTCTTTGCCGTAACAACTCTTTGTCTTGGCCTACAACTCTTTGTTTTTCACAAGTAGCTTTTTCCTCTTGTATCAGAATACAGGAGGCGGAATCGGGGACTTGTTTGTCGGCCGCTTTGCTGTGTGGTGGAACGAAAAAACGGCGAGACACGGGGGTGACTGTGTCTCGCCGTAAAGTACGCTTTTCGTTGGACGGTTGGGTTGCTGTCCAGCGGGTTTTATGGTTTATTTTTGTGCAAGTTCGGTTGAGAATATGCCGGTTGCATTTTCTTTTACTTCTACTTCCACCTGGGCGGTTTCGTAGGATATCAGTTCTACCGTGAGGGTGTATGTGCCGGGCTTTTCAACGGGAATGGAGAAATGTCCGTCCAAATCGGAATATACCTTTTTACCATCGGCATGAATGACGGCACCGGCCAGGGTTTCGTTGTTCAAGCAGTCGGTGATGTTGCCGGAAATGACAAACTGGGAGTCGTTTTCCGACAGTTCAATCCGGGCCTGCATGGTGTTGGGGTTACAGCTTACGGTATTTTCGCCGGCAAAAGCGGCCATGCCCAAACAAAGGGCAATGATGCAACTTGCAATAAATTTCATGACTTTCTGTTTTTATTTCGTTTGACGTTGCAAAAGTCGGACGATAATGTTACAATCGTGTTACGGATTGGTGATAATGCTGTTACGGATTGTATTTTTTTTCCTCAATCAGTTTGCCGTTTTCGTCCCACATGCGCCAGATGCCCGTTTTCCGTCCATCTTCGTAGTTCATTTCGTAGCGTTGTGTGCCCAGTTCGTCCCAAATGCGCCATGTGCCGTGTTTCTTTCCGTTGCGGTATTCGGCTTCGGATATCAGCTGGCCCGAACGGTCGTAAGTGCGCCATGTGCCGTGCAACTTGCCGTCTTTGTACGAGCGTATTTCCTGCGGACGCCGGTTGTCGAAATAAATGACATAGGTGCCTTCGGGGGTTCCGTTCTGTATCTGTACTTCCAGTCGCAGCGTGCCGTTGTCGTAGTATTCGCGATAGTCGCCGGTGTAGACGTTGTGCTGTTCCTGGTCGGTGAAATAGTAGCCGTTGCTGTAATATATTTTAGGCGTGCTGTTGGGCTCGTCTCCGGTTGTGCCTGCATTCATGTATAGGCAGGAGGCAAGCAGAAGTGTCAATAATGTTTGTGTCATATAGTTGTGATATGTTTGTTCTTTTGCTGATAACATGAAAAGACGGTGTGTTATAATAGGCAATCTGCTGCGTTACTTTCGACATTCGAAAGCCCCCTCCAACCTCCCCCAAAGGGGGAGACTAAGCCCCTCCTTCGGAGGGGTTGGGGAGGCCTTCTCAGTGCCTTGCATCTTGCCCATTCTAACGCACCTTGTAGGGGAATGGCAAAATATCGCATTTTGACACATCCCCGTGTTTTTTATTTCCGGTTATCTGTTCATTAGAATTTGTAACCGGTCCACGCGAATACGGAAGTGTCGCATCCGCTGTTGCCGTTTTCAACTTTTACGTTGGCATAAGTGCCTTCGGCGTTGATTTCATTACCTGAAACGGCTGTTGTAAGTTCGCTGCTCAGGCTGATGGCGCTTTCTGCACTGGCGTTACCTTTTCCGTCGGTCAGGTCAATCAGGTCTTTGGCTTGTCCGGCTCCCTTGACCAATGCGTTGGTGATGGTTGCCTTTGCACCGCGGCGCACTTTGATAACATCGTGCATGTAGTATCCTTCGCTTGTGCTGGCAGCCAGGCGCAGGTCAAAAGTTACGTTGCTGATCTTGAAATCCGACTGGCCGGCTTGTGTCGGGTTGAGTCCGTCCAGGTTGCCGTCAGCTTCTACGCCGCGCGGGTCTTCTTCGGTGCTGCTGAAGCCTTCGGCCCAAATGCCATAAGCGTTTTCAAGGGTTCCGGTGTAACCTTGGGTGAAGTCGAACATGTCATCGTCAGAGTTGACGGCAAGCAGGTTCTTTACGTTTACTGAACCTCCGAAGAATTCGATGGCGTCATCGGCTCCTTCCACCACATAGATGTTTTCTATTTTGGTGCCGTTGCCCACACCGTTCAGCGTGAGTCCGTTGTGCTCAACGTTGGCACTTGACTTGGCACCGGTGTATTCGAGCACGAGGTAAGTGATTTCTCCGGAATTGTCAGCAACGTCTTCTCCACCGTAGGTGTAGGCCGAGTTGATTTCGGTGGAACCGGTTTCGCCGCCGGAAAGAGGTGCTTTACCGTTGATGATGAGACCTCCCCAGTATCCTGATTGGGCGTCTTCTACATCGGCGGTCATGCGTACGGGAGCTTCGGCTGTACCGCGCACGTAGATTTTACCGCCTTGCAATACGAGGATGTAATTGCTGAAGCCTTTTTTGGCACGAATCAATGTTCCGGCCGGAATGTCGAGTACGCCTCCTTCTTCCACAATAACCGGACCGGTGATGGTGTATTCTACATTTGCGTCAAGTTTTTTCGTGTCGTTGATTGAACCCGACAGTTCATTTGCAGCAGGCGGAGGAGTCGGTTCGCCTCCCTTGTTGTTGTCGCACGATGTAAATACTACGCTTGAAAACATCATGGCTACTGCCATCGCATTCAAAAAATACTTTTTCATTTTTGTAAGTTAATAAATGGTTAGTAATTTATTTGGTTTAAAATATCGTTTCTGTCAATTGTCAATTCGTCACTCATCACTGTCACAGGTCAAAACTCAGCCCCAAGCTGAAAACCTGTCCTTTTCTGTATTCGTTGAGAACGAGCGGGTTGTTCTGTCCGTCAATGCGGCGGGTGAGCCGGTAGGGTCTGTCCAGCAGGTTGGCAGCTTTCAGTTTCAGTGCAAACCGGCTGTTCAGTTCGAAGGAGAAAACGGCGTCGAGTGTCACCAGTCCTTCTTCCATAATGTCATGATATCCGCGCGTGCCGAGCGTGTGAATGCGGTCGCTGAAATAGTTGGCCACGACCGATGCGGTGAAGTTGCGTTCGCCCGTTCTGAATGTGTAGGACAGGTCGGCGTTGGCCAGGAACGGAGAGGAGCCTTCGAGCTGGCTGCTTCGTACCTCGGTGTTCAGCAGGTCAAGCATAATGTGCGTGTAAATGTAAGACGCGTTTATGCCGAGTGTGAGTCGGTTGTAGCGGGTTCCATCGGCATTGGTGAGGTTGAACAGGTTCTTCCGCAGTTCGGCTTCCACGCCGGCAACCGTGGCATTCGGACCTATGTTTTCGTAGGTGAGCAGACCGGCGGAATTGCCCTGGTCGACCCGTCCTATGGGATTGACAATGTGTTTGTAGAATCCGGTGATGGAAAGCAGTTCCGAAGCGGTCAGGTAATAGTCCCATTTCAAGTCGAGGTTATAGTTGTCCGATGGTTTGAGATTGGGGTTACCCTGGCTTACGAAACTGATGTTTACATATTGGTAGGGGGCAATCTCTTTCGATTGGGGCAGGGTGTAGCTTTTGCTTGCACCCAGGCGCAACGTGTTTTTGTCGTTCAGGTCGTAGCGCAGGTTCAGGCTCGGCAGCCAGTACAGGCGGTTGATGCTTTCGCTTCCCGGACTGACATGTTGCACATGGTAGTCGACCGTCATGTCCACGTAGTCGGCACGCAGGCCGAGGTTGGCCGTAAAATCGGCCGTGAAACGCTGGGTGGCTTCTATGTAGCCCGAGTGGATGTTTTTGGTGACCCGGTAGGTGTTCAGCTCGCTTTCGCTCATGCTGAACTTGCCCGCAGTGTAATTGGTGCTGTTGTACAGGTCGTCGAATTTCAAATCGTCGAGCGTATATGTACCGGGGTAGGCACTGAAGTTATATTCCAATGCTTCGAAACGGTCGGCCATGATGCGTCCGTTGTATCCGAACGTGATGTTCGAGTGTTCGATGTCCATGTCGTGTATCAGACGGTAACGGGCATTCAGTTTCATGTTCACATCGTTCTCGTGCAGTTCGGAAAAGAAGCGTCTCTGGCGGTTGCTTCCTGTAAAGTTGTATTCATTGCCCGAGCGATGGGTGAGGTATATTTCGCGGCGGTCGGGTTCCAGACCTTGTATGCTGTTGTATGCTGCTCCTGCACGCAGTTGCCAGCGGTCGGACAGCGTCCAGTCGGTGAGCAACTGATGGGTCATCAGCAGGTTTTCGTTGGTTTGCTGTCGGCGGAAGAAGCCGTTGTAGTCGTCGGCCGCCTGGAAGTGTTCGCTCTGTTTCCCGGCATAGTCGCCCACATATTGGTTGTTTGCATGCAGCAGGAAGAAGTTGTAGGACAGTTCATGCTTGCGGTTGAGCTTCAGGTTCAGGTTGGTCAGTACTACCTGGTTGGTGTTGATGTCGTGCCTTTCACCGTTCTGGTCCTGGTAAATGTCTCCATTGACAGTGCTGTTGCGCACGCTTTCGCGGGTAAAGGCATAGTCGGTGTTGTGGGCCGCCACCACGAAGAACGAAAGTGGGTTGGCTGCCTGGCCCAGGCGGAACTGACGCCCGCCGGAAACCGTGTAGCCGTGGTTGAGCGGTATGTTGACCGTTTGCGGATCGAGGCTGTTGGCAAAGTTGAACGTACCGGACTGAGGACGTCCGGCCTGGCTGATGCCGAAATAGTTCGAGCCATCCTGTTTCAGGAAACGGGTGCCGGCAGCAGCGGTGTTAATGCCACCTTCGGCTTCGGCACGGAATGCGTATTCGCCGAACAGCTCTTTGGAGTTGATGTTGATGCTTGCACCGCCCACATCGCCGTTGTTGTCGGCGTTGAACACCTTGCTCACGTTAATGTGCTGTATCATGTCGGAACGGAACAGGTCGAGGGCAATGTTCTTGTATTCGGGGTCTTCCGAAGGAATGGGGAAGCCGTTGAGTGTGGTGGCGTTGTAACGGTCGCCCAGTCCGCGCACGAAAACGTTCTTTACACCTTCCTGTTTCGAAATGCCCGACACTTGTGCTACGGCAGCTTCGGCCGTGCTGGTGCCTTTGCGCGACATTTCCTTTGCACCGACTGCCTGGGTGGCAAACAGCAGTTGCTTCTGTTCCATGAGCAGCATGTTCTCGCTTTCCCGGTTGGCTTTGGCCACCACTTCCACTTCTTCGAGCTGGAGGTCTTCGGGACTGAGCTGTATTTCGAGCGAAGTGGCTTGCCCGTCGACCACCCGGACCTGTTCTTGCACATAGGGCTTGTAACCTACGTACGACACGTTGAGTGTATATTCGCCTGTGTCAAGACCGCTAATGATGAAGTTGCCGTCGAAGTCGGTGGCGGCTCCTGTACCGGTACCATCAATGAGTACGGAAACGCCTATGAGTTCTTCTTTGTTTTGTTTGTCGATTATTTTCCCTTGAATGCTGCCGGACTGGGCCAGGAGACATGTGGCGGACCACAACAGTGAGGCAATTAAAAACGTGTAACGTTTGTGTCGGTTCATCTTCTTCAATGTAATAAGTAAAAAACGGAATAGTTGATTCTCTTTTAATTTTCCGCTGCAAAAGTCCCCCCAAATTGTTACTATCGTGTTACGGAGAGGCTATGTTTTGGTTAAAACAAGAATCGCTTTCATTGGGTTTTGCAACTTGTTTTGTCGTGTTTTTATGCTTCAAGGAAAATGCATGCTGAAAAGTGTCATTTGACGAATAAGGTTGGCTGCAAAGGGGCTGTCCCACCTGACAAGGCGGGAAAAATGTACCGTATATTGAGCCTCTTGGCCAAAAACTTCACTTGAGAGACTTAAGGTTATCGTTTGTTTTTTGAGCGTTCATTGCTACATGTTATAATGCGTTTTCCCTGTTTTATACTTTTAAAGTTATCGTCTCACGGCCGTGATACACGTGTATCACATACGTGAGACGATAACATGATGCCGTCAAACCGATAACATTGAAGCGATAAAAAGGAAACATCGTCCTGGAACGGAAAGGGCGAATGAAAAAACTTAGCCGTTTCTTAACAGCAAAGTAACAAGGCACCTTTACTTTTGCAACGCTGTGCACATGAAGGGTATGAAAGATATTGTCCGCTGTCGGCGGATAATTAATTCTTCAATTAATGATGAAAGCGGTTCCGCAGGGATGCGAAACCGCTTTGTTTATATTACAAATTGCTACGTTCCAATCTGTTATTAGGCTTTTTGTTGTTCTTTACTTTCCAGATGGGATAGGCGTCTGCATTCGAGAATGGTTTTCTCTCCGTTGTGCAGAGTGCAGGCAAACAGATAACGGTCGCCTCCATCGGTCAGTTTCAACTTTTTCTTCAGGTCGGAGGCACTGAGCGGATAGTTGCGTACAGCCATGTTGGCATGTCCGTTCAGTGCTTCGATATGGGATTTCCAATCTTTTTTGGAGTGGCCCCAATGGGCGGTAATTTCAAAAATACGTCCGGGAAAATCGTTTACCAAACAGTCGGAGGTGTACAGATGGGTGTTGACGTGCAGTTTGTACAGTCCGAAATGCTGTGATATGAGTTTGAATGCCCCACTTTTCATGAGGGCGGCATTGGGTTCGTACAGATAACGGCCTGGATGCTCCGTGTAGCCGGGTTGCGCAGAAGTTTCTTCGCTTGGGTGGAAAGCGAATACTTGCGGCTTGACTCCTTTGCTGTCAAGATTGACCGCGCGAATCTGCAGTTCGTTGCCGGCGTTTTCCTGCTTTTGCAATACGAGCAGGGTTTCCTTGCACTCGTTGTCGACTGCAAGTACGTGTATCTGACGGATACAGGGCAATTGTTTGATGGCAGCTGAGAGGTCGAGCATGGGCGAGAGTTTGATAAGTACCAGGTCCGACTTTTCGAGCAGGGTGGGGGCCAGCACACCTACATCCGGTTCGCAGTCGGAGAGTAGCACCAGCTTGCGCCCGCCTTCGCTGCGTCGCGCCGGGTCAATGAATATGCAGTCCACATGTTCCATTGTGTGGAGGAAGTCTTCGGCTTGCATATTGAAAACGGTGATGTTTCGGGCTTGCAGAACATTGAAATTGTGGCGTGCCACATCACATAGCTCCTTCTGCCGTTCTACGTAACTGGCCGTTTCGAAGTGGCGTGAAATGAAGAAACTGTCTATGCCGAGCCCTCCGGTGAGGTCGGCGAACGAACGGCCCCGGCACAGACCGGCCTTGTATTGTGCGGTGAGTTGCGACGATGACTGTTCCAGTGACAGGCGGGCGGGGTAGAGCAGCTCTTCCGATTCGTAAAAAAGCGGCACTTTGTTTTTCATCTTTTGCCGTCCTGTGATTTGGCGTACGGCAAAATGCATGTCTACATCCGGATAGCGGCCGGCCTGCAGCATGAGGCTGTGCACGTCATCGTTCAAATGTTTGTTTATGAATTCTTGGGTCTGCATGGGATGTCGGGTGAATTCAACATTGGCACTGGCAGGTTTCACCGGTCGATTCGAATTCGATGGTAGCATGCTGAATGTGCTCTTCGTGCAGCAGGTTGCGGATAACGGCCTTCAGTTCGGCCTGTTCATGCATGGCGATGGGCTTTTTCAGCGTGACATGCAGGGTAAGCACGTTGTATTCGCCGTCCATGGACCAGATATGCAGGTCGTGTATATCTTCAATATTATCCAGTTGCAGCAGTTTTTCGTTCAGATGTTCTATGTCTATGTCATCGGGAATGCCTTGCAGCATGATGCGTAGGGTTTGCCGGATGTTCCGGAACACGTTGAACAGCACGAAACAGGCTATGAGAATGGATAGTATCGGGTCAATGATGGGCAGGTCGAAGAAATACATGACAGCCGACCCTACCAGAATGGCAACCCAGCCGAGCACGTCCTCCAACAGGTGAAGTGACACGACCCGCTCGTTTATGGAATGTCCCTTGCGCAGGCGTAGAACTGCAGCCCCGTTGACAATGACTCCGAATATGGCCAGCAGGAACATGCCTTCGGCATGTGTGGCTTCAGGAGAAACTATGCGTGGAATGGCTTCGCTCAGAATGAAGATGCTGCCGACAACCAATACAATGGAGTTTATGACCGCTCCGATGAGTGAAAATCGTTTGTAGCCGTATGAATAGTCCCGGTTCTTGCCTTTTTTTGCCAGCTTTTGAAAGTACCATGCCAGTCCGAGTGACAGGCTGTCGCCGAGGTCGTGGATGGCATCCGACAGGATGGCTACGCTGTTGGTGAAGAAACCTCCAATCAGTTCGACCAGCGTAAACGAAAGGTTCAGGAAAAAGGCGACCTTGATGTTTTTTACATCCTTGCTGTGGTCGTGGCTGTGACCGTGAGAGTGTTGGTGTGACATGTTGTGTTGTCTTTATGTGTTTGTATGCTGCAAAGGTAGGGGACAATGATCTGCAACTGGATTGCAAAAACAAAGACCGGCACACGCTACGCTGTTTGTTAGGATATGAAATGGACTGTGAACTGCAACCTGCAATACGGACATACAACTGTTTTCTGAACAGAATGATGGGTATGTGGGTATGACGGTTTGTCATAAAAGACCATCTGCAGCGTTGTTGACGATATTTCGTCAACAACGCTGCAGTTTGCCTGTGACACGTTACCTTCGTATTATTGGTTCAGGAATCGTTCAGCCTCAATGGCGGCCTGGCAACCGCTTGCCGCGGCAGTGATGGCCTGGCGGTAATGCGGGTCGGCCACATCGCCGGCAGCGAATACCCCGGGTATCTTGGTGCGAGGGGTACCCGGTTCGGTAATGAGGTATCCGGTTTCGTCCGTGTCCAGCCATTCCTTGAAGATTTCCGTGTTGGGATGATGACCTATGGCCAGGAACAGACCGTCAATGGCAATCTCTACATCCTGGTCGCCTTCCGGAGTGTGTTTCACCAGTTTGGCTCCTTCTACGAAGCGTTCGCCGAAAAGTCCGCGGACCTCGTGTTCGTACAGGATTTCAATGTTGTCAATGCTTTCAACGCGTTTTTGCATAGCCTTCGATGCGCGCAGATAGTTTTTGCGTACAATGAGGTATACCTTACTGGCCAGGTTCGACAAGTAGGATGCTTCTTCGCAGGCGGTGTCGCCTCCGCCTACCACGGCTACAGTCTTTTTACGATAGAAGAAACCATCGCATGTGGCACAGGCCGACACGCCTGCACCGGCATATTTCTGTTCATCGGGCAACCCGAGGTATTTGGCACTTGCCCCGGTTGCAATGATGACCGTGTCGGCTTCAACGGTTGTGGTGTCGTTGACGGTTATGGTGTACGGAGCTTTTGAAAAATCCACTTTGGTTACGTTACCGGTACGGATATCTGCACCGCAGTTCAGTGCTTGCTGTTTGAATTGCTCCATCAGTTCAAACCCGCCGATGGGTTCGGGATGTCCCGGGTAGTTTTCCACATCGGTGGTGATGGTGAGTTGTCCGCCGGGCTGCATGCCGGCATACATGACTGGAGATAAATTGCCCCGTCCGGTATATATGGCGGCGGTGTATCCCGCCGGGCCGGAGCCTATGATCAGACATTTTACTCTTTCGTTTGCCATAAGAAATATATTTTATTTGTTTTTGATATTTGTACAGAGAAAGACCGGAAAACGGTTTGTGAAACGGCCGAAGCTGTTCCTTGAACTGACATCGAAACCGTTTTATCTCAAATCATTTTCGAAGACTCCTTCATATTGCTGTTTGTTGAAAACAAACGTTGAGTCCGGAATGTTCAGTCCTTTTTCTATATTGGAGAAACCGATTTGTACAGACAGCCCGTTTCCTGATTCTATTTGGATGGATTTCAGTGTGTTGCCGTTGTTGCTGAATTGTACAATGATGTTGCTGACGTTAGGGTCGGCCGTACGGGGATGCATCTCGATGGTTTGATATCCTTCCGTTTTATGTGCTTGTGAAAAAAACATGTCACACAGCCCCTGATATTCCTTCAAAACGAGAAACGGGTTTGTTTCGCTCAGTTCGGTCCTGTCCGGTTCGGTGATGGATACTTCGTTGTTCGCCTCCAGGTAGGTCCATTGTGTCTTTCCGTCAAAGAAAACGGCAATACCCTCCATCTGTAGCACAAACTTGTCTCCTTTCAAAGTGAGGGTACCTTGCTGGCTTTGTTCGGGCAAGTCGCCTCCTGTCGTTGTGAAGGAGAAAGCAGCCTTTACGGTCTCGTGTTCTATTGACCGGATATAGTCGGATACGATTTGTTCGGCCTGTTTGTCGCTTTGGGCGCACAGGGTAGCTGATGCTGTGCAGTAGAGTAACAGGAGAAAACAATATAGAATGCTTCTTTTCATGTCTTTGTTGGATGATTTTGACAATAAACGGCGGTACGCTTACATGTTACCAAGTATTTTTTCAAGGCTATATTCATCCGGAACGAGCACTTGCCGGGGCTTGCTTCCTTCATTGGGTCCGATGATACCAGCGGCTTCCATTTGGTCGACAATGCGTCCGGCCCGGTTGTAGCCGATGGAGAACTTGCGCTGTATGGACGATGTGGAGCCTTGTTGTGAGGTTACAATGAATCGTGCGGCTTCTTCGAACAGCGGGTCTCGCTTGCTCATGTCAACCGAGGAAACATCGAAGTCTCCCTCGATGGTCGGTTCGGGCAGATAGAAGGCAGAAGGGAACAGTCCTTCGTCCTTGATGAAACTGACGATTTGTTCCACTTCGGGGGTGTCGACAAAAGCACATTGCACACGGGTGAGGTCACTGCCTTGTGAGAAAAGCAAGTCGCCCCGACCGATGAGCTGGTTGGCTCCCGGCTGGTCGAGGATGGTGCGTGAGTCGGTCATCGATGATACGCGGAATGCCAGTCGTGCGGGGAAGTTGGCCTTGATGACCCCGGTGATGATGTTCACCGAAGGACGTTGTGTGGCTATGATCATGTGTATGCCCACGGCACGGGCCAACTGGGCGATACGGGCAATGGGCATTTCCACTTCCTTGCCTGCTGTCATAATCAGGTCGCCGAACTCGTCCACAATAACCACTATGTAAGGCAGGTATTTGTGTCCGTTTTCGGGATTGAGCTGGCGTATGGAGAATTTCTCGTTATATTCCTTGATGTTGCGTACATGTGCCTTTTTCAGCAGGTCGTAGCGATTGTCCATTTCCTGACACAGCGAGTTGAGGGTTTGCACCACTTTGCTGGTATCGGTGATAATGGCCTCTTCTTCATCGGGCAGTTTGGCGAGGAAGTATTTTTCCATATCGCCGTAAATGTTGAACTCGACTTTCTTGGGGTCCACCAACACGAATTTCAGTTCGGATGGATGCTTCTTGTACAGCAGCGAGGTGATAATGGCGTTCAGACCTACCGATTTCCCTTGCCCGGTGGCTCCTGCAACGAGCAGGTGGGGCATTTTCGTGAGGTCGAACATGAAGTTCTCGTTGGTGATGGTGCGGCCGAGCACGACCGGCAGTTCCATTTTCGATTCCTGGAACTTTTTCGAGGCAATGACCGAATGCATGGACACGATTTGCGGCTCGTTGTTGGGCACCTCAATCCCTATGGTTCCCTTTCCGGGTATAGGAGCAATGATACGAATGCCTTTGGCCGACAGGCTCAGCATGATATCATCTTCCAGATTGCGTATCTTGGAAATGCGTATCCCGGCTTTCGGCACGATTTCGTACAGCGTGATGGTCGGGCCTACGGTTGCCTTGATGGAGTCTATTTCAATGCCATAATTTTGCAGTGTCCTGATGATGCGGTCTTTGTTTGCATTCTGTTCCGCCATGTCAATCTGCGTGTTGTTCTCGTTGTCGTACACTTTCAACAGTTCGAGTGGCGGATATTGGTAGCGCGACAATTCCAGTTTGGGGTCGTATCGTTCGAGCGGTTGCGACACCGTTTCTTCATCTTCACCTTTTTCTATGGTTACTTCTATCTCGTGCGGAGTTGTCGTTTCTTCTTCCGTCTGTTCGATGAGTAGCTCAATGGAATCATCGCTATCTTGTGGCACATCTTTTTCTTCCGAGTCGGTAGGTATGGTTATGAACTCCTCTTCTTGTGTGGCATTTTCCTGGTTGTAAGCATCGTCTTCATTCGGCTGTACAATCCATTCTTCGGGCACTATTTCCGTGCCGACCGCAACCGATGGTTCCGTTTCGTGTTCAGCATCGTCCGGTTCGTGTGCAACGGTAGGATGGGCTTTTCGTTTGAAGAGTCCTTTTATGAAAGGAATGGTTTTTTTGAATGAAACGACACAATATAACAGCAATATACCCAGCAGTAACATGAATGTGCCGGGGGCGCCAATGTAGGAGGAAAACCAACGGCTGATGGCAGCACCATGTTGTCCGCCTGGAGCAAAAAACAACACATCCTCCAACAGGGGAGACAACGTAAATCCTAAAAAGACGGAGCCCCAGATGAGCCAGAAAAAACAATGGAAAAATGTCTTGACGATGGAAGTCTCCCGTACGTTGATCATGCGCAGTCCCCATGCGGTGAAAAACCAGATGATGGCGAATGCAGGCAATCCAAACCAGCGGTTGATGAAAAATTCGGAAATGTATGCACCGGTGATGGACGTCCAGTTCTGTATTTGGGTGCGTATGGCTTTCAGTTCGCTCCACGGCACATCCAGCTTGCTTTGATCGGCAGCACCGGTGAAAAAGTAGGAAACGAACGAAAGCGTGGCATACAGCATGGCCAGCAACAGCAGCATGCCCACCGTAAAGCGCGTGCGCTCGTCCCGTATGATATATTTGATTTTGTTGAAAAAATCGGACTGGCTTTTTTCTTTTGATTTTATCGGACGGTTTGTTTCTTCCTGATAGTCTTTCCTGTTGTGGTCCGACTTGATTTTCTTGATGCTTGGTTTTCTGGGAGCCATATTACGTTTTTATACTGAAGGCGGGGCTTGTAAATATCCCGCGACAAGAAAATTTATACATTGTGGGTCTGCTTTTATGTGCTTTTTGTCTAAAGCGATTTGTATGGCCCACTTGGGTTGCAAAAATAGTGAAAGGTGAGTGGAGAAACAAATGAAAACGCAGTTTTTGATTTGTTTCTTCCGAACCGCCTCCTATTTTATGGAAAAATAGTGAAAGGTGAGTGGAGAAACAAATGAAAACGCAGTTTTTGGTTTGTTTCTTCCGAACCGCCTCCTATTTTATGGAAAAATAGTGAAAGGTGAGTGGAGAAACAAATGAAAACGCAGTTTTTGGTTTGTTTCTTCTGAACTGCCTTCTGTTTTATTTGAAAATGGGGAAAAGAGTTGCTTTGTTATTATCTTTTGTTATAATTTTGCGTTACTGCGACAAAGGGCAGACAGAAACGGCCGGATACTGTTGCCGGCCATTCAACGTTTATTTCAGTTAAAGGTCTATGACAAAAAAAGAACGTTATTCGCACATTATTGATTGGTTCAAGGAACATGTACCGGTAGCGGAAACGGAGTTGAATTACAATAATCCGTTCGAATTGCTGGTGGCCGTGATATTGTCGGCACAATGTACCGACAAGCGGGTGAACATGGTGACTCCACGTTTGCTGCACGACTATCCGACCCCCGAGGCTATGGCTTCGGCAGAACCGGAAGTGATTTTCGAATACATAAAAAGCGTGTCCTATCCGAACAACAAGTCCAAACATCTGGTGGGAATGGCGCGTAAACTGGTGGAGAATTTTGGCGGCGAAGTGCCTGCCGATGTCGACCGGCTTCAGTCTTTGCCCGGTGTGGGCCGGAAAACGGCGAATGTGATTGCCTCGGTGGTGTTTAACCAACCGGCCATGGCGGTGGATACGCATGTGTTCCGGGTTTCTGAAAGGCTTGGTTTGACAACCCATTCGAAAAGTCCGTTACAGACCGAACGCGAACTGACCCGCCACATTCCCTCCGAACTGATACCCAAGGCACATCATTGGCTCATCTTGCATGGACGTTATGTCTGTACGGCCCGCCGTCCGAAATGTGAAGCGTGCGGGCTGACTCCCTGGTGCCGTGCTTACAGAACCGGTATCGGGGTGAAAGAACAGAAATGACTTCCGCCGTCCGTATGTGGAACGGCGGAAGGTTCAGTGCTGTGACTCCGCAACTTGTGTGTTGCCGGTGTCTTTTATCGGAGTTTTCAGTTCGAACCGGCTTTTGCCATAACCATGCGGTGCATCGGATGTGGCTTCGAATGTTATTCCAAAATCTTCGTTGGCCTGCAAGGCTTGTATCCGGAAAGGCAGTTGCAGGGTATAAAAACTGCTGTCCATTTCAAACACACCGTTTGCATAGTCTGAACTCGGGAGGAATATCTTGTCCAGTTCGGACGCATCCGGATAGACAATGGTGGCATCGGTCGTGTTGTCCGGGGTTATTTTCAATTGTTTCAGCCGGTTGTGCACACCATGCACAATGATGGCCAGCCCCACTGCGTCGCCTGTTTGCAGGGCATCCAACCGGTAGGTCGAACTGTACCTGATCAGCAATGTGTCGTTCTGTTCGGTGTACAGCGTGTCGGTCGGAAAATAGAATTCGGGCGCCGGTGTCTGGCATGCCGGCGTCTGCAGTTGGATTTGTCCGCTTTTGTTCGCTTCGGAGGCTTCCGAAAAGGCCGTGATGGTCACGCCGACACGCTTGTCCGCTTTCTTGGCGTGATATTGAAACGTGAAGGGAATGCGTGTCTGCTTTTGCGACAATATGAACTTGCCTCCAGCATAGTCGGACGAAGGCAGGAACATGCTGTTCATATAGGCCGTGTCTGTGTATAGAAGTTCAGCCGCTTCCGGGTCAGACAAGCTGAGCCATACTTCGGTCAGCGGATGAAACACACCATCAATTTCCAAGTGAAACGTAGCCGTGTCACCGGCGGCGATACTGTCCAGCTTAAATCCGTTTTTGATGTCTCCGCTCAACCGCAGGGTGTCGCGATAGGCCGTCAGCACCGTGTCGGTGGGGAAATAGAACTTCGGAGCTGTTTCCTCCACTTTAGCCGATGGCTTGCATGCCCATAACAGAGACACGACGGCTATGAAACTTAGCAGACGAATCATAGGCAAGGTTTGTCAATGCGTTTTTATTCGGCAACTTCTTCGTTGCTTTCACTGTCTCCACCGTTTTCCGTTCCATCCGATTCGGCTTCCTTGGCCGGAGTGATAATGGAAAGTGACGTGTGGTTATATTCCGCGCTGGCGTTGGTGAGTACGGATACTGTAAGTTCCAAATCCTTGACCGGTTTTTTTATGATGTATTTGAACGGGAAGGCCAGTTCGCTGTACTCGCCGTTCATATAGAAAGAACCATCTTCGTAGGCCGTGAATACCGAGTCCAGTTTTGACTTGTCTCCCCACAGGAATTCGACATCTTCGCTGTCGGATGATTTGATGTGCAGTTCCAGCAACTGGTTGTACCTGCCGAAGGCGATGGTTTGAAACATAATCGTATCGCCCACAAACACCGTGTCGAGTTGGTTGCCTTTAAAACCAAGTGTATCCTGCTGTGTGAGGTTAATGGCTCCAATGCCTATTTGTGGAGTTGCTTCAGATGTTCCAGTCAAATCGCACGAAGAGAGGAACAGGGCGGCCATTCCGGCCAACAATGCATGATAGAGTTTCATATTTCTTGATGTTTATGTTACGTTTTCGGTTGGGTATGCCCTTTCAGCCGTAAATGATGGGCCATTGGAGGCTTTCCGGTTGCAAAGATAGTGAAAGGCGAGCGCAGAAGCAAGCGAAAACGCAGTTTTCGGCTTGAATATGCCGAGCCGTTATCGCTCTCCCGCATCAGGTCTTTGTCAATAAGCTAAGAAGATGTGCAGAAAGTACCTATAGTTAGTCTTCCAACTACCTATAGTTAGTCTTCCAACTACCTATAGTTAGTCTTCCAACTACCTATAGTTAGTTGTTCAACTACCTATAGTTAGTCGCCCAGTGTACTATAGTTTGTTTTTCTGTTTCGTAAAGGAAATAAGAGCTTGAACTACAGGATGTAATGAAAGCAAAAGAATGAGTGTTAAAAAATCTGCTATAGGAAGTTGGGCAAGAAACTATAGGAAGTGTCTTGTTGCGCTTGCAGGAAGAGGTGAAAAAACAGGGAAAAGCGCATGGACCGGTCATGCAAAGATAGCGAAAGGTGAGTGCAATGGCAACAAACTTGTTTGATTGACATTGCCGAGCCGCCTCCTATCTTATGTAAAGGTACAAAAAAACTGATGAATGGCAAGCGGTAGTTGGTAGCGGGTGGGGGAGAACAGGATGCGGGCTGACAAAATGTTTCGGAAAAAGTTTTTTGCACTGCAAATATAAGACATAATGTCTTGTTTTAGTGGAATATAAGGTTTGAAAGAAGACATTGTGTCTTGTTTTTGCTTTTGGAAAGAACTTTGCAATCCTCAGGGCGTACTGCCGCAAAAGCGGTAGGATGTATGAATGTAAAAACAATAAAAACAGAAACGATATGAACTTTAACAATTTCACAATTAAATCGCAGGAAGCAGTGCAGTCCGCTGTTAACCTGGTGCAGGCAAAAGGGCAGCAGGTCATTGAACCGCCTCACCTGATGAAGGGAATCATGAAGGAGGGGGAAGAGGTCCTGCAATTCTTGTGCGGCAAGTTGGGAGTGAACCTGGCTTCGTTGGGTGCCGTGGTTGACAATATGGTTGAAGGTTATCCGAAGGTGTCGGGTGCCGAACCTTATTTGAGCCGTGAAACCAATGCTGTGTTACAACGGGCGGTGGCTTTGTCGTCAAAGGCAGGGGACCAGTTTGTGTCTTTGGAATATATCCTCCTGGCTTTACTGGCCGAAAAGAACGTGCTGACCCGTGTGCTGAATGATGCGGGCATGACGGAAAAAGGGCTTGAGGCGGCCATTGCCGAACTGCGTAAAGGGGCGAAGGTGTCGTCGGCCTCGGCGGAAGACAGCTACAATTCGCTGGAAAAGTATGCCATTAACCTGAATGAACGGGCCCGTTCAGGCAAACTGGACCCGGTCATCGGGCGTGATGAAGAAATACGACGGGTGCTTCAGATTTTGAGCCGTCGTACGAAAAACAACCCTATCCTGATAGGTGAGCCGGGTACGGGGAAAACAGCCATTGCCGAAGGACTGGCGCACCGTATCGTGCGGGGCGATGTGCCTGAAAATCTGAAGACCAAACAGATTTTCTCGTTGGACATGGGGGCGCTTGTGGCCGGAGCAAAATACAAGGGTGAGTTTGAAGAACGGTTGAAAGCTGTGGTCAACGAAGTGATGAAGGCTGATGGTGAAATCATTCTGTTCATCGATGAAATACATACACTGGTCGGTGCCGGCAAGGGCGAAGGGGCCATGGATGCCGCCAACATACTGAAACCGGCCTTGGCCCGTGGTGAGTTGCGTGCCATAGGTGCAACGACACTCGATGAATATCAGAAGTATTTTGAAAAGGACAAGGCACTTGAACGTCGTTTCCAGGTGGTAATGGTCGACGAACCGGACGAAGCAAGTACCATATCCATCCTGCGTGGTTTGAAGGAACGGTATGAAAATCACCACAAGGTGCGTATCAAAGACGATGCGATTATTGCGGCGGTGGAATTGTCAAACCGTTACATTACCGACCGTTTCCTGCCCGACAAGGCGATTGACCTGATGGATGAAGCGGCAGCCCGTTTGCGTCTGGAAGTGGACTCCGAACCGGAAGAACTGGACAAACTCGAACGTAACATCAAGCAGCTGGAAATAGAACGCGAAGCCATCAAGCGTGAACATGATGACAAGAAGCTGGCTGCACTCAACGAAGAGATAGCCAACCTGAAAGAGGAAGCCAAAGGCATGCGTGCCAAATGGAGTTCGGAAAAGAAACTGATAGACCGCATACAGCAGGCCAAAATCGAGATAGAAAGCCTCAAATATGAAGCTGAACGTGCCGAACGCGAGGGCGACTACGGCAAGGTGGCCGAAATACGTTATGGCAAAATCAAGGAACAGGAAAACGCCATTGCCGCCGCGCAAAAGGAACTGGCGGGCATTCAGGGTGACCGGGCCATGATTAAGGAAGAGGTGGACAGTGAAGACATTGCCGACATTGTGAGCCGATGGACGGGTATTCCTGTCAAGAAAATGCTGCAGAGCGAAAAGGACAAACTGCTGCATTTGGAAGACGAACTGCATAAACGGGTCATAGGGCAGGATGAAGCCATTGCTGCCGTGGCCGATGCCGTGCGCCGTAGCCGTGCCGGTCTGCAGGATCCGCGCCGGCCTATCGGGTCGTTCATTTTCCTCGGTACGACCGGGGTGGGAAAGACCGAACTGGCGAAGGCCTTGGCCGAATATCTGTTTGACGACGAAAACATGATGACCCGAATCGATATGAGCGAGTATCAGGAAAAGTTCAGTGCCACACGATTGATCGGGGCTCCTCCCGGATATGTGGGATATGACGAAGGCGGACAGCTGACCGAAGCCATACGACGCAAGCCGTATTCCGTTGTGTTGTTCGATGAAATAGAAAAGGCACACCCCGATGTGTTCAATGTGCTGCTGCAGGTGCTGGATGATGGCCGGTTGACCGACAACAAGGGACGGACAGTCAATTTCAAGAATACCATCATCATCATGACGTCCAATATGGGGTCGAACCTCATTCGCGAGAATTTTGAAAAAATGACCGCCGACAACCGCGAAGAGGTTATGCAGCGTACGAAACGTGAAGTATTCGACCTGTTGAAACAGACCATACGGCCCGAGTTTCTGAACCGTATTGATGAACTGATTATGTTCGCACCGTTGAGCCAGCAGGAAATAGGCAAGATTGTCCGTCTGCAAATCAAGGGAGTGGAACATACCCTGGCTCAGAACGGCATAACGTTGCGGTTGACCGATGCGGCCGTTGACTTCCTGACGCATGAAGGATTCGACCCGCAGTTTGGTGCACGTCCTGTGAAACGGGCCATTCAGCGGTATGTGCTCAACGACTTGTCCAAACAAATCATTGCCGGCAGTGTAGACAACACAAAGGCCATTGTGGTGGACAGGCAAGGAGATGGACTGACGTTCCGAAACGAATAGACGTATTGATACGCAAAGATGCAAAGACGTGAAGAGAAGGAATGCTTCTTTTCGCGTCTTTTTTCATTTCCGCCTTCCTGTTCTGTCTTGTTTTTACATGTTCCCCTATTTGTGAGCCTGCAGCCCTTCGGGCTTTTGACCGAGAAGTTCTATGTTTTTGCTGATAAAGTTCTTTTTTCACCTATGTGAAAAATATGTTTCACCTATATGAAAAGCTTTTTTCACCTATGTGAAAAGCATGTTTCACCTATGTGAAAAAAGAAACTTGCCAGCATGTGTATACGACATGCTGCCGTCGAACGCATCATCCTGTGCCGTTGAGCCGGCTTCTACACCGAAAAAGGACTTCTTCAATTTACTAAAATTGCACTTGCTGGCTGATTTTAGCCTGAATATTAAATAATTATTTTTACCTTTGCATTGTCTTGTTCACGCCGAGGCTTCCTGCAAGAGGAAGAGCAGGCGGGCGGGATGACATATAATGAAAGGCGTTTACTTGACGCTTTGTTTTCTGACGCTAAGAAACTTCGCAACTTTCAGAAACAGTCGGGAACAAGGCAACGGTAGATGTCTGCGGGGTATGTTATGTACTGACGAATAAAGAGACACTTCCGTAGAGTCGGAGGTGTGTCTTGTCGGGTTATACATATCGGCGTGGGCTTCTGCGTTGCTCGTTCAGACTGTTTCGGGCAATGCGAAGGCCTCTTAGCGTGGGACGAGTAACAGGTACAGACTCCCGCGCTTTTTTTATGTGTGCACGTGTCGAATTAACCATTGTTGTCCGGCTTGGGGGAGTGTGGGGCGGACGGTATAAAAACGTGTATTGCACATGAAAACAATTATTGCGATTTCAGCACTCCCCAACAGTGGTAAGACCCATGGCGTGGTGGCGGCGGCAGACCACCTGTGTATGCTGAAAGGTATAGGAAAATTTCAAGTCGGAAAATATCAGGACTTTGCTTATTATGAACCCAAGCCTCATGAAGCCGGTATGAAAAAAGTGTTGCGCCGGGTGGAGCTTGTAGCTGCAGACGGAACAGTGAAATACATCGGCTTTGCCAGCGAAGGAGACAGCCGATGGTTTGTAAAACATGGATTGGATACGCTGACCAACAACGGGACACTGGAATTGGATGTCATTGTGGCGACATGCCGTCATTACGGTGTCACTAAAAATGAACTGAAAACATGGGCGGATGCGTATGGTTATGACCTGATTTGGACAGCCCCGTATCATGCCTGTGACCAAAAAGGCGCAACACCGGATGCGGTTTTTACCGACCGGCTGAATGCTGTTTTTGCTGAGAACATGTCTAATCTGATCAATCTGCTTTTGTCATGAAACAGTTGTTTACACACATGCGGTTTGGGCTGATAGTTTTATGCAGCACAGGCTTGTCCTTACCCCTTTTTGCCCAGTTCAGCGGTTCAGGTAGCGGCACGGAGGAGGACCCGTATCGCATATTTAATGCCGTACAACTTAACCAGGTGCGGAATTTTTTGAATAAAACGGATGTGCATTTCTCCTTGGAAGCAGATATTGACATGACGGAGTGGATAGCCGACAACAATCCCGTGCAGGGGTGGGCGCCGATTGGGACAAGAAGTGCTCCTTTTAGAGGAACATTTAATGGAAATGGACATACTATTTCCAATATATGGATTAATCGTCTTGAAACCGATGATGTTGGGTTATTTGGAAGAGTAAAAGGAGATGTAAATCTTTCTAATATTCATTTGCAGAATGTGAATTACGTAGGAAATGTTAATGTTGGTGGACTTGTGGGTTATGTAGATGCAAATTTAACAGCGACAGCGATAGCCGATTATGATTCACCTGTTCGGGTATACACTTGCTCGGTGGAGATACATCAATGTACCACTACAGGAGTTATTAAAGGGGATAGTTGTATAGGTGGCACTATTGGTAATTTGAGCGTAAATACATCTGCTCATTCGGACATCAGAAACTATAAAGATTATAATAAAGGAGCTGAGGCGGAAGCTAAAGCGACATCTTCTGTTGTAGTGGAAGAATGTTTGTCATCTTGTCATCTTTTTGGAAATACCAATTTAGGAGGAATAGTAGGGAATGTCAGTTCTATATCAAATGCTTTTGCACGTAGTATATTATCTGAGAGTCAGTTTAGTTCATCAGCTTCAGCATCTTCGAAAGTAGAAATTATAAAGTGCAATGCCTCCATGTGTCAAATTCAAGGGAATGAAGCTTTAGGGGGTATAATAGGTTTATTTATAAAATCTTCAGATGAAGTGTCTTATTCGGGAGGAAGCGCAAGTGCAGGTGTTTCAAGTAAAGTGAATGAATGCTATTTTGGTGGCGAGCTGGATGGATACATGGCAGTAGGAGGAATTGTTGGAAAGGTAGATGGAGATGTTTCTTTCCCATTAAAAGAGTGTTTTGTAACCGGTGCTATTGTTGGAGATGCCAATATAGGTGGTCTGTTAGGAGTTGGGTCTGGAAATGTTAGTATATCCTCATCTTATGCTCAATGTCATCGTGTGTTTGGTAATTCAAATGTGGCTGGAATATGTCATGGAGGTTCTATAAATACAACTGTCGCCATCAACGAGGAACTGCGGGCAAATAGCGACCTTTTCCGTGTGGGTGCTAAGGGTGGCAGTAACAACCTGGCCTGGACACTTACTTCCATGATACTGAACGGAGAAAAACAGCCCCTTCCACCCGATGATGCACAAAATGGCACGAGTACCGGCCTTTCCACACTGAAACTGCAAGCTACCTACGAGGGGTTGGACTGGGACTTCAACAGTGTATGGGATATACAAGAGACGGAAAGTTTTCCGTATTTCCAGTTTCAGACCGCACCGCCTCATTTTACCCAGGTTTTGAAAGCGGGCGACACGCAACTGTCCGGGCAGTGCATCGAAGGGGGAACGGTGAAAGTGCGGGTAGGCGACAAGACCTACACCGAACCATCGACCGGCAATACATGGAGCATGACCGTAGATGCTCTGCAGGGGGGCGACTTGGTACAGGTGTCTGTGCAGGCTGAGGGTAAAATGCCCTCGTACGTTGTCTATGCCACGGTGTCCTTGGCGGGGAACGGCACGCAGGATGACCCTTACCTCATCCGCTCGGCCCATGACCTGCAAGCTATCGGTCAAATGAAGACGGAAGCCGCTGCTTATTACAAATTAGTGGAGGACATAGACCTTACGGAGTGGATAGCTTCCAACAACGATGGCAAGGGTTGGGTACCGGTGGGCGGCAATGTGTCGGCATTGTTCGGCCACTTCGATGGCGGCGGCCACACGGTGAGCGGTTTGTGGACAGACCCGAGTTACGAAAAGGGCGGTTTGTTTGCCGCATGGGCTGCTGGCAGCGAAGTGAAAAATCTGAAAGTGGAAACAGCAACCGGCAAGTCTGTGTCGGGCAAAGCGTGTGCCGGTGGTCTTGTCGGAAGCAATGCGGGTTTGCTGACAGATTGCCATGTCAGCGGTACGGTGGGTATCGGTACATATACTGGTGGTATTGCCGGTGAAAACACGGGTACTATCACCGCCTGCCGCTTTGCAGGTGAAGTGTCATCGAATGCCACTCAGCCTCACGTGGGCGGTATCGCCGGGTACAATACTGGCACCATAGCCGAGTGCTATGTCGAAGGTCGTGTGTCCTCTATCTCCTCCAATGCCCGTGTAGGTGGTATTGCAGGAGACCATACCGCTGGGGCGCAACTGCATGACAACTATAGTGCTGCAACGGTGACGGCTTTGGGTACGAACGCTTATGGTGCGGGCATTGTCGGCTACAACAACGGTGAGGTGGCCCGGTGTTATGCCACGGGCGATGTGACCGGTTACTCGGTGGCCGGTGTATGCGGCTACAACAACGGTACGGAGGCTACTCTCACGGGCTGCGTGGCAGCCAATCGGCAAATCACTGCCACCAAAACAGGACTGCGTCTGTTGGGCGGTTATACTGGTGGTCAAGCCCCCTCCGTCACGGACAACTATGCGTTGAAAACCATGTCCGTATCGGTCAACGGCATTCCGCAGCAGATATACGATGATCCTTTGAACGCCACGGCACGCACGCAAGATGAATTGTGGCAAAAAGCCTTGTATGAAAGCATGGGTTGGAACATGACGGATGTGTGGGGCATTGACGAGGGAGAAGGCTATCCTTATTTGCGGGCATTTGTAGTGCCGGTATCGGCGGTTACGCTTGACAAAAGCCAGGCAGAAGTGCGTGCGGGTGAAAGCCTGCAACTTGTTGCTACGGTGCAACCCGAAGATGCCAGCAAGCCTGTCGTGTTGTGGAGTAGCGATAATACGGAGATAGCCACGGTGGACAGCCAAGGTTTGGTGCGTGCTGTGAAAGCGGGAAAGGCCAACATTACCACCACGTCAAAAGAAAATGCGTCTCTTTCCGCTTCGTGTGAAGTGACGGTACTTCCCAAGTTGGCCGCCTCTGTGTCGCTCGACCGGACGGAGTTGAGTGTGGAGATAGGCAAGACTGACAGCTTGAGGGCAACGGTATTACCCGAAGATGCGGGTAACCGCACGGTACGCTGGACGAGCAAGAATACGGATGTAGCCATCGTGGATGCAAACGGCAAAGTAACGGGTGTTGCGGTAGGTACGGCGGTCATTATCGCCACTACCAACGATGGTACGGAACTGACGGCTTCATGCACGGTGACGGTCATCTCTAAAAAAGCCGTTTCCGTTACATTGGATAGGGAGAGTCTTTCGTTGGAAGTGGATGCCAGCCAGCGCCTTAATGCTACGGTGTTGCCCGAAGATGCGGGTAACCGTTCCGTACGTTGGAACAGCGAGGATGAAAGCATTGCCACTGTGAGTGCAGAAGGGATTGTAATCGCCCGTAGGGTGGGTTCAACCCGGATTGTTGCCACCACCCAAGATGGTACGGACTTGTCCGCTTCGTGTGAACTTACGGTTGTTCCGAAAAAAGCCGTTTCCGTTTCGTTGAACAAAGAAAGCTTGTTGTTGGAGTTAGAGCAAGACGAACGCCTTGTCGCCACAGTACTGCCTGCGGATGCAGGCAACCGTTCCGTTGTGTGGGCAAGTAGCAATGAAAAGACAGCCCGGGTCAATTCGGAAGGAGTCGTGACGGCGACCGGTGTGGGTACCGCCACCATTACCGCCACCACCAACGATGGTACGAATCTTTCCGCTTCGTGTGAGGTGACGGTTATACCCAAAAAAGTCGTCTCCATAACATTGGACCGTACGGAACTTCAATTGGAAATAGAGAAAACGACTTATTTGACAGCAACTGTATTGCCCGTTGATGCCGGTGACTGCAGTTTGACATGGACGAGCAATAACACGGGGGCAGCCACCGTGGATGCAAGTGGAAAAGTGACGGCTCTTGCGGTAGGTACGGCGGTCATCACTGCCACCACCAACGATGGTACGAACCTTTCGGCTTCCTGCATTGTAACCGTAACGCCGAAAAAAGCCGTTTCTATTTCCTTGGATAAAGAAAAACTCTCTTTGGAACTGAAAGAACATGGACAATTGCGGGCAACCGTGTTGCCCGAAGATGCGGGTAACCGTTCCGTACGTTGGAACAGCGAGGATGAAAGCATTGCTATGGTGAACACCGATGGTGTGGTAAGTGCAATCGGAGTGGGTACAACTGTCATTACTGCCACGACAGCCGATGGAACGAATTTGTCCGCTTCGTGTGAAGTGACGGTGTTGCCTGTATTGGCAACAGGCATTCAACTGAACCAAACGGAAATGTCATTGGAGATGGGAAAGAGCGGACAATTATCGGCTACCGTGTCGCCCAGTGATGTTACCAGTGATGCGATACGCTGGTATAGCGACAACGAACGCATCGCCAAAGTGGATGAATACGGCGTTGTTACTGCCGTATCTGTGGGAACAACAACCGTATATGCTGCCACAACCGATGGTTCCGGACTTACTGCCGCATGCTTGGTTACAATAACACCGAAAAAAGCCGTTTCCATAGCATTGAACAAAGAAACCCTTTCTTTGGAAACCGGCGAAAGTGAACGCCTTGCGGTGAATGTGCTGCCGATAGATGCGGGCGACCGGAGTGTGGTGTGGACGAGCAACAATACAGGTGTGGCTACCGTTGATGCAAGCGGGAAGGTAACGGCGTTGATGGTAGGAACGGCGATTGTTACAGCTACGACCCAAGACGGTACAAATCTCACGGCTTCGTGTGTGGTAACGGTAACACCCAAACGGGCGACTTCTATTGTGTTGAACAAACGGACGCTTACATTGAATGTCGATGAAAGCGAACAGTTGATGGCAACTATCTACCCGGATGATGCGGAAGACCATAGTGTGACATGGGCAAGCAGTGACAACGCTGTGGCTACGGTAGATATGAATGGTGTGGTTGTTGCTTTGTCGGGAGGAAACGCCATCATTACCGCCACTACAAACGATGGAAGTAATCTGTCTGCTTCGTGTGCGATAACAGTAAATGCTCCTAACGGTATAACAAGTATAAATGAACGTATCACTGTCTGGAGTAAGCCTGGTGAAATTGTTATCACAGGAGCGACAGTTGAAGAATCGCTTTCCATACATGACTTGTCCGGTCGTACGGTATATACCGGGCAGGAAAAGACGATTGAGGTACGTGGTGGTGAAGTGTATTTCGTAAAGATACGGGGATTGAACTATAAAGTGTTCGTTCCGTAGGGTAATTGTTTGTCCTGATAAAAAACGAGGGTGCAGTTCAAATGCACCCTCGTTCATTTTATGATACACCGTTTTTCTGCCCCTTGGTTGTTACAGGGCGGCAGCCACTCCGGCTATGGTGCCGATAATGATGCCGAGCACTATCAGGACAATGCCTATGATGCACCATACTCCCATGAACTTGAACAGTTTCTTGTGTTGTCTGAATGCATCGGTAAGCACGGCCTCGTCGCGGTTGGCAAGGGCTGCACGCATGCGTTCGGCATAGCGGTAAAGAAACATTCCAGGGAACAGGTACACAACGGCAATGGTCATGTAGATAATGCCCATGGCCTGAAGAGGCATGCCGGCGAAGTCGGCATAGTCGGACAGAATGGAGGCCGAGAGCATAATGGCCAGTCCGCACACGAACATAATGCATGTCATGACAAAGGTAAGTATCCCCAGAAAACGGCTCCAGCGGGCGGTAATGCTGAGCAGTGCCTCGCTTTCTCCGGTTAACGATAAAGGTGTTTGCGGTCCGTTGGCCGCCGGTTGCAAATTGGTGTCGTTCATATCAGTTATAATTAAATGGTTAGACGGGGGTAAAGGTAATGAAATTTTCATAAAATATGCCGGTTCAGGATAAAGTTGTGCATTCGGCAGCATAAAATTGATGGCAAAAACACACGGCAATTACAGGCAAAACCACATGATATGGTGCGTTATTTTCAATATTCAACTTTCAATTTTCAATTAGTAAGCTGCATTCGGCAAAAACAATTCAAGCCAGTTTGATGGGTTTTGCACTCATTTGCATTATCTTTTCATAAGATAAGCTGCACTCGGCAAAAACAATTCAAGCAAGCTTGATGGGTTTTGCACTCATTTGCATTATCTTTGTTGGGTGTAATCGTAAAAGAATCATTCCATGTTGGTAAAGACATTTGGTGCGGCTGTGCAAGGCATCAGCGCAATCATGGTGACGATAGAGGTGAATGTGAGTCCCGGCATTAAGTTCATGCATGTGGGTTTGCCCGATAATGCGGTAAAAGAGAGCCATGAGCGTGTGGCTTCGGCCCTGGAATATAACGGATACAAATTTCCGAGAAAACAGATTGTCATCAACATGGCTCCGGCCGACATTCGCAAGGAGGGGTCGGCCTATGACCTGCCGATTGCGGTAGGGGTGATGGCGGCCGATGAAAAACTCAAGGCCGATGCACTGGCCGATTATGTCATTATGGGTGAATTGTCGCTGGATGGCAGTCTACGCCCCATAAAAGGGGTGTTGCCCATTGCTATTCGGGCACGTGAAGAGGGGTTCAAGGGCTTTATATTGCCCAAGGCGAACGCGCGCGAGGCGGCGGTGGTCAACAACTTGAAAGTGTATGGTGTGGAGAACCTGAAAGATGTGCTTGAGTTTTTCAACGGCATCCGGGAACTGGAGGAAACAGTGGTCAATACCCGTGAGGAGTTTTTTGAGAACGTGAAGCATGCCGATGTTGACTTCTCTGATGTGAAAGGACAGGAGAATGTGAAGCGTGCCTTTGAAGTGGCGGCCGCCGGCGGACACAATATAATATTGGTAGGCCCTCCCGGTGCAGGAAAATCGATGATGGCCAAGCGTCTGCCGACCATTTTGCCCCCTTTTACCCTGCATGAGGCTTTGGAGACGACGAAAATCCATTCGGTGGCAGGCAAGTTGGATGGAAATACTTCGCTGATAGCCCGACGTCCGTTCCGTAGTCCGCATCACACCATTTCCGATGTAGCGCTGGTTGGTGGAGGTACATTTCCCCAACCGGGTGAAATATCCTTGGCGCACAATGGGGTGCTGTTTCTGGATGAGTTGCCCGAGTTCAAACGGTCGGTGCTTGAAGTGCTCCGACAGCCTTTGGAAGATCGGAAAATCAGTATATCACGAGCCAAGTTTGCCATAGACTATCCGGCAAGTTTCATGCTGGTGGCATCGATGAACCCTTGTCCGTGCGGTTATTACAATCATCCGACCAAGGAATGTGTTTGTGCGCCGGGGGTGGTTCAGAAGTACTTGAGCCGCATATCGGGTCCGTTGCTCGACCGCATCGACATACATGTCGAAATTGTGCCGGTGCCTTTCGAACGTTTGTCCGACCGGCGTCCGGCCGAGAGCAGTGCAGCTATTCGTGAACGGGTGGTGCAGGCCCGGCAGGTGCAGGAGCGGCGTTTCAAGGATGTGGATGGCGTTTATTGCAATGCCCAAATGTCGTCGAAGCAGTTGCGGACGTTTGCCATTCCCGATGAGGAAGGCATGAATCTGTTGAAGCAGGCCATGACCCGCCTCACCCTTTCGGCACGTGCGTATGACCGCATATTGAAAGTGGCACGTACAATAGCTGACTTGGACGCATCGGAAGTCATCCATGCGCAGCATGTGGCTGAAGCCATTGGTTACCGCAGTCTCGACCGCGAAGGTTGGATTGGGTGACAGAACTTTTTCCCGACAAGTAACTCGTGAGAATTAATTTATATGATTTTGTGAGTGTTTTTCGAAATGATGTTGCGGTTGGAGGAGGAAGCGTAGCGGGCTACGTGACCGACGACAAGCGCAAAAGCAGCCGAAAAAGACCACAAAAGCATATAAAAGATGAGTTGCTGAAAACAGGTAAATAGTATCGTTTAATTTTTACGAGTTACTTAATCCTCTTAAAATGTGTTTTTATTTATTGAATGAAGAATAGTTTTGTATGCTGGCTGTTTTTGTTGGGGGGGCTTGTGTCGTGCAACGACATGAAGGATGTACCCCCACCGACCGGTTTGCCCGACACGGGATATGACACCGGACGGATGTTCGTGTTGTGTGAAGGGCTGTTCAATTCCAATAACAGTACGTTGGCTTGCATCGATTATGATGCGCAGGTATTGTATCCCGACTTTTTCAATGAATATGGCAACAACAGCCGCGGGCTGGGCGACACGGCCAATGACATGGCCTTGTATGAGGGACGGTTGTGGATTGTCGTGTGTGTGTCATCGCAAATTGAGGTGCTGGATGTGCTGACTGGAAAATCGGTGCGGCAGATACCTTTGTTTGCCGAGACGAATGACGGACGGCAGGGCCGGCAACCGCGTTACATTACTTTTCATGAAGGCAAGGCTTATGTCTGTTCGTTTGATGGAACGGTGGTGCGCATCGATACGCATACGTATGAGGTGGAAGCGGTAACAACCTGTGGCCGCAATCCGGATGGCATTGCCGTGGCCAACGGAAAACTGTATGTTTCCAATTCGGGTGGATTGGACGGCAGTGCGGGAATGCCTTATGATGAAACGGTGTCGGTGATTGACCTGGTTTCATTTCGTGAGGTGAAACGGATTGAGGTGGGTATGAATCCTCATCACATTCAGGCCGACAGTGAAGGGGATGTGTATGTGGTGGCCCGGGGCAATAATGCCGACTTGAAAGCGCGCTTTGTACGGATAGACAGTGAGGCGGACACGGTGGCCCAGTCGTTTGATGATTTGGCGGCTGTCAATTTTGTAATTCGGAACGATACAGCCTACATGTATAATTTCGATTATCAGTATGAAACCTATTGGATAAAGACGTTCGATTGTCGTGAGGAAAAGGTCATTTCCGAACAGTTTGTCACGGATGGAACCACGTTCAGCAAGCCTTTCGGCATTTATGTGCATCCGTTGACAGGGGATGTGTTCATAAGTGATGCCAAGACTTATGACCGCAATGGTGATGTGTTTTGTTTTGACCGTCGGGGGCGGTTGCGTTACAAAATAGAAGAAATAGGATTGAACCCGAATAGCTTTTTGTGGGTGGATCGCTGAGCGGCATGGGCTTGTTTCCTGATTTACATGAAAAAGGCTGCTTCGTTGTTGGGAGCAGCCTTTTTCGTGTGGTTTTTGTTTGCGGTGTATGTCAATGCGCCGCTTCAAATTGTTCGAGGAAGCGGACATCGTTTTCCGAGAACATACGCAGGTCTTTCACCTGGTATTTCAGGTTGGCAATACGTTCTACGCCCATTCCGAATGCGTAACCGGAATACACGTCCGGGTCGATGCCGCAATTT
Source organism: uncultured Porphyromonadaceae bacterium (assembly GCA_949285425.1). GTDB lineage: Bacteria > Bacteroidota > Bacteroidia > Bacteroidales > Paludibacteraceae > QVMH01. The sequence goes on from CASEAJ010000102.1 coordinate 31,799, forward strand.
CTCAACACGTTCGGGTCAACCATGCCGCAACCGAGTATTTCAACCCATCCGGTGTGTTTGCAGAACGGGCAACCTTTGCCGCCACAAAGGAAGCAGGAAATGTCCATTTCGGCACTGGGTTCGGTGAAGGGGAAATAGGAGGGACGCAGACGTATTTCCGTGTCGGCTCCGAACATTTCTTTTGCAAAATAAAGCAAAGCCTGTTTCAAATCGGTAAATGATACGTTTTTGTCAACGTATAATCCTTCTACCTGGTGGAAGAAACAATGGGCGCGGTACGAAATGGCTTCGTTGCGGTATACGCGTCCGGGGAAAATCATGCGGATGGGTGGCTGCTGTTTCAGCATGGTACGCACTTGTACCGATGACGTGTGAGTACGCAACAGAACATCATTTTGTTGTCTTTCAATGAAGAATGTGTCCTGCATGTCGCGGGCCGGATGTTCGGGTGGAAAGTTCAAGGCACTGAACACATGCCAGTCGTCTTCAATTTCCGGTCCTTCAGCCACGGTGAATCCGATGCGTGAAAATATGTCGATGATTTCTTCGCGTACGAGCGACAGTGGATGACGTGTACCCAGTTTGATTGGTTCGGCTGTACGGGTAAGGTCGGTTTGCTGTTCGTTGCTTTGCTGGTTGCTGAAGCGTTCCTTCAGTGTGTTTATTTGTTCCTGGGCTGTGTTTTTGAGTTGGTTGAGAAGTTGTCCTACTTCCCGTTTGTCTTCGTTGGCCACATTGCGGAAGTCATTGAAGAGCTGTGATATTTCGCCTTTTTTGCTTAAGTACTTGATACGAAGAGCTTCTATTTCCTCTGCGTTGCTGGCAGTCATGCGATTGACCTCGTCCAGCAGTTGTTTGATTCGATTCTTCATTGCTTATGTATTCTTTTTTGCTAAAAATCAAATAAGTCACAAATGTACATATTTTTTTGTGAAAAACGTTTTGGAGTGCAGAAAAATCTCCTGTCTGTTAAAAAACTGTGATATAATGCAGTTTGTGTTTGAATTATTAATATATTTGTAAGCAACAAAAGGACAACATTGTTAAAATGCGGTGTTTCGCCGGTGTTGTGAAAAAATGTTTTTAAGTTTTTGCTTTTGAAGCGTTACATGTAAGATAATGTCTAAGGTTCAGGAAATATTGCAGTTTTTGTCTCAGTTAAGGGAACATAATGACCGGGAATGGTTTCAGGAAAATAAAGGCTGGTATGACAGCGTGCGGAACGATTTTGAGCACTTGATTGGAGAATTGTTGTCGCAATTGCAGCTTTTTGATGATGAAATGAAACATGTTTCGCCGAAGGAGTGCATATTCCGTATCTATAGGGATGTCCGTTTTTCTTTGGACAAGTCTCCTTATAAAACCCATTTCGGGGCCTACATGGCGGCCGGTGGCGGCCGTAAGAGTGTGCGGGGAGGTTATTATCTGCATTTGGAACCGGATGCTTCGTTTGCTTCGGTTGGAGTTTGGTGTCCGGAACCGGATCTCTTGAAACGACTTCGGCAAAGTGTGTATGACAATGTGGATGAGTTGGATGAAATATGTCACGAACCTGATTTTGCCCGTTATTATACCCGCTTTTATGAAGAAGGCATGTTGAAAAAAGTTCCCCGTGAATTTCCCAAGGATGCACCGCATGCCGATTGGCTCAAGTTGAAACATTATCTGATGGAATACCGTTTGCCGGATGCCATGCTGGACTCCGACCGCTTTGTTGATGAAGTGACACAGGTGTTCAAGGCAGGCCAGCCGCTGAACAGATTTTTGAACTATACAGTAGATGAATATATAGAATAAAGAAAACAACCGGCATATCCTGTTTGCAGGAGATGCTTTAAATACTTTAAATTATGATTTTGGATACATTGAATAATGCGGAACTGTATGAATCGGTTCATCCGTTGTTTAAGAAAGCATTTGACTTTCTGCGTAAAGAAAACCTGGCTGCCCTGCCGGTCGGTAAAATAGAATTGCAGGGACGCGATTTGTTTGTAAACGTCGTGGACATTACCGGCAAGACGGCAGAACAGGCGAAAATGGAAACGCACCAAGCGTACATTGACATTCAAGTGCCTGTGGGTAAGGCCGAGACCATGGGTTGGATTGCTGCTGACAGGCTTCAAATGCCGACCGAACCTTACAACCAGGAAAAAGACATTGCTTTTTTTGCCGACAAGGCTGCCAATTTCATTTCGGTACAACCGTTTGAATTTGCCGTATTTTTCCCTCAGGATGGACATCAGCCGGGCATTTCGGAGGGAACATACCGTAAAATCATAGTCAAGGTGAGGGTGTAGCTTGCCTTTGGCTTAGTGGGTTCTATAAATTGTTTTATCGGTGTTTTGGGGGATTTTCGAGCGAGCCGGTTTTGGCGTATGCGATTGAAAAAGAAAACATAAAAAATGCCGTATGAAAACAAAAAACATATAAAAGCCAATATCTTTTTTTATGGGGGTATATAGAACCCATCTTAAGTTTTTGACCTGTTTTTAATAGCCAGTTTATGCACATAATTTAAAATTGTATCGTATGGAAATACTTCCTGTTGTAAAATCGGATCCTTATTTGATTCCTTATGCCGATGCCATTTGGGGACGGTACGAATATAGCCGCTACATGGAAAAAAAGTTGACCGGCGGCACACAGACCTTAGCTGATTTCGCCTCCGGCTATTTGTATTTCGGTCTGCACCGTACGGTGGATGGTTGGGTCTTTCGTGAATGGGCGCCTAATGCAACCGCCATGTATATGATCGGGGATTTCAATTGTTGGGAAAAAAAGGCGGATTATGCTTTGCGAAAACTTTCCAGTGGCATTTGGGAGATAAAGCTGCCTCTTTATGCCTTGGAACACGGGCAATACTTCAAACTGTTCGTTGAATGGGATGGAGGATCGGGTGAGCGCATTCCGGCCTGGACAAGAAGGGTTGTTCAGGATGATGAAACGAAAATATTCAGTGCTCAGGTGTGGAATCCGGAAACCCCGTATCGGTTCAAATATCCCCATTTCAAGCCGAGCCGTGACCCGCTGCTCATTTACGAGTGCCACATCGGCATGTCGAGCAATGAGGAGAAAGTGTCAACTTATGAAGAGTTCCGTCTGAACGTTTTGCCGCGTATAGCCCGATTGGGTTATAACTGCATTCAGATTATGGCGATACAGGAACATCCATATTACGGCTCGTTCGGTTATCATGTGTCCAGTTTCTTTGCCGCTTCATCCCGTTTCGGCACTCCCGACGAGTTGAAACATTTGATTGACGATGCGCATGGCTTGGGCATAGCTGTCATTATGGATTTGGTACATTCTCACGCAGTGAAGAACGAAGTTGAAGGGTTGGGGCGTTTCGATGGAACTCCCTACCAGTACTTTCACGGAGGCAGCCGGCGCGAGCATCCGGCGTGGGACTCCCTGCTTTTCGATTATGCCAAGCCGGAAGTCATGCATTTCCTGCTTTCCAATTGTAAGTTCTGGCTCGAAGAGTATCATTTTGACGGTTTCCGCTTCGATGGGGTTACCTCCATGCTTTACCGCAGCCACGGCTTGGGCGAAAACTTCAGCAGTTACGATGCCTATTACAACATGAATCAGGATGGCGATGCCATCTGCTACCTCACGCTGGCCAATAAGTTGATTCACCAGCTGAACCCGCAGGCCATTACCATAGCCGAGGAAATGAGCGGTATGCCGGGACTGGCCAATCGGGTGGAAGATGGCGGTATGGGCTTCGACTACCGTTTGGCTATGGGTGTGCCCGATTTTTGGATTAAGTATATCAAGGAAGTGAAAGACGAGGACTGGAAAGTGGGACACATTTATTGGGAACTGACCAATCGGCGTGCCGATGAGAAGACCATAAGCTATGCCGAAAGCCACGACCAGGCTTTGGTAGGCGACAAAACCATCATATTTCGCCTGATTGATGCCGAGATGTACTGGCACATGCAGAAAGGCGACAACACGTTGTTGGTCGACCGGGGCATTGCACTTCACAAAATGATTCGTCTGATAACGGCAACCACCATGAACGGCGGTTATCTGAACTTTATGGGCAACGAGTTCGGTCATCCGGAGTGGATTGACTTTCCGCGCGAGGGTAACGGATGGTCCTACAAATATGCTCGCCGGCAATGGGAACTGGTCGATAATCCCAATTACCTGTATCGTGGTTTGGGCGAGTTCGACCGGGCCATGATTGGCCTGATCAAGTCGGTGGAACATTTCAACCTGTTGCCGCTCCAGCAGTTGTGGGACAAGGAAGGAGACCAGGTGTTGGCTTATCAGCGGGGTGACCTGGTGTTTGTGTTCAACTTCAGCGGAGTGAACTCCTATTCCGACTATGGCATATTGGCCGAACCGGGAACCTACAAGGTGGTGCTGAACACCGACAATCCGCTGTTCGATGGATTCGGACTCATGGACGAGGATGTGCTTCATTTTACCTTGGCCGAACCGCGTGACCCAAGCGGCAAGGAATGGTTGAAGTTGTATATCCCCGCACGCTCGGCATTCGTGTTGAAGAAGGTGAGGTAAGAAAGCGAAAGGCCAATATATGATACAATAAACACAGAAGGCGGATTACATTTGTAATCCGCCTTCTGTGTTTATTGTATAAAAAACTTCGTTACGAAATCTTTTCCACTTTTTCTTGCAGGTCAATTTCAATACCGCTTTTGTCGACAAATTTGTATTGCAGGAACCCTAACTGTTGTGAGGGAACGACTTTGCAGCCTTTGCCGAACTCTTTTCTCCATTTCCTTTTTATGGAGAAGAACCCTTTGTCCACATAGGCATAGACGTAGGGGTGAATGTAAAGGATAAAATCGGTTACCTTTAATGTTTTTGTCAGATAGTCTATTTTGTTCTCCAACTGGTCGGTAAACAGGATGGACGGTTTGATGGTCCCTTTACCGTGGCAGGTCGGACAACTTTCGTCCAGGTCGATGTCAATGGCCGGACGTACCCTTTGCCGGGTTATCTGCATTAAGCCGAATTTGCTCAACGGAAGAATGTTATGTTTGGCCCGGTCGTCGGCCATGAACTCGCGCATCTTCTCGTATAGGTTCTGGCGGTGTTCGCCTTCGTGCATGTCGATGAAGTCGATGACGATGATGCCGCCCATATCGCGCAGACGGAGTTGGCGGGCTATTTCTTCGGCTGCCGCCAGGTTCACTTCATGGGCGTTGGCTTCTTGTCCGTTTCCGGCTTTTGAGCGGTTGCCGCTGTTTACATCGATTACGTGTAACGCTTCGGTGTGTTCGATAATCAGGTAAGCTCCGTTTTTGAAAGATACGGTTTTGCCCAGTGATGACTTGATTTGTTTGGTGATGCCGAAACTGTCGAAGATAGGGAGGTCATCCTTGTATAGGGTTACGATGTCCTTCTGTTCGGGAGCAATCAGCTTTACGTAGTTCGCCACTTCGGTGCATATGCTTTCGTCGTTGATGTGTATATGCTTGAAGTTCGGGTTGAACAGGTCGCGCAGTATGCCTACGGTGCGTCCTATTTCTTCAAGAATGAGGCTGACGCCTTTCGATTGCTGCACTTTGACAACGGCTTCTTCCCAACGTTTGACCAATATCTTCAGTTCGTTGTCGAGTTCGGCCACCTTTTTCCCTTCGGCTACTGTCCGTGCAATGACGCCGAATCCTTTCGGCTTGATGCTTTGTATGAGCTGTTTCAGCCGTGCGCGTTCTCCTTCGCTTTTTATTTTTTGGGAAATGGATATCTTTTCGGCGAAAGGAATCAGCACCAGAAAACGGCCGGCGATGGAAAGTTCGGCTGTCAGTCGGGGCCCTTTGGTCGATATGGGTTCCTTGACTATCTGTACGAGGATTTCCTGTCCGGTTTTCAGCGTTTCGCCGATGGTTCCGTTCTTGTCTATTTCCGGAAGAAGTTTTGTTTTCGACGTCACAGGCACTTTCTTCCGGTCGCTCAATGCCTGGGTCGTAAACTGGGTAAGGGTATTGAAATTGGAACCTAAATCAAGATAGTGCAGAAAAGCGTCTTTTCCGTAACCAACGTCCACAAAGGCTGCGTTCAAACCGGGCATCAGTTTCTTGACCCGTCCCATGTAGATGTTCCCGACGGCGAATTGTTCTTCGCGTCCTTCTTTGTGAAGCTCTACAAGGCGTTTGTTTTCGAGCAGCGCAATAGTTATTTCCGATGGTTTGACATCTACTACTAATTCGCTATCCACTTTCTGTTCTTTTTTAGGGTTCTGTTGTATAAGGCGGGTTCTGTAAATTCTCCGCCATAGCAATTTTGGGTTTTGTGGGTTGGCTTTCACGTGCTTTTGTTTTCATGCGGCTTCTTTTTGTGCTTTCATATTCAATCGCATGGCCTGCCATGCTCTTTTAATGAAAAACAAAGCCTGCTCGCCTGAAAAGCGAAAATCACCGATAAGGCAATTTATGAAACCCACCATAAGAAAAAACAAACTTAAAGCAAGACTGTGCTGTTAAGTTTGTTTTTTTCTTGGACTTTACTTGACTAAAGACCAATAAAAGACTTGTTATTTCTTTTTGTGTCTGTTTTTTCTCAGTCTTTTTTTACGCTTGTGAGTAGACATTTTATGTCTTTTTCTTTTCTTTCCGCTAGGCATAGGACGTACTTGTTTAATAGTTAGACATTATTTTACTTGACCCATAAAGGTCTTTGCCGGCTTGAACGAAGGAATGTTGTGGGCCGGTATGATGATTGTTGTATTCTTAGAAATGTTACGGGCGGTTTTTTCGGCTCTGTGTTTTACGATGAAACTGCCGAAACCTCTCAAATAAACATTTTCATTTTTTGCCAACGAGCCTTTAACCGTTTCCATGAAAGCTTCTACAGTCTCCAACACCGTAGCTTTGTCAAAGCCTGTTTTAAGGGCAATCTCGTTTACAATGTCTGCTTTTGTCATTTTTATAAGTTTATTAATTAGTTGATTATATTTTTTTCTCCTTGTCTGAAAAAGGACTGCAAATATAGGGTTTTTTCTTTTGAATGAAAAACATTTGGAATGCTTTTTTTGCAGAAAGTGCTTTTGGGTAACATTTTAGGAGTGTCGGGCCGGTATTTCAGTGTCGGGAAAGTTCGCTTTATGCTTCATTTCTTTTATATAAGTAATTCATAAAATTCAAACGATATTGTTAGCCTGTTTTCACGAACTCATTTCATTTCGAAAAAATCCTCACAAAAGCATAGCAATTGATTTTCACAGGTTGCTTATGTAAAAGAGGGGCGGGAAGATAAGGAACAGTCGCTGTACTGATAAAGTCGTGTGTTTTTGCCGATGATATTCTTTTTTCACCTATATGAAAAAAGCTTTTCACCTATGTGAAAAATATGTTTCACCTATGTGAAAAATGCTTTTCACCTATGTGAAAAAAGAACATCATGCTGTTTGATGCACGACATCATGGTTATTCGATAGGGGGGTGTTCAGTTTGATGTTCTCATTTTTATCGCAAATTCAATCATTTGTTTGTCTATAATATACTGATATGCATTGCATTTATTTTCATGCTCCGAGAATACGTTGTGATTATTCAAGTATCGCAAGTGAGAATGAACCGGTTCTTTGTTTGCTGCAAAGGGGCTGTCCGCCCCTGCCACCCCGACTTCCTTTCTTTCTACAGCGAAAGAAAGGAAGCAAAGAACGCCGCCGCTGTGCCCGCCTCGCACGGAAAATCCGTTCTTACGAAGCCTGAATGCCTGAACTCGCTTCGCTCGAACAACAGGCCTTCGGGCGGCTTCTACAGGACGATTTTCCGGCTCACCGGCCAAGGCGGGGAAAAATGAACCGGTTGGCAAGCCGTTGCATCTGAAATTTTCATCGTCATTTACTTGTAAAATTGAGTATGCTTATGAAACGCGACTCAATTTTAATGCAAAAACTGGGATATTAAACTGAAACCCTAATTATTCGACGGTTTTGGCGGGCTTGCGGGTTAAACCCAAATCGGTCATTAGGACGTTCAGTCCTTGTTTCACTTGTGAGGGGCATCTCTTTTTGCCTGTTTTGGTTCCCTGCCGGTGCTTTGCCGCCCCGTGTCTTGGTACATAGCCCGCTATGCGTCTGCGACGTGGAACGTCAAACCCCTCGGCATGAAACTAAAAACAGGGCAAAACCTAATGACCGATTGGGGTTTAACCGAAACTTCGTTGTTTCGTAACAATTTCGTAACAATGAATGCGGACTTTTGCAGCGAATTAATTGAAGAATGGGGAACAAAGTAGGTAGAAGAAGTTTTTTTATTAACTTTGTTTGCTTTATATAATTTGTATTGGAAAAAAATTGAAAACGGGCATGAATCCTATTTATTCTACTCGGGTCGGTGTGTGTGTGGCCTTGTTGCTGGCAACGGTTGTGTTGCAGGCCCAGAATGCTTCCGCAAAGACTGACGGACGCCAAACGGCAGAGCGCACGGAAGGTGTGTCGTTGCTGCCTTCGGGCAAACTGAAAGTGTCGGGCTACATACAGGCGCAGTTCCAGTATGGAGAGAAAGATGCCTCTCTTGGCGTGGGAGCGGACAATGAGGACCGGGACCGTGCATTCAACCGTATCGGTGTGCGCCGCGGACGTGTCAAACTGACTTATGAGGAACGGCTGCTGTCCGGTGTGTTTCAGGTGGACCTGACGGAAAAAGGTTTGAGCCTGAAGGATGCATATGTGAATGTGAAAGATCCGTGGTGGTGTACGAACGAATTGCGGGCCGGTGTGTTTGACCGTCCGTTCGGTTATGAGATAACCTATTCGTCAGGCCGTCGTGAGTCGCCCGAACGTTCTGTAGTGTTCCGCACGCTTTTTCCGCAGGAACGTGACTTGGGAGCCAAGCTGGTGCTGCGTGCCCCTGAATCGTCGCCCTGGCATTGTGTGAAACTGGAGGCCGGACTCGTGGCCGGTAACGGCATAAAGCCGGAAACCGACAGCCGGAAAGACTTTATCGGGCATGTGCTTGTGGAAAACGGTGTGGGTGACTGGCTGGACTATGCTGCCGGATTTTCCTATTACAACGGCGGAGTGTTCCAGGGCACGGACAGCGTGTACAGGATGCAGGGAAAAGCCTTTGAACTTCATGCCGATGCAGGAAACAAGGGACGTTTTGCCAAGCGGGAGTATATAGGATTGGAAGGAAGGCTGAACTTCAAAACCCTGTTGGGCCGGACGCAGTTGCGGGGCGAGTTTCTGATGGGTACACAGCCGGGCACACAAGCCTCGTCAAAAAGCCCGAACTACAGTGTACTGCCTGCCGACAACATATACATTCGCAATTTTTTCGGAGGATATGCCATGCTGGTGCACGACATAGCACGCACCCCTTTCGCTGTGGTGGCGAAATATGACTGGTACGACCCGAACGTGAACGTGTCGGGCGACGAGGTCGGCCTGAACGGAACCGGTGAAGCCGATGCGTGGCAGCGCACTTTGGGGATAGGGGCATTGTGGTATGCGACGAAAAACATGTACCTGCAGGCTTATTATGATTTTGTTTATCTTGAGAAAACCGACCGACTGGCCTTTTTAAAAGAGAGGGAAGCTGACCTCTTTACCTTACGGCTGCAATATAAATTCTGACAGGAAAACAAGGGTATCTTAGTGATTGGTTGATGCGCCATGCGTGTCAATACAGCCCTTTCCATGTCTTGAAGAAACGGTTTGTTTGAATAAAAATAGATTGTAAAACAGTAGTTTACGCGGTGAAGAATGATCCGTGTATGAAAAAAATGAATCATTGGAATGTTTAAACTATAAAGTAAAGAATTATGAAGAAGATTGTATTTAGCTTGTGTTTGCTGGCATGCTCGTTCGGAGCCGCCAATGCACAGAAAATCAAAGGTTCGGATACGGTTTTGCCTTTGTCGCAGAAGGAAGCCGAAAACTATCTGAAAAAACACGCCGATGCGGTAGTTACAGTGACCGGCGGAGGCAGTGGTGTGGGCATTTCGGCTTTGCTCGAAGGGACCACGGACATAGCACAGGCGTCGCGCCGCATGAAGTTTGACGAACGCAACAAGCTGAAGGCTGCCGGCAAGACGGTCAAGGAAGTGATTGTGGCCTATGATGCGCTTGCTGTGGTGGTGCATCCGTCGAACCCTGTAAAACAGCTTACACGCGAACAGCTCGAAGGCATTTTCACGGGCAAGATAACCAACTGGAAAGAATTGGGGGGCAAAGATTTGAAGATTGTGCCTTATTCGCGTGAAACCTCGTCGGGAACGTATGAGTTTTTCAAGTCGAGCGTGTTGAAAAACCGCAATTACATGAGCGGCATTATGAGTATGCCGGCTACGGGAGCTATCGTGCAGTCGGTGAGCCAGACACCGGGAGCCATCGGTTACATCGGACTGGCCTATCTGTCCGACGAAGTACAGGCCGTAAAGGTGTCGTATGACCAAGGCGTGACGTTTGTCGCTCCGTCCATAGCCCATGCGAAAGACCAGACCTATCCCATTGTCCGTCCGTTGTATTATTATTATGAAATGCAGTCGGAAGCGCTGGTGAAACCTTTTGTAGACTACGTGCTTTCTGCCGAAGGGCAAAAGACGGTGGCCGATTTGGGATATGTAACAATAAAGTAGACTTTCTGTTTGTGTTGGCGCAATGAAGACGGATTTACGAAAGAGGTTTGGACGCAATTCGTACCGGCGGGCTGCAGCCTGGCTTGAGCAGGCGGTAGAGGGCTTGTTTACCTTTTCGGGATGGATAAGCATCGTGATAGTCCTGCTGATTACCGTGTTCCTGTTCAAGGAAGGGTTTGGGCTGTTTCAGGCTCCGACGGTGGAAAAAGGGTATGTGCTTTGTGTGAATCCATCGAACAAGGTGGAACGCTTGGACGGGGCGCAGATAAAGCGGATATTCGATTATGAAATTACTTCGTGGAACGAAGTGGGGGGGGATGAACTGGAAATCCGCCCGTTCCGTTTCGAAGAGATATTCGATTATTATTCAGATGAAGAACTGGGGGCCGACTATGAACTGTTGCCCGAAAAACTGGCGGAAGTGATAGGCGGGGATGAGTCTGTCGTGGCTTTTGTTCCCGAGCAGTACCTGCCGCAGGACCGTGCCGGCATCAAGGTGGTGGATACGGGACACATTACGCCGGGCGACTTTTTCGGAGGGCGCGAGTGGTTGCCTACGTCTACGCCGGCTGCCCGTTTCGGGGCCTTGCCGCTCATACTGGGCACTTTGTGGGTGAGTTTTTTTGCCATACTCATTGCACTGCCTTTGGGCATGGGAGTTGCCATTTACATGTCCGAACTTGCCGGTGAGCGTATGCGCAAGGTGCTGAAGCCGGCAATAGAACTGCTGGCCGGCATTCCGTCGGTGGTGTACGGTTTCTTCGGACTGGTGGTCATTGTGCCCTTGGTGCAGCGGGCTTTCAACCTGCCGGTCGGCGAGACGGCTTTTGCCGGATGTCTCATTCTGGCCATCATGGCACTGCCCACGATTATCACGGTGGCCGAAGACGCCATGCGCAATACTCCACGTGCCATGCGCGAAGCCAGTCTTTCGTTGGGTGCCACCCAGTGGCAGACCATTTACAGGGTGGTGATTCCCTATGCCTCGTCGGGCATATCGGCAGCTATCGTGCTGGGCATTGGCCGTGCGGTGGGCGAAACCATGGCGGTACTGATGGTGACCGGCAATGCCGCCGTGATGCCGACTTCGCTTTTCGAGCCCATACGCACCATCCCCGCGACCATAGCGGCTGAGCTGGGTGAAGCACCGGCCGGAGGGGCTCATTACCAGTCGTTGTTTCTTTTGGGGTGTATCCTTTTCCTGATAACATTGGTCATAAGCGTTTCGGCCGAACTCATTTCGAAAAAACAACGGCAGGTTGTGTGAGTAGCCGGACTTTTTTATAAAAATTGATGGAACAAATGAAAGAGAATACAAATTCATTTAGCTTACAGGCAACGGGCCGTCGTGTACGTTCGGCCTTGAGCCAACAAGTGGCGTTTGGCATTATACGCCTGCTGGGCTTTGTGGTGGTCGGCCTGCTGGTGTGGATACAGGGATTCATCATAGTGAACGGTGTCGGGGTCATCAGTTGGGAATTCCTGACCGAGGCTCCGGCTGAGGGCATGACTTCGGGCGGCATCTTTCCCGCCATTGTGGGTACGCTTTGTCTGGTGGCCGGCAGCATGGTGTTTTCCTTTCCGCTGGGGGTGATGGCCGGCATTTACATGAACGAATACACCAAAGACCATTGGTCGGTGCGCCTCATTCGTGTCGTTACCAATAACTTGAGCGGTATACCGTCCATTGTGTTCGGACTGTTTGGCATGGCATTGTTTGTCAATACACTTGGATTCGGCGATTCGATCATTGCCGGTTCGCTTACGCTGGGACTTTTGGTACTGCCCATTGTCATACGCACCACCGAAGAAGCCCTGAAGGCTGTGCCCGATTCCTATCGTTCGGGCAGTGTGGCCCTGGGAGCCAGCAAACTGCAGACTATCTTCCGGGTTATTTTGCCATCGGCTTTCCCCAACATCATTACGGGACTTATCCTTGCCATCGGACGTGTTTCGGGCGAAACGGCTCCCATCCTGTTCACGGCAGTGGCCTACTTCCTGCCGAAACTTCCGACCAGCGTGTTCGACCAGGTCATGGCGTTGCCCTATCATCTGTATGTGGTTGCAACGAGCGGAACAGACCTGGAAGCCTCGCGCCCTATAGCCTACGGAACGGCATTGGTGCTTATTGTCATTGTACTGCTGATGAATCTGCTGGCTTCGCTCATACGCAAGCGGATGAGCAAAAGATAGTGAAAGTCGAAAGCAGAAGCAAGTGAAAACTTGTTTTCAACTTGATTGTGCTGAGACGCATCCTAATCTTATCCAAAGATAGAACAAGAACAACAAGTAAATGAAGAAGATATATGATTGAAGCAAAGAATGTGAATTTTTATTACGGCGATTTTCATGCACTGAAGAACATAAACATGAAGATGGAACGCAACACCGTAACGGCCTTTATCGGACCGTCGGGGTGTGGCAAGTCAACTTTCCTGCGTCTGTTCAACCGCATGAACGATTTGATAGAAGGCACGCGCCTCACGGGCGAATGTCTTGTCGACGGACAGAACATCTATGACAAGTCGGTTTCCGTAGTGGAGTTGCGCAAACAGGTAGGTATGGTGTTCCAGAAACCGAACCCGTTCCCGAAATCGATATTCGAGAATGTGGCTTACGGGTTGCGGGTGAACGGCATGAAAAACCGGAAAGAGATGGAAGAGATTGTGGAACGCAGCTTGCGTCAGGCGGCCTTGTGGGATGAGGTGAAAGACAAGTTGAAGAAATCGGCTTTCGACCTCTCGGGCGGACAGCAGCAACGTTTGTGCATTGCCCGTGCCTTGGCTGTGTCGCCCTCGGTGCTGCTCATGGACGAGCCGGCCTCGGCACTCGACCCCATATCGACCTCGAAAATAGAAGACCTCATATACTCCCTGAAAAAGGACTATACCATTGTCATTGTGACACACAACATGCAGCAGGCTTCGCGTGTCAGCGACAACACGGGCTTCTTCATGCTGGGCGAACTGGTCGAATTCAGCGAAACGAAGAAAATGTTCCTCAATCCGGAGAAGGAGCAGACACAGAACTACATCACCGGACGTTTCGGATAGCAGTCAGTCGCCCGGCGACGGGACGTGTAAATGATAAAATGAATAACTTGCCGGTGTATCATAACGGGCAATCTGCTGCGTTGCTTTCGACGGTCGGCTTCGGTCACGTACAGAAGTACGCTCCCTCGGCCTCCGTCTCAGCGCCTTGCATCTTCCCCATTCTGATACACCTTACCAAAACAAGAAAGAGGGTGCATTTTTGATACCTCGTTAAAAATGGAACAAATATGAAAAAGATAGATAAAGAAATACAGCACCTGAAGGGTGAGGTGCTTGAGATGTGGTCGCTGGTCGACCAGCAGATACATCACGCCATGGAGGCTTTGCTGAAAAACGACAAGGAACAGGCCTATTCGGTTGTGTGCCGCGAACGTAAGGTAAATGCCTGTGAACTGAAAATAGACAGCGAATGCGAGGACATTATCGCCTTGTATGCACCGGTGGCCATTGATTTGCGCTTCGTGCTTTCCATATTCAAAATCAACACCAACCTTGAACGCTTGGGCGATTTTGCCGAAAGCATTGCCCGCTCGGTCATGAACCTGCCCGACGACACGGTCATCAGCGAGAACATCATTCTGGCTTCGAGGCTCGAGGAAATGTGCCAACTGGTGTTTGACATGCTTGCCCTGGCTCGCGAGGCCATTGAAAAGGAAGATGTGGACCTGGCCCAACAGGTCATTGCAAAAGACAACGGCGTGGATGAGATAAACAAGCAGGCCTTGACCGTTGTGGCGGCTTACCTGGAGAAACATCCCAAAGAGGCCTACCTCTGCCTCCTGCTCATTGCCATTATACGCAAGCTCGAACGCTTCGGCGACCATTGCACCAACATAGCCGAGGAAACCATTTTCTATCTCGAAGCCAAAGTGGTGAAGCACAGCGAAAAGAAATACGAAGCATAAATCCAGCCACATCAGGGAAGGGCAGCAGGGACATGTCGGCCGACATGTCCCTGCTGTGTTTTATGTGTTTTCTTCATGACCCCATGAGATCTTGTTACATATGCTAATGATAAAATTCCTATATAAAACACTGAACAATAGTGCTTTAGTGTTCGCTCGGCATGTTCCGGCTATAGACGTACAATCGAGTTGCTCAACTCATGTGGACGAGTTGCCCAACTCATGTGGCCGAGTTGCCCAACTCAAGTGGCTGAGTTGCTCAACTCACGAGGCTGAGTTGGTGAAGTCAGCGGGCTGAGTTGGTAAAGTCAGCGTGCTGAGTTGGTAAAGTCAGCGTGCTGAGTCGGTGAAGTCACGGGAATGAGTTGGGCGAGTCATGGAAGTAAGTCGGTGAAGTCACGCCGACAGATTTTCCGGACAGCAAAAAAGGCCTGGCCTGTGTCGCTGCGATGGAAGCGGAGAGAAGGCTCCGGCATGTCGTCCGGACATGTCACCGGCCGAAGAAATGCGACCTGAGAAATCTGTTTCGTGGAAATACCTACATTTGGTGATTGCACAGCTCGTTGAAATGTGCGACCTTTGCAAGCTGAATAATTCAGGAGAGCTTGAGTCATGAAATTATCGGAACTTAAAACAGGTGAAAAGGCATCTATTGTCAAGGTGTCGGGACACGGAGGATTTCGCAAACGCATTGTGGAAATGGGCTTTGTGAAAGGCAAAGTGGTGGAGTCGTTGCTGAATGCCCCGCTGAACGATCCGATTAAATACAAGGTCATGGGCTATGAGGTGTCTTTGCGGCGCAGCGAGGCCGCACTGATTGAGGTCATGAGCGAGGAGGAAGTGTCGCAGTCGCTCCACACCAGTGCCGAAACCCTTGTCGAAGAAGAAGAGGTGCGTCGTGCCGCCCTTGACCGGCGCAAGAGCATTACCATAGCTTTGGTGGGGAACCCTAACTGCGGCAAGACCACGTTGTTCAACTACGCTTCGGGGGCTCACGAACATGTGGGCAACTACAGCGGCGTGACGGTCGATGCCAAGGAGGGGCATTTTGACTTTCGGGGCTATCACATCACGTTGGTCGACCTGCCCGGTACTTACTCCATTTCTGCCTATTCGCCGGAGGAGCGTTACGTGCAGCAATACATTACGGAAAAAATGCCCGATGTCATCATCAATGTGGTGGCCGCTTCGAATCTCGAACGCAATCTGTATCTCACCACACAGCTTATCGACATGAATGTGCGCACGGTGGTGGCGCTTAACATGTACGATGAACTGGAGTCGTCGGGAGACAAACTCGACTATGACAGTCTGGGCAAGTTGCTCGGCATTCCTTTTGTGCCTACGGTGGCCCGCAAACGTCAGGGACTGGAAGAGTTGATGGCCATGGCCATTAAACTTTATGAAGGGAGCGATGTGCTCGATGCTTCGGGCATGCTTATTCCCTCTGTGCGGCACGACCGTTTGCTCGACGATTATCATCATGCCATAGAAATACCTCACCGTCACACGGAGGAAGCGCATCATTCCGACCTCGAAGGCGAGCAGAATGTGCATGAAACGGTGCGCCACATACACATCAATTACGGCGAACAACTGGAACAGAGTATCGAACGGCTGAAACCCTTGCTTGCCCGTGAGCACTCGTTGACCGCACTTTATCCTCCTCGTTACTGGTCGCTGAAATTGCTGGAAAAGGATCCGGATGCCGAGAAGGCGGTTGGCCGACTGGCTCATGCCGACAGGTTGCTTCATGCACGTGACAGGGAAATCAGACGCCTGGAACCGGCTTTGGGCGAGGATATTGAATCGTACATTACAGACGCCAAATACGGTTTTATATCCGGTGCATTGCGCGAAACGCTTGTCGAAGGTAAGAAAGAGGACAAATACCGCCGCACGTCGGAGATTGATTCCGTTGTGACAAACAAGTATTTCGGCTATCCGTTGTTTCTGCTGTTCATGTTCGTCATGTTCCAATGTACTTTTTTGCTTGGTCAGTATCCGATGGATTGGATTGAAGCCGGTGTGGCCTGGCTGGGAGGTATGTTGTCGGATGCCATGGCTCCCGGTCCGTTGCGCGACCTGGTGGTCGATGGTATTATAGGCGGGGTAGGTGGGGTCATTGTGTTCCTGCCCAACATACTCATTCTTTACTTTTTCATTTCGTTGATGGAAGATTCGGGCTACATGGCCCGGGCTGCCTTTATCATGGACAAAATCATGCACCGCATGGGCCTTCACGGCAAGTCGTTCATACCGCTTATCATGGGTTTCGGATGCAATGTGCCGGCTGTTATGGCTACCCGTACCATAGAGAACCGCAACAGCCGCATGATTACGATACTGGTCAACCCGTTCATGTCGTGCAGTGCCCGTCTGCCGGTCTATCTGTTGTTGGCCGGGGCGTTTTTCCCGGCTCATGCAGGTTGGGTGCTTTTCGGACTTTATTTTACCGGCATTGTGTTGGCCGTGGTCATGGCACGGGTGTTCAAGCGTTTTCTTTTCCCGAAAGATGAAACTCCCTTTGTCATGGAGTTGCCTCCTTACCGCGTGCCGACCATGCGTTCCATTTTCATTCATACATGGGAGAAAGGAAAACAATATCTGAAGAAGATGGGTACCGTCATTTTGCTGGCCTCCATAGTGATATGGTTCCTGGGATATTATCCTCGGCCTGCCGGAGGCGGAGAACTTACGGCCCAGCAACGGATGGAACAGCAGGAAAACTCATACATTGGACGGATAGGTCATGCCATCGAGCCGGTCATGGCACCCTGCGGGTTCGACTGGAAGACAAGTGTGGCGTTGCTTTCGGGGGTGGCGGCCAAAGAGATTGTTGTCAGTACGCTCGGAGTGCTTTATACAGGCAATGCCGATGAAGATCATGCTGCGCTTTCCGAACGTATCAAAGCCGATACGTATGCCGATGGTACCCCTGTCTTTACTCCTGTTGTGGCGATTTGTCTCATGTTATTTGTGCTGATTTATTTCCCTTGCATAGCAACGATAGTCGCCATAAAAAACGAAGCGGGCGGTTGGCGTTGGGCCTTTTTTTCTGCGGGCTACACGTTGTTGCTGGCTTGGCTTGTTGCGTTTACGGTGTTTCAACTGTTCGGATAATGGAGTGGTGTTGATGTAATTGAACAGGGTTATGCAGCAGGTGGCGGTTATCATAATCGGTATATTTGTGTTTTCGTATGTGGCATGGCGTACATACAAGCTGTTGACAGGTGGCGGAAAGTCGGGCTGTTCCTGTGCTGGTTGTGATGCCGACTGTGCCTTGCGCGACTTGAAAATGCGGAAAGACAAGAAAACTTGAGAGTGTTATGAAGTATCAACAAAAAAACGCTGGTATCACAAGTGGATACCAGCGTTTTTTCTTTTTCTTTCAGGAAACCGGCATTACTTCGTGTAGAATTTATAGATGCAGGTTTGTGTGTAGGTTTCTCCCGGATTCAAGCGTGTAGAAGGGAAGTTGGGCTGGTTGGGACTGTCGGGGAACTTTTGTGTTTCCAGTGCCAAGGCTTCACGGTAGTTTTGAGTTTTGCCGTATTTGCCCGTGCTCTTTCCGTTGAAGAAGTTGCCGCTGTAAAACTGAACGCCCGGCTGGTCGGACCATACTTCCATGACACGTCCGTTGTTCGGTTCATACAAAGTAGCTACCCATTCCACATCGTTGGCAGTCTTGCGGTCTATAACCCAGTTGTGGTCATAGCCGGCACCGTTTTTCAACTGTTCGTTGTCGGCATTGATCCGTTCGCCTATGGCTGTCGGTTTTCTGAAGTCAAAAGGCGTGCCGTCTACCGGGGCTATTTCGCCGGTAGGTATTAAAACGCTGTCTACCGGAGTCGTGTAGCTCGCGTTCAATGTTAAAATGTGGTCGAGAATGGTTCCGTTGCCTTCACCCTTCAGGTTGAACAGTCCGTGGTGTGACAAGTTGACAACTGTGGGTTTGTCGGTAGTCGCTTCGTAGGCAAGCTTGAATTCGTTTTGAGGGGTCAGGGTATAGGTCATGTGCAGTGTCAGCGTACCGGGAAAACCATCATCTCCATCGGGTGACACGTAAGACATCTTGATTTCGTTTTTGGTAACGGCATCTACGTTCCACACCACCATGTCAAGCCCTTTCAAACCTCCGTGAAGCGTTTGGCCGTTGTTGTTGATAGGCAGCTGGTAAGTGTTGCCATCGAGCTGGAATGTTCCTTTGGCAATGCGGTTGGCAAAACGTCCTACTACCGGTCCGAGATAGCGTTCGCCGGGGTTGTTCAGATAGGTTTCAATGTTGTTGAAACCGAGAACAATGTCTTCGTATTGGCCGTTCTTGTCGGGAGTAAAGAGAGAAACCACGCGGCCTCCCAGGTTGGTTACCTGCATGTACACTCCGTTGCCCGATTCAAGGGTGTACAAGGCAACCGGCTTGTTGTCGACTTGTGTGGAAAACGCCTGTGCATCCAACAGGACCGGCGTTGTGCTCTTGTTGTTGCAGGCGTACAGGCTGCACAGAGCGAAGAGAACTAAAAAGGCTGTATTCTTCATACTTGAACAATTTAGAAAATTTATAATTGGTTTTATTTTTTACAAAAGTAGTTGTTTTTTATGTTGTGCCAGTTGGTTTTTATGTTTTATTAATGAGCTTGTTGCAACTTGCCCATAAAACGTTCGGCATGGACGGCGAAGCGTTCGTGTGTACCTTCGCCGATGGTTTCGCCCCGGCTGTTGGTCGCTTTTATGCTGAAAGTGTATCGTCTGCCTTCCTGATGCGTGAGTCTTGCTTCGCAATGAATGGTTTCGCCGACGGCACTGGCTTTCAAATGCTGCAGGTTCATGCTGGTACCGACTGTCGTTTCACCTTCCGGCAGGTTGTCGACCAGTTTCATGGCCGTATTTTCCAGAAAGGCAATCAGTGCAGGTGTGGCCAGCACCGGTAAAGTGCCCGAACCCATAGACTCGGCTGTGTGGCAGGGTTCGACAAGCATGTGTTGTGTGAGGGTCTTTGTTTCCATATGACAGTTGAAAATAGATATTTTTTGTAGTTGACGCAGATAGACCTTGACCTGTCGCTATTCGTCGGAAAAAGGGCGTCTGTACGAACAGCCGTTTTTCCACTCGCTACATCCGTAGGCGGTTTTTCCTTTCAGCAGTGTACCCTTCTTGCATAAAGGGCAGGGAGTCCCCACTATGGGGTCATCCGCAGGAGCATCGGGCAGCCGCATGATTTCTTCTATGGTCCGGTTGTCGCTCTTTACGTTGAGCACGATGGTGCATACCATTTCTTTCAGTTCGTCGAGAAATTGTCTGGCTTCGTATTCACCTTTTTCCACCTGGCGCAGTTTCTTTTCCCACAGTCCGGTCAGCTCGGCCGATTTCAGCAAATCTTCCTGTATGGTTTTTATCAGTTCTATGCCGGTTTGTGTGGCAATCAGGTTTTTGCGTTCTTTGCGTATGTAGTTGCGCTTGAACAATGTTTCAATAATGGCCGCACGGGTAGATGGTCTGCCGATGCCGTTTTCCTTCAGAGCATCGCGCAATTCATCGTTTTCGACCAGTTTACCGGCTGTTTCCATGGCACGCAACAGGGTGGCCTCGGTGTAGGGCTTGGGTGGCGAGGTCCACTTCTCGGCAAGATTGGGCTCGTGCGGACCGCTTTCCCCTTGGGTGAAGATGGGCAATGTGCGCTCTTCGTCCGACTCTTTTTCATTGTCGGCTTTCGGCTTGTCAAACACCACCCTCCAGCCGGGTTCCAGAATCTGTTTTCCGTTCACTTTGAATTCGACTTTGCCGGCTTCACCCAGTACGGTGGTGGTCGATATCTTGCACTCCGGGTAGAAGTTGGCAATGAACCGGCGGGCTATGAGGTCAAATACGTTCCGTTCGGTGTCGGTCAAGCCGTTGGCAGGTACGCCGGTAGGAATGATGGCATGGTGGTCGGTAACTTTTTTGTTGTCGAAAACTTTCTTTGTTTTCGGCAGTTTGCCTTCCAGCAACGGGGCTGTGAGCGTTTCGTAGCCCTTCATGCCTTTGAGTATACCGGGTATTTTTGGATACATGTCATCGCTCAGATAAGTGGTGTCGACGCGCGGATAGGTCGTTATTTTCTTTTCATAAAGGCTTTGGATGTATTTGAGCGTGTCATCGGCCGAGTAACCGAACTTCTTGTTGCATTCCACTTGCAGCGAGGTGAGGTCAAACAGTCGTGGTGCCGATTCCGTACCTTTTTTGGTTGTGATGTCGGTCACTGTAAAGGGGGCGTCTTTTACGGCATCCAAGGCTTCCTGGCCTTCTGCTACTGTGGCGTATCGTCCGGACGAAGCGGAAAAAACCGTTTCACGGTAGGTGGTTTTCAATTCCCAGTATGCCTCTGGCTTGAAGTGTTCAATTTCCAGTTGACGGTTTACAATCAGGGCAAGCGTGGGGGTCTGTACCCTTCCTATGGAGAGCACTTGCCGGTTGTGTCCATACTTCAAGGTGTAGAGTCGTGTGGCATTCATGCCCAACAGCCAGTCGCCGATGGCGCGCGAAAGTCCGGCTTCGTACAGCCGCTGGTAATCTTTTTCCGGTTTCAGTGAGGCGAATCCTTCGCGAATGGCATCTTCTGTCAGTGATGATATCCATAGTCGCTTCACCGGACATTTGCATCCTGCCTTTTGCAGCACCCAACGTTGTATGAGTTCTCCTTCCTGTCCGGCATCACCGCAATTCACCACCTCGTCGGCTTTGCTCACCAATTGTTCTATTACTTTGAATTGTTTTTGGATACCACTGTCGTCCATTACTTTAATGGCAAAACGGGTCGGTATCATGGGCAGGCGGCTTAAGGCCCACGCTTTCCAGTCAGGTGAGTATTCGTGCGGTTCGAGCAAACTGCACAAATGTCCGAAAGTCCACGTCACGCAGTATCCGTTTCCCTCAATATATCCATCCTTGCGGGTTTTGGCACCGAGTATCTCGGCTATGTCACGGGCCACACTGGGCTTTTCGGCTATGCAGACAATCATGCTTGTGTGAAAGGTGTTTGTGGAAGTGCCGTGGATGGTTTTCATCGACGGGCGTGCAAAGATAGTGAAAGTCGAAAGCAGAAGCAAGTGAAAACCGTGTTTTCAACTTGATTATGCTGAGACACATCCTATCTTATTCAAAGAGAGTGAAAGGTGGGCTCAAAAAGGCAAACTTGTTTGAGTATTTTTGATTGGACAGACAGAATTGTTCTGTACATGGTTGTGAGAGAAGCTAAGAAAAGAAAAAGATGCAGTGTACCAAACAGGCAGGCATGAGCTGTTCGGTACACTGCAACGATATGATTGAATTGTATTGCCGTTAAGCTTTCACCGGAATTTCTTCCAATGTGGCGAGCAGGTATTCCCAGAACTTGCCCACGGTTGCAATGTTGACTTTTTCGTCGGGCGAGTGGGGGTGACGGATGGTCGGGCCGAATGAAATCATGTCCATTTTCGGGTAGTGGGTACTTAGTATGCCACATTCGAGTCCGGCATGGATAATCATGACCTTGGGTTCTTTGCCGAATTTCTGCAGATAGACTTTTTTCATGGTTTGCAGAATGGGCGATTGCATGTTGGGAGCCCAGCCCGGATAACCTCCCGTGAACTCAACCTTTGCTCCGGCCAGTGAAAATACGCTTTCAATCATGTCGGCCAGTTCTTCTTTGCGCGATTCGACCGAACTGCGCAGCAACGACTTGATTTCAATGGCAGAACCGTTTGACTTGACAATGGCGAGGTTGTTGGATGTTTCCACAATGTCGGGCACATCGTCGATGAACCGGAACACACCGTCGGGGCAGGCCGTTACTGCGTTGATGAGGTCGTCCTGTATTTCTTCGGGCATGAGGCCATCGGGGAGCGGCACTTCTTCCACATTCAGGTCGATGTGTGCTTCTTTGTGGCGGTATTCGTTGTTGAACAGTTCGCGGTATTCTTCCACCAGTCCGATAATGTCGTCTATTCCATCGGCGGGAACCGTAATGACGGCAAAGGCTTCGCGCGGGATGGCATTGCGCAGGCTACCTCCGTCGATACTTGCCAGACGTGCCTCGTATTCGGCTACCGCTTCGCGCAGGAAGCGGAACATGAGTTTGTTGGCATTGGCGCGTTGCAACACGATGTCCATCCCCGAGTGTCCGCCTTTCAGCCCGGTCAGCGACACTTTGAGTGCCACATCACCCTCGGGCACGGCTTCTTCACGGTAGCGGAATGTGATGTTGGCATCCAGGCCGCCGGCACATCCCACGTATAGTTCACCTTCGTCTTCCGAGTCGAGGTTCAGCAATATTTCTCCTTGCAGGAAATTGGGCTGCAGCCCGAAAGCTCCGAACATGCCGGTTTCTTCGTCTACGGTGACAAACACCTCCAGGTCCGGATGCGGAATGTCTTTTGACTCGAGCAGGGTGAGGGCTGCTGCCAACCCTATGCCGTTGTCGGCTCCGAGGGTGGTGGACTGGGCCTTGACCCATTCGCCATCGATATAGGCCTTGATCGGGTCTTTTTCAAAGTCGTGCTGCACATCGCTGTTTTTTTGAGGCACCATGTCCATGTGTGCCTGTAGAATGACAGCTTTCCGGTTCTCCATGCCGGGTGTCGCCGGCTTGCGTATCAATACGTTCCCAATTTCATCCTGCAGGGTTTCCAAACCTAATGACTGGCCGAACCCGACAAGGAAACGGCCTATTTCATCTTTTTTCCCGGAAGGACGGGGCACTTGTGCAATCCGATGGAAGTTGTTCCATAAAGCTTTGGGATTTAATTGTCTGATGTCGTTTGCATCCATAATTTATTGCGTTTAATGAAAATTACTTGAAAAGCATTTGAGTTGTGCCTGTCGGCTGTTTTCACAAAGGAACGGATTAATTTTCTGACATGAAAATTTTCGGGCTTGTTTTACGGTAAAATATGTTAACGGAAGCCTTTTTTACAACAAGGCAACGGGAAGGCATCCACGGCTGGAGGCTACGGAAGCAAGGAACTGCCGTCGGTTATTCTTCACGAAGTCGTGTGTTTGTATGTTAGAAGTTTCTGTTTTATGCTTGTGATGTTATCGTCCCACGTATGTGGTACACGTGTCTCACATATATGGGACACGTGTCCCACGGCCGTGATACACGTGTCCCACGGCTGTGGGACGATAACATGATGCTGTCAGATGTACGACATGATGCTGCCGGTTACACGACGCGGTGCGGTTTTTTTGTCTTCATTCATGCTCTTTTCACTATTCTTTTTATCTTTGCGATATTAAACGGAAAACAGAATGGACATTAATTCGGAAGTAAAACAGGCGGTGGAAGTCCTCCGCGCCGGGGGTGTCATTTTATATCCTACCGATACGGTGTGGGGATTGGGATGCGATGCCACCAATGAAGAAGCTGTAAGACGTGTGTATGAAATAAAGAAGCGTTCGGATGCCAAGTCTATGCTGGTGCTCGTGGACAGCATGGCGCGTATACAGAGCTATGTGGATGAAATACCCGACATGGCGTGGGATTTGGTTGAACTGAGTGAGAAACCGTTGACCATTATCTACCCCGAAGCAAAGAATCTGGCGAAGAACCTGGTGGCCGAGGACAACTCCATTGGCATTCGGGTGACTCGTGAGGCTTTTTCCAGAACCTTGTGCGAGCGTTTCCGCAAACCCATCGTCTCCACTTCGGCCAATGTGAGCGGTGAACCTACTCCCGCCAACTATGCACAAATATCGGATGTTATCAGGGACAGTGTGGACTACGTGGTCGATTTCCGCAGGGAAGAAAACGAGTTGCCGGCCCCTTCTTCCATCATCAAACTTGACAAAGGGAATGTGTTCAAAATCATACGACAATAAAGGAAGGGAAGCTGCGCTATGAACAAACGACAGTTGCGCTTGGTTTACATGGTTGTCGATATACTTTCCGCTTTGATTGTATGGATTCTTTTCATGACTTTCAGGCGGTTGGTACGGGCGGAAACCATGTTCGGCAATTTGCAGATATTCATTCCCAATTATAATTTTTATACCAGTTTGCTGTTGTTCCCGCTGTGCTGCCTGTTTGTAAATGTGCTTTCGGGGGTATATCTTCATCCGGAGAAGCAGCGGCAGGTGAAGTTGTTGCCTACCACATTTGTTTCATCGGCCATTATTGCCATTGTTATATTTTTTGTGTTGCTGCTGGATGATGTGGTGGTTTCCTATCAATATTATTATTGGTCGTTGCTGGTGCTGTTCGGGTTGTTGTTTATTGTGACATACGCGTTCCGGGCGATTGTGTGCCGGCAGGTGTGGAGGGAATACCGCTCGGGGCGCTGGGCCATGCGCACTGTTGTGGTCGGTACCGGTGAAAGTGCCCGCAAGATAGCCCGGGAGATAGAACACCGCATGCCGGAATATAAGGTTATCGGTCATGTATCCGAGGAAAAGAGCGGTCCGCAAGGCGATGTATTGGGTGGGTTGAACCGTCTGACCGCCATTGTACGCGATTATAATGTGCAGGATGTGATTATTGCCTTGGAAAAAACGACGGAGACCCAGCTGTTTCAGCTGATCAATTCGCTGTACCGCTACAATGTGAGTATCCGGTTTACACCGAGTTCGTATGATATCTTGATCGGTGGGGTGAAAATGACGGAACTGGGAGTCAGCCCTATGGTGAACGTCACCTCTTCCAGCATGAAGGATTGGGAAGTGTGCATGAAACGTTTTTTCGACTTGGTTGTTTCGTCGTTTGCCTTGTTGTTGCTGTTTCCGGTTTTCCTGTTTTTCGGCATATGGATAAAAATCGATTCGAAAGGACCGGTATTTTACAGGCAGGAACGGATCGGGCAGTTCGGACGGCCGTTCAACATTATCAAGTTCCGCACCATGTATGCCGATGCGGAAAAGGAAGGAACACCGAAACTGAGCAGTGCAACCGACAGCCGGGTGACACGGATAGGGCGTATATTGCGCCGTTACCGCTTGGATGAGTTACCCCAGTTCTGGAATATAGTGAAAGGGGAAATGAGCATTGTGGGGCCACGTCCGGAACGTGAATACTACATCAGGCAAATAGAGGAAAAGGCTCCGTATTATTGCCTGGTATACCGCATTCGTCCGGGATTGACTTCGTGGGGACCCATTCGTATCGGCTACACCGATACGATAGAAAAAATGGTGGAACGGCTCAACTATGACATTATCTATATGGACAATATGTCGTTGAAAACGGATTTGAAGATACTGTTGTTTACCTTAGAAGTGCTTGTGAAGGGAAAAGGGGTGTGAACAGGGTGGTTGGTGACTGTTTCAGACGAATGGGATGCTGGTTTCTTCTTGATAAATTACATTTGAAAAATGGAAAGTAATTGGTATTTGAAAATGATTGCGTGGCGTGAAGCTCATATCAAGCAACGTCATTTCATTATTTTTCTCAGTTTTGTGGTAGGTGTGTTGGCTGCGGTGGCTGCATATATATTGAAAACGGCCATTCATCTCATTCAGAGTCTGCTGTCCACAACTATCACCGCCGACGAGGTGAATTATTGGTATTTGCTGTATCCGATTGTGGGCATAGCCCTTACGTCGATGTTTGTCCGCTATATAGTGAAAGATGATATAAGTCATGGGGTGACCCGCATTCTCTATGCCATTTCCCAGCGGAAAAGCATATTGAAACTGCATAATGTGTGGACATCTTTGGTGGGCAGTTCCATAACAATCGGTTTTGGCGGTTCGGTGGGTGCGGAGGCTCCAATCGTGCTGACCGGCTCGGCCATTGGTTCCAACCTGGGCAAGTTCTTCAAAATGGACCAGAAGACCTTGATGCTGCTGGTCGGCTGCGGTGCGGCCGGTGCAGTAGGAGGCATATTCAAGGCACCGATTGCCGGTCTGGTGTTTACGCTCGAGGTGCTGATGCTCGACATGACAATGGCATCGGTTGTGCCGTTGCTTATATCTTCGGTTACGGCCACCTCGTTGTCCTATATTTTTGCAGGCAATGCTTTCATGTTTCATTTTACCGTGTACGAACCTTTTGCCATTGAACGTATTCCGTTCCTCATTCTGCTGGGAATTGTATGCGGATTGGTTTCGTTGTATTTTACACGGGGAATGAATTATCTTGAGGGGCTGTTCCGTAAAATGAAAAGTCCGTGGATCAAATTGCTCGTCGGTGGAGCCGTGTTGAGCTTGTTGATATTCATATTCCCTCCTTTGTACGGCGAAGGCTATGAAACGATAGAGGCATTGCTCAACGGTGAGGCGGAATCATTGGCAAATCACAGTTTCTTTGCCAACTATGCACAGGTGAATTGGGTGTTCTGCGCGTATCTGGTCCTGATAATTTTCTTCAAGATTTTTGCTTCGGTAGCAACGAACGGTGCCGGAGGGGTAGGGGGAATATTTGCTCCATCGCTTTATATTGGAAGTTTGACCGGTTTTGTGGTGGCGCGTATTTTCAAT
The DNA here is from genome assembly GCA_949285425.1 of uncultured Porphyromonadaceae bacterium. Lineage (GTDB taxonomy): Bacteria > Bacteroidota > Bacteroidia > Bacteroidales > Paludibacteraceae > QVMH01. Next base: position 58,749 of record CASEAJ010000102.1, read on the forward strand.
ACTTTCGGGATTGTACTCCCTGAAGCTAATTTTGCTTTGGCGGGCATGTCCGGATTGATGTCGGGAGTGATGCATGCACCGCTGACAGGTATTTTCCTGATAGCGGAACTCACCGGTGGCTATAACCTGTTCATGACACTGATGATTGTCTCCGTCATATCATACATTACCATCATGTTGTTTGAACCGCATAGTCTTTATGCCATGCGGTTGGCCCAGAAGGGCGAACTTATTACCCATCATAAGGACCGTGCTGTGCTCACCTTGTTGAAAATGGAAAATGTGATTGAAACAGACTTGTCGGAATTGCACCCCGACATGACTTTGGGAGAATTGGTAAAGATCATATCGAAATCAAAGCGGAATATATTTCCGGTTGTAAATCCGGATTCAAGAGTGCTGCTGGGGGTTTTGTTGTTGGACGAAGTGCGCAATATTATGTTCCGGCCTGAACTGTATGAACGCTTTACGGTAGGCCAACTGATGATTTCTCCTCCGGCAGTAATAAACCAGGGTATGCCGATGGAGAAGGTCATGCAGGTTTTTGAAGATACCGGAGCGTGGAACTTGCCCGTGGTGGATGATGAAAAGCGTTATGTGGGTTATGTGTCCAAGTCTAAAATCTTCAATTCCTACCGGCATGTATTGGTTCATTTCTCGGAAGATTAGTAGAGGATAAATTCGTAATTGTCGTTTGTTTAATTTATGACAGGAAATATATGGTAAAGATAAAATCATATGTACAGGCCGAGGATGAATTGGAAGCGATTCTTGCCTTGTTGGAAAGCGGTGAGGAGTTGGATATGGATATTATGGAAAAAAAACTGAAGCGGGCAACCGAGTTGATTGCCTTTTGCCGCAACCGCTTGCGTGAAATGGATGAAAGTCTGACAGAAATGTAAAACTTGTAAGTTATAAGATAAATATGACAGTCCCTGAAACGGAAAAAGAGTATTCAAATTCTTTTTCGGTTTCAGGGATTGTCATGTTAATGTCTGGGTGTGTCAGAGAACCTTGATTGCTCGTATAAGGATAAAAGCCAAGAGGAAGTAAACGGCTATACTGCCAATGAAGAAGCCTATGCTGGCGGCAATTTGCCTTGATGTGGCGGGGCGGGGGGCATCAGGCATTGGTACAACTTTAGTGTTGAAAGCAATGTCGCCTGTGCGTTTGTTGCTGCAAAACAGAAAAATGATTTCAATGAAGAAGATGAAGGCGAAAAAGTTTCTCAAATATAGTTTGAGCGGGCTTAGATCTTTTCCTTCATTGTCCACAACCTTTAACTTGCATATTTTTTTTCCGATACTTTGCCCATTGATAAGATCTTTGCATAAGAACAGGGCAATGACAATCGCGATTCTCAGTTGATGACGGATGAAATAATGGATGCTTGTTTTGAAGAAAACTTCAAAAAGTATGTAGGTAACAAGCCATATAAGGAATATGATAGCGATATCTATGGCCAATGCTTTTAACCGTGATTTATTTAAACTTCTCATTTTCTTTGAATGTTTTTATGATTTATAAAGTGTTTTTTGCTATTTTTTTCAAAAGTAGGAAATAGTGATGAATATATGAAGTTTGTACTGTTAAAAAGTGTTATCTTTAAGGATTGGCTTCGAAGGTGGGTGTTGTGTAAAATAGGGTTTTGTTGAAGTAATATGCAAAAAAAGTATTCTCATAGGGGCGTTTACAGAGGGGAAGGGTTGTGTATTTGGGAAAAAACAGGGAAAAACAGAAAAAAATGTCTTTTATTTTTGTGAGTTTGCGTAAAATTACTATCTTTGCACCGCTTTAGAAACGAGGCGGGATAGCTCAGTTGGTTAGAGCGTCGGATTCATAACCCGGAGGTCACGAGTTCAATTCTCGTTCCCGCTACAAAAAGAGGCTGTCTCAAAATAAACTAGAGATGGCCTCTTTTATTGTTTTTATTTCAATTGCAGTCATTGTGATTTTTCTAGAAATAGGAGTTCTCCAACTTACTTTTGAAGATTTTATTCCTTTCACATTGTTTTTTTCATTGCTATAAGCCTCTTAGGAGGCTACTTTTGCAAGATTATGTGCTATGGCCAGCAGTCCGAATTCAATTTCAACTTTCTTAAGTCCACGAAGGTGGAA